>NZ_JAVERO010000053.1:0-13651 GCF_034007085.1 Castellaniella sp. | reverse complement strand
CACCTATCGGCCCTGAAGGGGCAGGGGGTCGGTCCCGTGCTCAAGGCCGTGGATGCCGCGCATGCCGCCGCCTTTGCGAAGCTGTCCACGCCGAAACTCACCCGCACCCTGAGGGCGGCCGTGGAACAGCAGCCGCCACCGCGCAAGGGCATTTTCCGCCCCAAGATGCGCTATGCCCACCAGGGCGGGCAGAATCCTCCGCGCATCATCATCCACGGCAATGCCCTGGACGCAGTGCCCGATTCCTATCGCCGCTACCTGGAAGGCCAATTCCGCGACGCCTTCAAACTGGCCGGCACGCCGCTGTCGGTGGAATTCAAGTCCTCGCATAACCCCTACCTGAAGGATGAGTCGTGAGCACGCTCTGGAGCGATCACATTGCCGGCCTGGTGCCTTACGTGCCGGGGGAACAGGCCCGCATTCCGAACCTGCTGAAACTGAATACCAACGAAAATCCGTATGGTCCATCGCCCCGGGCGATCGAGGCGATGCGTGCTGCCCTGTCGGATGAACTGCGCTTGTATCCCGATTACCAGGCGCTGGACCTGCGTCGTACGATTGCGGACCGCTATGGTCTGGCGCCTGATCAGGTCTTTCTGGGCAATGGGTCCGACGAGATTCTGGCGCATGTGTTCAATGCGCTGTTCCTGCGGGGGGGGCGGCCGCTGTGGCTACCCGACGTGACCTACAGTTTCTACAAGACCTACTGCCGCCTGTATGACGTGCCGCACCGCTTGATTCCGCTGGACGGGGATTTCGCCTTGCGGGTGGCGGATTACACCGGGCCGGCCGATCCGGAGCCGGCCGGAATCATCTTTGCCAATCCGAACGCCCCGACTGGCCTGGCCCTGTCGCTGGACGAGATCGCCGCCATCGCGCGGGCGCGCCCCGACAGTGCGGTGGTCGTGGATGAAGCCTATGTGGATTTCGGTGCCGAATCCGCTGCTGCGTTGATCGGGGAATATCCCAACGTGCTGGCGGTTCACACCTTGTCCAAGTCCCGTTCTCTGGCGGGCCTGCGGGTGGGTTATGCTCTGGGGCGCGCCGACCTGATCGCTGGGCTGGTGCGCTTGAAGGACAGCTTCAATTCCTATCCGCTGGATCGCGTGGCCCTGGCAGGTGCGCAGGCCTCGATCCAGGATGAAACCTGGTTCGATCATACCCGGCGCGCTGTGATCGATGCCCGCGAACAGCTGGTGCAGGATCTGCGCGGCCTGGGGTTCCAGGTGCTGCCTTCGCAGGCCAATTTTGTCTTTGCCCGCCATCCGGGCCACGATGCGGCCGAGATCGCCGCCGGTCTGCGCCAGACCGGTATCCTGGTGCGGCATTTTCGCATCCCGCGCATCGATCAGCATCTGCGCATCACGGTAGGCACGCCGGAACAGTGCGCGCGCCTGTGCACCGCGTTGCGTGTGTTATTGTCAGCCTAGGTCTGACAGCGCTGCAATGCAGCAATATTCAAACGCATTAAAATAGATCCTCCACCATAACTTCAATAACCGGAGTCTCGTCCATGAGCAACAAAGGGCAAATTCTCCAAGACCCGTTCCTGAATGCCTTGCGCAAGGACCATGTGCCCGTCTCGATCTATCTGGTCAATGGGATCAAGCTGCAGGGTCAGGTAGAATCCTTCGACCAATACGTGGTGCTGCTGCGCAACACGGTCACCCAGATGGTTTACAAGCACGCTATTTCCACCGTCGTGCCTGCCCGCCCCGTTTCATTCCAGGTGGATGGCTCTGCTGAATAAGCGGCCGCTGCCTGCCTGTCCGCCCGCCGTGTGCGTTGCACAGGCGGGCATTCGTTTTGTGGACGGCGTGCAGGCCGCGATGTGGGCATCATGAAATCACTGGTCATCAGTGTGGATCTGGGCGAACCCGACTATCAGGCCCACGCCGAGGAATTTCTCATGCTGGCCAGCGGGGCCGGGGCCGACATCGTCGAAGTCCTTACCGCCCGGCGCAGTCGGCCGGATGCGGCGGGGTTCATTGGTTCGGGCAAGATCGAAGAGGCCGCTGCCCTGGTCAAGGCGACCGGGGCGCAGGTCGTGCTCTTCGATCAGGCGCTGACCCCGGCTCAGCAGCGCAATCTGGAACGCCACTTCGAAGTCCGCGTCGTGGACCGGGTGGCGCTGATTCTGGACATCTTCGCGCTGCGCGCCAAGAGCCACGAAGGTAAACTGCAGGTCGAACTGGCCCAGTTGCAGCACCTGTCCACCCGCCTGACCCGGATGTGGACCCACCTGGAACGCCAGCGCGGCGGCATCGGCGTGCGTGGCCCTGGTGAATCACAGCTGGAAACCGACCGGCGCCTGATCGGCCTGCGCGTGCGGGCCCTGAAAGAACGCCTGAACCGTGTCCAGCGCCAGCGCCTGACCCAGCGCCGCGCCCGGGTGCGTGGCAAGACCCTGTCGGTGTCCCTGGTCGGCTATACCAATGCAGGCAAATCCACCTTGTTCAATGCATTGACCCGTGCCGATGCCTATGCGGCCGACCAGCTTTTTGCCACGCTGGACACGACGACCCGTCGCGTCTGGATCGAAGGCGCCGGCCAGGTCGTCGTGTCCGATACCGTGGGTTTCATCCGTTCCCTGCCGCCCATGCTGATTGCCGCCTTCCGGGCCACTCTGGAAGAAACCGTGCATGCCGACCTGCTGCTGCATGTGATCGATGCATCCAGCCCGCAGCGCGACGAGCAGGCCATGGCGGTCAATCAGGTCCTGCACGATATTCAGGCCGACGAAATCCCGCAGATCCTGGTCTACAACAAAATCGACGTGGCTGGATATGAACCCCGGGTCGAGCGAAACGAACATGGTACGATTGCGCGAGTCTTTGTCAGCGCCCTGCAACGCAGCGGGCTGGACGGCTTGCGGCAGTCGATCGTTGAATTTGGTGGGGAGCCTACGGGAAACAATGCGTTTGATGAAACTGTTCAACCTGAATGATCCGGGCTGGGGGCGGGGCAACCAGAACCAGAACGATGATCCGCGCGGCAAACCCGACCCGTCTGCCGGGCCCCCGGACCTGGACGAGGTCTGGCGCGATTTCAGCAAGCGCCTGAATGGCCTGTTTGGCCGTCGCCCGGGTGGGCGCGGCCCCCGCTCGCCGTCGGGTGGCGGCCTGCCGCCCCTGCCGGGCCCTTCTCCCCGCTTCGTGCTGTTGCTGGTCGTGGCAGCGGTGCTGCTGTGGCTGGCCAGCGGCTTTCTGATCGTCCAGGAAGGCCAGGTGGCCGTCGTCACCCGGTTCGGGCAGTACGTCAAGACGCTCAATCCCGGTCTGCAATGGCGCCTGCCTTATCCCATCGAGGCCGCGCAGTCCGTCAATATCGCCCAGTTGCGCACGTTCGAGGTGGGTTTCCGTGGTTCGGCACGCAACAAGGTTCTGTCCGAATCACTGATGCTGACCAACGACGAGAACATCGTTGATGTGCAGTTCGTGGTGCAGTACCGGCTGTTGCCCGACGGCGCGCCTGCCTATCTGTTCAATACCAGCCAGCCAGATGAATCCGTGCGTCAGGCAGCCGAGACCGCCATGCGCGAGATCGTCGGACGCAAACCCATGGATTTCGTCCTGTATTCCGGTCGTACCGAGGTCGCGTCCGAGGTCCATTCCCTGGCGCAGTCCATTCTGGACCGCTACCGGACCGGGATTCAGATCGCCACGGTCGCCATCCAGAACGTCCAGCCGCCCGAGCAGGTCCAGGCGGCTTTCGATGACGCCGTCAAGGCTGGGCAGGATCGTGAACGCCAGATCAACGAGGGCAATGCCTACGCCAGCAAGATCGTCCCCGAAGCCGAGGGCCAGGCAGCCCGCATGATCCAGGAATCCGAGGGCTACAGCGCCCGGGTCATCGGCCAGGCGCAGGGCGACACCTCGCGGTTCGACAGTATTGCCGCCGAATATGCCAAGGCGCCTGGCGTCACGCGTGAACGCTTGTATCTGGAAACCATGCAGGACATCCTGAGCGACAGCGCCAAGGTCATGGTCGATGCCTCGGTGGGCAACAATATGCTTTACCTGCCGCTGGACAAGATCATGGGCCAGGCCGCGCGCGAAGCCGGCGGCGCGGCGTCATCGGGTTCGCACGACAGCGGGGCTGCGGGCGGGTCGGCATCGGCTGCTGCCGGGGCCGCCCAGGCTGCCCAGGGCCAATCGGGTCCCAGCCGCGTGCCGCAGCGCGGCGTGCCGGCCGGCCTGGACAGCCTGATGACCAGCCCGTATTCGAACTAGGAGCCCAAGATGCAACGCTTTTTTCCTGCCCTGGTCGGCCTGGTCGTGCTGGTTGCGGTGCTGTCCTCGTGCATGTTCGTGGTGCGCGAGCGCGATTCCGCGCTGCTGTTTGCCCTGGGTGAAGTCCGCGAGACCATCACCAAGCCGGGCTTGTATTTCAAGTTCCCGCCGCCCTTCGAAAATGTCGTCTACCTGGACAAACGGCTGCAGACCATCGAAACGCGTGACCCTGAACGCATCCAGACCGCCGAAAAGAAAAATCTGCTGATCGATTCGTTCGTCAAATGGCGCATCGCCGATCCACGGCAGTATTACGTCACCTTCGGGGCCAACAGCAATGCTGCCGTCGAGCGCCTCCAGGCGCAGATCCGCGACGCCCTGAACGCGGCCGTCAACGTGCGCACCGTCAAGCAGGTCGTCTCAACCGACCGCGACACCATCATGAAGGAAATCCAGACTGCGGTGGCGCGCCGCGCCCAGCCCTTGGGGGTGGACGTGGTCGATGTGCGCCTGCGTCGGATCGATTTTGCCCCCGAGATCTCCGAATCCGTCTACCGGCGCATGGAAGCCGAACGCAAACAGGAAGCCAATCGCCTGCGAGCCAGTGGGGCGGCTGACAGTGAACGCATCCGTGCCGAAGCCGATCGCAAGCGCCAGGAAATCCTGGCCAAGGCCTATGCCGAATCCCAGGCCAAGCGCGGCGAAGGCGACGCCACGGCGGCTGCCATCTATGCCAAATCCTACGGCCAGGACCCCGAGTTCTACAGCTTCTACAAAAGCCTCGAAGCCTACCGATCGGCCTTTGCCGACCGCAACGGCACGCTGGTCCTGAGCCCGGATTCGGATTTCTTCCGCTTCTGGGATCGCGTCCGGGGCGCCAAGCCCGCTGCGCGTTGAACGAGGATCGACAGACCATGATGTCAAGCTGGCTGTTGCCGGAAAATCTGTCGGACGTCCTGCCCGCCGAGGCGCGCCGCATCGAGGAATTGCGCCGCGAATTGCTGGACCTGTACCGGACCTATGGTTTCGAGCTGGTCGCGCCGCCCATGGTGGAATATCTCGATTCCCTGATGCCGGCTGACGACGAGGCCCTGCGTCTGCGGACCTGCAAGCTGGTGGATCAACTCTCGGGCCTGACCATGGGGGTGCGCGCCGACATCACCATCCAGGTCTCGCGCATCGATGCCCATCTGCTCAACCGCGAAGGCGTGACCCGGCTGTGCTATTGCGGACCGGTCGTGCATGCGCGGGCGGCGGGCCTGCTGTCGGACCGGGAACTGCTGCAGATCGGCGCGGAAATCTTCGGTCATGCGGGGGTGCAGGCTGATCTCGAATCCATCCGCCTGGCGCTGGAATCCGTCCGCCGGGCCGGCGTGCGCCAGCCGCGCCTGGATCTGAACCATCCCGGGGTGGGGCGGGCGCTGGTGGATGCCGACCCGGCTCTGGCCGAGGCGGCCGACAAGGTCTTCGACTTGCTCAGCGCCAAGGACGTGCCCGGCCTGGAGGCCCTGTGCGCCGAATCTGGCGCGCGGGCCGACACGCTGGATGCGCTGTGTGTCCTGACGGCCCTGTATGGCGATTTGTCCGTGCTGGATCAGGCCCGGGCGCGCCTGCCCGACTTGCCGGCCTTGCGGGCCGCGCTGGATGGTCTGCGGACCTTGTGCGCCGCGCTGCCGGATGCTCCGATCGCGCTGGATCTGGCGGACATGGGCGGGGGCTATGGCTATCATTCCGGTGTGATGTTTGCCATCTACGCGGCGGGCTGGCACGATGCCCTGGTGCGGGGCGGGCGTTATGATGGCATTGGCCGAAAATTCGGCCGTGCTCGTCCGGCGACCGGATTCAGCCTGGACCTGCGCAAGCTGTCTGCAGGCCTGCCCGATGCGCAGCCAGTGCGGGCCATTCGCGCGCCCTGGTCCGACGATCCTGCCCTGGCGCAGGCCATTCGCGAACTGCGTGACCAGGGGCGTGTCGTGATCCAGTCCTTGCCGGGCGAACCCCAATGCCCGGACGAATTCTTCGTGGATCAGGAATTGGCCGCCACTGGCGACGGCTGGGCGCTGCGGCCGCTGGATGGCACAGCCTGAAGGCTGTGCCGCGTACCCGCGTCGATGGTATACACTAACCCGTTTCCCATGGCGGCATTTCGTCGCTTTTTGACAGACTTATGAGCAAGAACATCGTCGTGATCGGCACCCAGTGGGGTGATGAAGGCAAAGGCAAGATCGTCGACTGGCTGGCTGAATCGGCCCAGGGCGTCGTGCGTTTCCAGGGTGGTCACAATGCTGGCCATACCCTGTGGATCAATGGCCGCAAGACCATTTTGCGCTTGATCCCGTCGGGCATCATGCATCCGCACGTCACTTGCTACATCGGCAACGGCGTGGTGCTGTCGCCCGAGGCCCTGCTGGCCGAAATTGGCGAACTGGAAGCCGCCGGGCTGGATGTGCGCTCGCGCTTGCAGATTTCTGCCGCCTGCCCCTTGATTCTGCCGTACCACGTGGCCCTGGATCAGGCCCGCGAGGCCCGCAAGGGCGAGGGCAAGATCGGTACGACGGGGCGGGGCATCGGTCCCGCCTACGAGGACAAGGTCGCGCGCCGCGCCTTGCGCGTCCAGGATTTGTACGATCCGGCCGTGTTCGACGAAAAGCTTGCCGAAGTCCTGGACTATCACAATTTCGTGCTGACGCGTTACCTGGATGCAAAACCGGTAGAAGCCGCCCAGGTGCGCGACCTGGTCATGGCCCAGGCCGCGCAACTCGAACCCATGGTGGCCGATGTGTCCAGCAATCTGCACATTGCGCGCCGAGCCGGCCACACCCTGCTTTTCGAAGGCGCGCAGGGCACGCTGCTGGACATCGACCACGGCACCTATCCCTTCGTGACCAGCAGCAATTGCGTGGCGGGCGCGGCTGCGGCGGGTTCGGGCGTCGGGCCCCAAGCCCTGGACTACGTCCTGGGCATCGCCAAGGCCTACACCACGCGGGTCGGTTCGGGGCCGTTCCCGACCGAATTGCTGGATGATACCGGGCTGCGCCTGGCCACGGTAGGCAAGGAATTCGGCTCAGTCACGGGGCGTCCGCGTCGTTGCGGCTGGTTCGACGGCGCGGCCATGAAACGTTCGGTCATGATCAACGGTTTGACGGGGCTGTGCATCACCAAACTGGACGTGCTCGACGGCGTCGAACAGCTCAAGATCGGTGTGGGCTACCGCTACAAGGGCAAATTCCTGGATGTGCTGCCCTATGGCGCCCATGCCGCTGCCGAAGCCGAACCCGTGCTCGAAGAAATGGCCGGGTGGTCGGAATCCACGGTGGGCATCACCGAATACGACAAGCTGCCCGTCAATGCGCGCCGCTACCTCGAACGCATCGCCGAGGTCTGCGATGTGCCGATCGACATGGTCTCGACCGGTCCCGATCGGCTCGAAACCATCGTCTTGCGTCACCCTCTCCAGGGCTGATACGCCGGACAAAAACAAAACCGCAAGTTCGCTTGCGGTTTTTTGATCAGCCAGAGATTTTCATACGAACGGGGGAAACACCGATGAGCATGCCGCCGAGCACCGAACGCGACCTCTGGGTCAGTTGGGAGCAGTACCACGGTCTGATCGAACGCCTGGCCTTGCAGGTCCATGAGTCGGGCTGGGTCTTCGACAAGATTCTCTGTCTGGCGCGCGGCGGGGTGCGGGTGGGTGATGTGTTGTCACGCATTTACGATCTGCCGCTGGGGATCCTGGCGACCAGCAGTTATCGCGAGGCGGCGGGCACGGTCCAGGGGCAGCTTGACATTGCCCAGTTCATCACCATCACGCGCGGCACACTGGATGGCCGAGTCCTGCTGGTTGACGACATGGTGGACACAGGCCTGACGTTTACCCGGGTGCGTGATCATCTGCTCAAGCAGTTTCCTGGCATCACCGAGCTGCGTACGGCGGTGCTGTGGGTCAAGGGGCATTCGCAGGTGCGGCCCGACTACCATGTCGAACATCTGCCGACCAATCCCTGGATTCATCAACCCTTCGAGGACTACGACAGCCTGCGGCCGCATCAGCTGGAAGCCTGGATCCGCAAGGGGGTGCGCACGGCGTATCCGGATGGGCAGTCGTGACCCCGGATTCAAAGCGGATGACGGGTGGTCGGTGGCCTCGTCCCATGGTTTCGGCGATATCATGGTGATAGTCATGCCATCCGATTCATGTTAGAATCTTTCGTCTAATCAGAAATTTTCCTTTAACTTCACCGTGGGCGCACCGCTCTTTGGCTTTGGCGTTCACGCACCTGACAGGCTATCAAGGATTTACATGCCGATTGTCCGCCTCAAAGAAAACGAGCCCTTCGAGGCTGCCCTGCGGCGCTTCAAGCGCACCATCGAAAAGACCGGCCTTCTGACCGAGCTGCGTTCGCGCGAGTTTTATGAAAAGCCCACTGCCGAACGCAAACGCAAGCGCGCAGCCGCCGTCAAGCGCCACTATAAGCGCATCCGCAGCCAACAACTGCCGCCGCGACTCTATTGATTGATTCCTGATTCCTTCATCCAGGAACTGCTCGCGCGCGTTGATATCGTCGACGTTGTCGGCCGGTACGTCAAGCTGCGCAAAGGGGGCGCAAACCTGCTGGGTTTGTGCCCCTTTCACAATGAAAAAACGCCGTCGTTCACCGTCAGCCCGACCAAGCAGTTCTATCATTGCTTCGGCTGCGGCGCGCATGGCACGGCGTTGCGCTTCCTGACCGAGCATACCGGGGCCTCGTTTCCAGAGGCTGTGCGCAGCCTTGCCGCCAGCGTCGGCATGACGGTGCCGGAAGATGTCCGCAGCCCTCGCCAGCGCCGTGCCGATCGCGAACGCCGGGACGAGGGCCTGCGTCAGCACCACATCCTGGAGCAGGCCCAGACGCATTATCGCGCCGCCCTGAAACAGGCGCCGGAGGCCATTGAATATCTCAAGCGCCGGGGCCTGAGCGGCGAGATTGCCGCGCGTTTCGGCCTGGGTTGGGCTGGCCGCGAACGGCGTGGGCTGGCGGCGGTCTTTACGCACTACGAGGATCCTGCGCTGCTGGAATCGGGGCTGGTGATCGAGTCCGACGATGGCCGCCGCCATGATCGGTTCCGCAGCCGGGTCATGTTCCCGATCCGCAACCAGCGAGGTCAGCTGGTTGGATTTGGCGGTCGCCTGATCGAACCGGGCGAGCCCAAGTACCTGAATTCCCCGGAAACCAGTCTGTTTTCCAAAGGCAACGAACTCTATGGGCTGCACGAGGCGCGTGCCGGCATCCGTGCCGAAGGCTGCGTCCTGGTGGTCGAGGGCTACATGGATGTGGTGGCCCTGGCCCAGTATGGCCTGAACAATGCCGTGGCCACACTGGGGACGTCCACGACGCCAGAACATCTGCGCAAGCTGCGCCGCGCCAGTGATCGCATCGTCTTCAGTTTCGATGGCGATCGTGCCGGACGCAAGGCGGCCTGGCGGGCCTTGCAGGCCTGCCTGCCCTGGGTGGCCGAAGACGTCTCGATGCGTTTCCTGTTCCTGCCAGAGGGGCATGATCCGGATTCCTACGTGCGGGCCCATGGTGTTCAGGCGCTGCGTGCCTGCCTGGACGAGGCCCTGCCGTTGTCGCGTTTCATACTCGATGAACTGGCGCAGCGCCATAATCTGGAAGAAGCCGAGGGCCGGGCCGCTTGCGTGCATGAGGCCCGGCCGCTGTTCGCACAGATGCCCGAAGGTGGATTTCGCCTGCAGCTGGAACGCGAATTTGCGCATCGCGTTCGCCTGACGCCCGAGGAACTGGCTCAGTTGCTGGCAGCCGCGAGTCCAGCCCCCGGGAATCCGGGGGTATCCCGGGGGCTGGAACATCCAGCCCCGCAGGGTGGTTCGTCGGGCGGCGGCATGGCTGCTGTCGCGCGATCTGATCGCTCGGTGGCTGGCCGCCCAGAGGCATCGGGCGCAAGCCCATGGACAGAGGGCGGGGATCCGGGAACGGACCCGAACGGCCTGCCACCCTGGCTGGACGGAACGCCGCCGCAGGCTCCTCGGAGTGCAGGGCGGCGCTCGCGCCGGGGCGGTGGGTCGCGTCAGGTCACCCCCATGGCGCGGCGCTTGTTGCGGCTGCTGTTGGCACATCCGGCGCTGGTCGCGGGGCTGGGGGATCAGCAGCTTGAATTATTGTCCCATCATCCCCATCTGGGTCTCGTCAGGCAATTGATCGGTCTGGCCAGCACATGCGGTGCCACACACGCGGGAGCGCTGCTGCAGGCGGCCGATCCAGAGTCCGACCTCGCACGGGCGATCCAGGATCTGTCCTCCGAACTGCTGGCAGGGGATCTGCCCGACCCGCAGGCCGAATGGGATGATGCGTTGCGGCTCATCGAACGACAGACGGTGCAGGAACAGTGCGATCGTTTGATCGAATCCGGGCTGGCGACGGAAGAAGACCGCCGCCGCTATCAGGAACTCAGCCGCCGCCTGGCCCGGCTGAAGGCGCGATGATGCTGGGCCAGATCGTGTCGCATCCGCCAAGGCCCGGCCTTGTGCGAGGCGTGCGGCAGGGGCGTGGCGCTGTGGGGGGTGCCACGACCTGCTGGATGCAGTAAACTATATGGTTTTCAATAAGTTGTCGCGTATCGTGGGACAACCTGCGCTCCACCCTTACGGAATCCACACATGACCCAAGGAACTGGCAAGGCCTCTGCGGCCGCCAAAAAAACGACTGCCAAAAAAACCAAGGCCGAAGGCGTCGCGCCCGAAGCCGAGGTGAAGTCGGCCAGGGTGGCTGCGGTGCCCGAGGCCGTCGCGGCGAAAAAGACCGCTCGCAAGACGGCCGCCAAGAAGGCATCGGCTGACAAGCCGGCTGCGGCTGTCAAGAAAGCATCCGCTGACAAGCCGGCTGCGGCTGTCAAGAAAGCATCCGCTGACAAACCGGCTGCGGCCGCCAAGAAAGCATCGGCTGACAAGCCGGCTGCGGCCAAAAAGGCGGCGAAGAAGGCCGCTGCAGAAAAGCCGCGTGCGCCCAAGGCTGCGCCTTCGGGACGCAAGCCTGGCCGTCCGGCCAAGAATGCCGGCAATGACGGTGGCGATTACGTGGACGACGATGTCGAGGACGGCGAGGTCATTCCCGATCTCAAGCCATTGCCCAAACGCGGCGGCAAGCGTGCCAAGGGCGAAAAGGACAGCCCGTCTCGCAGCCAGATGACGCCCGAGGAACAAGAAGCCCGCCGCAATCGCCTGAAGATCCTGATCAAGCTCGGCAAGGATCGCGGCTACCTGACCTACGGTGAAATCAACGATCATTTGCCCGACGATCTGGTCGACGCCGAGGCCATTGACGGCATCATCAGTACGTTCAGCGACATGGGGATCTCGGTCTACGATCAGGCTCCGGATGCCGAGACCCTGCTGATGAGCGATAACGTGCCCACGGCCGCCAGTGACGACGACGTCGAAGACGAGGCCGAGGCCGCTCTGACCACCGTGGATTCGGATTTCGGCCGCACCACCGATCCGGTGCGCATGTACATGCGCGAAATGGGTACGGTCGAACTGCTGACCCGCGAGGGCGAGATCGAGATCGCCAAGCGCATCGAGGACGGCCTCAAGCACATGGTCATGGCCATCGCGGCGTGTCCGACCACGGTCAATGAAATCCTGGAACACGTGCGCCGTGTGCGTGACGGTTCCGCGCAAATCGACGAAATCGTCGATGGCCTGGTCGACGAAGAAGGCGAGGACTACGCCGGTTCGGGGGTGACCTCGGACGAGGACGATGGTCCGGCCGGTGGCATGAGCAGCAAGCAGCTTGAATACCTGCGCACCAAGGCGCTCAAGGTATTCGACGAAGTCGAGGTCTGGTTCGACCGGATGCGCGTGGCTTTCGAATCCGAGGGCTACCGCTCGGCCGCCTACGTTCAGGCGCGGGAGGCCATCCACGGACAGCTGATGGGGGTACGATTCACTGCCAAGATGGTCGAACGCCTGGCCGATGCGCTGCGCGCCCAGGTCGCCGAAGTCCGCGCCCAGGAACGCGCGGCCATGGCGATCTGTGTGACCCGTGCCGGCATGCCGCGCAATCATTTCATCAAGACCTTTCCTGGCAACGAAACCAATCTGGACTGGGTGGACGCAGAAGTCGCTGCTGGGCACGACTATTCCGAGACCCTGGCGCGTTATGCTCCGGCGATCCAGGAAGTCCAGCAGAAACTGATCGAACTGCAGCGCAACGTGGTGCTGCCCCTCAAAGACCTCAAGGACGTCAACAAGCGCATGGCCACCGGCGAAGCCAAGGCCCGCAAGGCCAAGCGCGAAATGACCGAGGCCAATCTGCGTCTGGTGATTTCCATCGCCAAGAAATACACCAATCGCGGTTTGCAGTTCCTGGATCTGATCCAGGAAGGCAACATCGGCTTGATGAAAGCCGTGGACAAATTCGAATACCGGCGCGGCTATAAATTTTCCACCTACGCCACGTGGTGGATCCGCCAGGCCATCACCCGTTCGATCGCCGATCAGGCGCGCACCATTCGCATCCCGGTGCACATGATCGAGACGATCAACAAGATGAACCGGATCAACCGCCAGATCCTGCAGGAAACCGGCGCCGAGCCCGATCCCGCGACCCTGGCGCAAAAGATGGACATGCCGGAAGACAAGGTTCGCAAGATCCTGAAGATCGCCAAGGAACCGATCTCGATGGAAACTCCCATCGGCGATGACGACGATTCCCACCTGGGCGACTTCATCGAGGACACGGGCACGGTGTCGCCGTCGGATTCGGCGCTGCATGGTTCCATGCGCGATGTCGTCAAGGAAGTCCTGGATTCGCTCACCCCGCGCGAGGCCAAGGTCCTGCGCATGCGCTTCGGCATCGAAATGAGCACCGACCAGACCCTGGAAGAAGTCGGCAAGCAGTTCGACGTGACCCGCGAACGCATCCGCCAGATCGAAGCCAAGGCCTTGCGCAAGCTGCGTCACCCCAGCCGCGCGGACAAGCTGAAGTCCTTCCTCGAAGGGCAGTGATCCGGGGCGATTGCATCGATGCCCGCCGAAAGGGGCTGCCTGCGGGCAGCCCCTTTCATTTTGTGTCCTGTGGTACGCCGTTGCGGACTGCCGTCATTTTCAGCTTGCGGTACAGCGTGCTGCGGTGAATGCCCAGGCGGCGTGCGGCATGACTGATATTGCCCTGGGATGCATGCATGGCCTGCTCGATGGCCTGGCGTTCCAGCGCGCGCAGCTTGGGGCTTGTTCTGGGTGCGCTGGATGATGCCGTCGGGGCGTGGGCAAGCGGCCCGGCGCCATTTGGCTGTGTGTCGGATGGCGTGATGTCCCCAGGCAGGTTGCCGGCCAGGACGGGGGCGTTTCCGGGATACTGGCAGCGCAGCCGGCGCAGCACGCTGAACAGTTCCCGGTAGTTGCCTGGCCAGTCGTGGCC
>NZ_JAVERO010000052.1:0-13681 GCF_034007085.1 Castellaniella sp. | reverse complement strand
AAGAAAGGCGGACATGGCGGACTCCGGAAAAGCGATGGAGTCCAGTGTGCCCTGGCATTCGGGGCCTGCCTATTCGCAATTCCCGTCCTGGCTGAAAGTGTCCTGATCGTAGTGCGCACGAGGCTGCGGCGCGGCGCGACCCGAGCCGTCAGCCTCGTGAAGCGCTGGCCTGGAGTGCAGGCCAGTCAGCCGATGCGCACGCGCAAAACGCCCAGTCCCTCGATGGCGGCTTCGATCTGATCGCCGGGCACGACGGCGCCGACTCCGGCTGGTGTGCCGGTATAGATCAGATCGCCGGCCTTCAGTTCGAACAGCGTGGACAGGTAGGCGATGGCCTCTGGAACCGGCCAGATCATGTCCGACAGGTTGCCGGACTGGCGCAACTGACCATTGACCGACAGCGTGATCGCCCCCTGTGCCATGGCGCCAACGGCAGCCGTCGGATGCAGCGGCCCGATGGGCGCGCTGTGGTCGAAGGCCTTGCCGGTTTCCCAGGGACGGCCGGCTTGCTTGGCTGCACCCTGCAGGTCACGGCGAGTCATGTCCAGGCCGATGGCATAGCCCCAGATACAGGCAGCCGCCCGTTCTGGCGTCAGATCGCGCCCCCCCGCGCCCAGTGCGGCCACGAGTTCGACCTCGTGGTGCAGATCCTGGGTCAGTGGCGGATAGGGCAACACACCCACGGCGCCCTGGGCCACATTCAGGACTGCATCAGCGGGCTTGGCAAAGAAGAACGGCGGCTCGCGCCCCGAGTCGCCCATTTCCCGCGCATGGTCCGCGTAGTTTCGGCCGACACAGTAGATGCGCCGCACGGGAAACCGGGCGGCAGCGCCCTGGACCGCCACAGTGGCGGCCTCAGGACGTGGGATCACGGTATCGCACATGCACGCGCCTTTCAGGCCCGGGCCTGTTCGTAGCGTTCGGCGGACGCACGGATTTCCTGCTTGGCGGCATCCACGTCCGACCAGCCCTGGACCTTGACCCACTTGCCCTTTTCCAGGTCTTTGTAGTGTTCGAAGAAATGCTGGATGCGCTGCAGTTCTTCGGCTGGCAGATCCGCCGTCGATTCGATCTGGCGGTAGGGCGGATACAGCTTGTCGACCGGGCGGGCCAGCAGCTTGGCATCCTTGCCGGCTTCGTCTTCCATGTTCATCACGCCCAGGGCGCGACAACGGATCACCGAACCCACTTGCACCGGGAATGGCGCGATCACCAGCACATCCACTGGATCGCCATCTTCGGACAGGGTCTGGGGGATATAGCCATAGTTGCAGGGATAGTGCATGGCCGTCAACATGAAACGGTCCACGAACACGGCGCCGCTGGCCTTGTCGACCTCGTATTTGACCGGATCCGCGTTCATCGGGATTTCGATCACGACATTGAATTCATCGGGCAGCTTGTCGCCGGCCGGCACTCGATCTAGGCTCATGGATTTCCTTGATAGGTCAGACAGAAAAATCTCTGCGGGCGCCACCGTCCGATGTCTGGGACATGTCCACTCCAGGAATCGGCGCGGTGTCGAAATAGTCGTCTTCAGTGGATGCTGCTCCGGGCCCGGCCTGCGGCGGCTTGGGTGCCGGCACAGAAATGGGCACCGCATCGGCGCCGGTTTCGTCCTGAATGTAGACACCGCTGGCCGCAGGAGGAACGGATGGCGCCAAATCGCTTGGCATTGTGTCATCCGTTTCCTTGAAGCGAGGATCATCGCTTGTGTCGGCAGCCGGCAGCAGGCGATTGACCGCAGGCAGGTCGGCATCCGCTGCCTGGCAGGCCAGACGCCAGTTGCGCAGTGCCTGGTCGGCATGGCCCAGCGCATCGTGCAGATTGCCTAGCAACGCATGGATGTGGGTATCGGCCCGCAACGCGAGGCTGCGTTCCAGATAGTGTTCGCCCTGCCCCCACAGCTGGGCAGCCAGGCAGAGCTGGCCCAACGCCGCCAGCAGGCCGGGATGATCGGGATTGGACCGCAGCCAGAGTTCGGCATGGCCGATGCGCTGGCCAGCCCAGGCCGGATCACACTGGGCATAGAGACGCAACAGACGGTCGTCCAACTGCCGTCCGAGGGCGGCTTCCAGGATGCGGGCCGATTCGGCCGGATGACCCAGGCGTGCTTGGGCCTGAGCGCCGGCCAGTGCCACATCGGGATCCAGTCGTTCATCGGCGCTCAGGTCGCCCCAGAGCGCATTCCAGCCGGATTCCTCGACCACCGCCAGGCGCTGGGCCGTCGATTCACGGATGAATTGGCGGGCCTGGGTTGCGTCAATGGCCCCGCGTCTGAGCAGCAGGCGGGTCAGCGCGTACACGCGATCCGCATGGCCCAGCTGACGATGTGCGCGCAGCAGCAGGCGGGTGCCGTGCAAGAAGCGGGACGAGGCGTCCTGCAAAGGTTCCAGCAAGGCCAGGGCTTCCTCGGCGCGATTCTGGTCCAGATACATTTCTGCCATCACCGTGTCCACCGCCTGACGCAAACGGGAATCCTGGCCGGCGCCTTCCTGGGCAAGTTGCAGGACCTGATCGCGGCGCGCGGTTTCACCCAGCAGATGCAGGGCGCGCGCCGCGCTGAGACCGGCCAGGACCTTGCGGTCGGCCGAACGAGTGCGCGACAGCAGGTTGGACAGGTCTTTTTCGGCTTGAACGTAGCGGCCTTCCAGGACGTGGATCCAGCCGCGTTCGAGCAATTCGACATCGCGCTTCTGGGCGCGGCGCCCGCGCCAGGCGCGCAGCCGGCCGGGGCTGTTCGCCAGCCAGTTCAACGCGCGCAGCAGCCAATGCAACGCCAGGAAAGCCACCAGGGCCAACACCACGGCCAGCGACAGGGACAATTCAATGCGCCACGGTTGAGCAATGATCAGAACGTTTCCGCCGTGTTCGCGCAACACCAGCGCCAACGCCACGGCAGCCGCGAAAAGTATCAGGGTCCAGATCCAGGATCGCATCACATGTTCCTCAGGCCGCGTCAGCAGAGGATTCAGCGGCCGGTGGCACCGTTGCGTCGTCGGCCGGCCCCGAGTCTTCGGGGATGCTGCCTTCCTGTTCGTCCTGTGCTGCGGCGGCGTCCCGGGCGGCAGCGATCGCGGCCAGGCTGTTGTCCACCGTCGGCAGCTGGATTTCGATTGCCGTGTCACGCAATTCACGGGCGATTGTGAGGGCTTCGCGCGAGGTCTCGGCGCGCATGTCGTAGCGCTGGTCTATGGCCCTGGACAACTGGTCGAGTTCGGTCTGCCAGATGCGGGACTGATGCATCATCAAGGCCAGCTGGGCGGTCACAGCCCGCTGTTTCAGGACCTCGCGAAAGCGCAGGGCCTGATCGGGCGACATCAGCAGCGCGGCTGAATCGTCCACGCGGCGCACATCGAACAAACCACGCAGATCCTGCGAAACCAGGCCAGCCATATCGCGTGTCCATTGCCAGGCATCCGCAGCCACAGCGCGCCAGCCGTCGGTGGCCGGGGTCGCCGGTTCATGAGGCGCAGCAGGCGTTTCAGGCGCCAAATTTTCTGGCATCACCTGGCTGGCCGGCTGGCCGGCTGCGTCCGGAACCAGCAGGGGCGCAGTCCCGATCAGGTCGGACAGGCGGTCGATGCGTGCGGTCAGGGCCGAAAGATCGATGGTCGCCACAGCACGCAGGCGGTCCAGGTCGCCGTTGATCGACTGCTGCAACGCCGCCAGCCCCGGACGGTTGGCGCGCGCCAGTTGGGCCTGCGCGGCTTCGAGGGAGATGATTGCATTGGCCACGTTGCCGCCCAGGGCGAGCTGCTGCTGGGCGATGGTCACCAGATGATCGATATCGTTGAGCAGCAGCAAGTCCGAACCACTGTCCGTCATCATGCGCAGCGCCTGGTCGAGTTCCTGGACCTGGCCTGCGGTCGTTTCCAGCGCACTGCTCAGTTCCTGGATCCGGACGGCCTGTTCCTGGACCTGGGACAGGGCCTGCACGGCCTGAGCGCGGGTTTCCTGGACGAGTTGCACGCTTTGCTGATGCTGTTGCTGCAGATCGGCCTGCAAGGCATGGTACTGGCGATTCTGGTAGTACAGCGCCCCGCCCAGGATCAGGGCGAGCAGGACCAGCAGGATCACCGCCCAGGCGGCCCCCCCCGACCGTTTCCGCCTCGCCCCCGCCTGGGCCGTGGCCAGCGCGGATGCTGGCGCTGCCGACTCTGGGGACGGAACGGACGAGCTGTGATCGATATCGGTCATGGCGGCGTATGGGTCCTTTTAGGCAGATCTCGCAGATGCCAATATAGCCTGAAACAGGGCGGCCTCATCGGGTGCGCTCAGGCGCACGGTCAACGCATCCGCTGGGCGGTCCGCATAGATGCATTGTAAACGCCGCGCGATCCGCTCGTGCAGGGTCACGAGCTTCAGGGTGGCGGGCCAGTCCATGGCCTGTCGGCGCAGGCTGTCGGCCACGGCATCGACGGCTTCCAGGCTGGTCAGCAGCAGCGTGCAGCGGCCCGGACCGGCCAGGATGGCGCAAGTGTCGCGATCCCAGATCGCGGGGCTGCGACGATACAGGGCATGGCAGTACACCGACCAGCCTCGTGCCTGCAACTGCCGCGCAAGCCAATCCCGCCCCTGCTGCGCCCGCATGATGTGCGCACGGCCCGGCACCAGACCGACGGCCTCGATGACGGCCAGCAACGATTCCGAATCGGGCGGGGCCCCCTCTGCCGGGGCCAGGATGGCATCGGCAGGGACATGAAGCCGCAGCGCCTGAGCGGTGGCCGCGCCCACGGCCGCCGCCCGGACGCCATCCGGCCAGGGCGTCGCAGCGCAACGCCCATCAAAGCAGGCATCCACCGCCTGACGGCTGACGAAAACACAAAGATCGCCCACCTGAAGCACAGGCGGGGCCACCGCCAGCCGTTCGATCTTCAAGGCGGGGGCTTCGACCACTGCCAGGCCTGCCGCACGCAAGGCGGCCGCCAGCGGTGCGTTGCGCCCTGCAGGGCGCGTCAACACGACCGGGGCAATCAGGTCCATCTGCGGATGGCTCAGGATGCGGCGGATGCGGACAGGCGGGCCAGGATCGCGCCGGCCCCCTGATCCAGCAGGCCCTGGGCCGCCTGCTGGCCCAGCGCTTCGGCGGCACCGGGTTCGCCCACGGTTTCGATGCGCAGGACACGGCTGCCATCCGGTTCGGCCACCAACGCCTGCAGGTAGAGGCGGCCATCGCGCAGGACGGCATGCGCCGCCAAGGGTACCTGGCAGGATCCCCCCAGCGCACGTGATACGGCACGCTCGGCCAGGGCGCAGGCGGTGGTCTGACCACAGGCCAACGGCGCCAGCCAGTCCTGCAGATCGCTGTGATCGGCCAGGGTCTCGATTCCCAGGGCCCCCTGCCCCGCCGCAGGCAGACTCACGTCCACCGGCAGGACGGCGCGAATCCGATCCCCCAGCCCCAGACGCTGCAAGCCCGCTGCGGCCAGCACGATGGCGGCATAGTCTCCCCGGTCGAGTTTGGCCAGCCGGGTATCCAGATTGCCACGCAGGGGCTTGACTTCCAGATGCGGATAGCGAACGCGCAGCTGGGCTTCGCGGCGCAGGCTGGACGTCCCGACGACCGCGCCCGCAGGCAGTGCATCCAGGGAATCCGCTGTGTTGGACACCAGGGCATCACAGGGGTCGGCCCGTTCCAGGATGGTGGACAGGGTAAAGGGCCGCGCCAGATCGACCGGCACGTCCTTGAGCGAATGCACGGCCAGGTCCGCGCGCCCATCCAGCAGCGCCGTCTCGAGTTCCTTGACGAACAGCCCCTTGCCACCGACCTTGGACAGGGTCCGATCCAGGATCTGATCGCCGCGCGTGGTCATTTCCAGCAATTCGACGCGGCAGTCCGGGTAGAGATCCTGGAGACGGGCCTGAACGTGACGGGCCTGCCACAGCGCCAGGCGGCTGGCCCGGGTGGCGATCACAAGGGATTGGGGTGCCGGAGCGGCGGTCATGCGGTATACCTCGAGAGCAGCAGACGCAGCAGCAGGCCCAGCGCGGCCAGAACGGCCAGGCCCTGCAACAGGGTGGGACGTTTCAGTTTCATGGGTTCACCGTGAATCCGGGTAGCCGCCGCGTGGACGAAAAAAAGCCCCCACGCCGGGGGCCTGGGTGATTGGCGCAAGCGCGTCAGCCGCCCTGCGCCGATCTCCCATTACAGCACGGTTTTCAGCAGCTTGCCCATTTCCGAAGGATTCCGGGTCGTACGGATCCCGCAGGCTTCCATGATTTCGAGCTTGGCATCGGCTGTATCCGCGCCGCCCGAGATCAGGGCGCCCGCGTGGCCCATGCGCTTGCCCGGAGGCGCCGTGACGCCCGCGATGAAGCCGACCACGGGTTTCTTCATGTTGTCCTTGGCCCACTGCGCGGCATTGACTTCGTCGGGGCCGCCGATTTCGCCGATCATGATGACGGCATCCGTATCCGGATCGTCATTGAACAGCTTCAGCACATCGATGTGCTTCAGGCCATTGATCGGATCGCCGCCGATACCGACCGCGCTGGACTGGCCCAGGCCGAGTTCCGTGACTTGCGCCACAGCCTCGTAGGTCAGGGTGCCAGAACGGCTGACGACGCCGATGCGGCCCTTGCGGTGGATATGCCCCGGCATGATGCCGATCTTGATTTCGTCGGGCGTGATCAGACCCGGGCAGTTGGGGCCCAGCAGCAGGGTCTTGCGGTTTTCGGCGCGCATGCGGTTGCGGACTTCCAGCATGTCGCGCACGGGGATGCCTTCGGTGATGCAGATGGCCAGGTCCAGGTCGGCCTCGACGGCTTCCCAGATGGCGGCGGCAGCGCCTGCGGGCGGCACGTAGATGACCGAAACGGTCGCGCCCGTGGCCTGCTTGGCGTCCTTGACGGACGCGTAGATGGGGATGCCTTCGAAGTCCTCGCCGGCTTTTTTCGGGTGCACGCCGGCCACGAAAGCGGCGCGTCCGTTGGCGTAGTCGCGGCACATGCGGGTATGGAACTGGCCGGTCTTGCCGGTGATCCCCTGGGTGATGACCTTGGTGTCCTTGTTGATCAGAATCGACATGTTCTATTCCCTGTGGTGCTTATTTCGCGGCGGCGACAGCGGCGGTCGCGGCTTCGGCCATGGTATTGGCGCTGATGATGGGCAGGCCCGAGGCCGCCAGCATCTGCTTGCCCTGTTCTTCGTTGGTGCCTTTCATGCGCACCACCAGCGGCACGTTCAGATTGACGGCCTTGCAGGCAGCGATGACGCCTTCGGCAATGACGTCGCAGCGCATGATGCCGCCGAAAATATTGACCAGAATGGCCTTCACGCCGTCGTTCCTGAGCATGATCTTGAAGGCCTCGGTGACCTTTTCCGCCGTGGCGCCGCCGCCGACGTCCAGGAAATTGGCCGGTTCGCCGCCGAACAGCTTGATGGTGTCCATCGTCGCCATGGCCAGGCCTGCGCCGTTGACCAGGCAACCGATATTGCCATCGAGCTGGATGTAGGCCAGATCGAATTTGCTGGCTTCAATTTCGGCGGGGTCTTCTTCATCCAGATCGCGATAGGCGACGATTTCGGGATGGCGGAACAGCGCATTGGAATCGAAGTTGAATTTCGCATCCAGGGCGATGATATTGCCCTTGCTGTCACGGTTCAGGGGGTTGATCTCGACCAGCGAGGCATCGGTTTCCATGTAGCAGGTGTAGAGCTTCTGGCACACATCGATGAACTGGTCCACTGAGTCGGCCGGCATGGCAACGCCCTGCGCCAGCTTGTCGCCATCGGCCCGGGTGAACCCCTGCAGGGGATCGATCTGCACGGTCACGATTTTTTCGGGCGTGGAATGGGCGACTTCTTCGATGTCCATCCCGCCTTCGCTGGAAGCAATGAAGGCCACTTTCTGCGTGGCGCGGTCGGTCACGACGGACAGGTAGTATTCCTTTTGAATGTCGGCGCCATCCTCGATGTAGAGGCGGCGGACCTTCTGGCCTTCGGGGCCCGTCTGGTGGGTGACCAGCTGCATGCCCAGGATCTGGCCTGCCAGGCTGCGCACATCGTCCAGAGATTTGGCGACTTTCACGCCCCCTCCCTTGCCGCGCCCACCGGCGTGGATCTGCGCCTTGACGACCCAGACAGGACCTCCCAGTTTTTCGGCTGCCGCCACGGCCTCCTCGACCGAAAACGCGGGGATGCCGCGCGGGACAGTCACGCCAAACTTCTTCAGCAATTCCTTGCCTTGATATTCGTGAATTTTCATGAGTTACCTGTCAGTGGAGAGAAAAGAAAGCCGCCGGCCCGCCGCTTCGACGTGCCGGATCGATGAACGCCATCGGCCCGCAGTCCTTGGAAGGGGACATCAGGTCTCATTGGCATTGGCCTCGTCGGGAACGAACCAAGGGGAATAGTGTGTGCGCACTACCGGCCCCCCCACCCGCAGGGCGTGGCAGCCATCCAGTTGGAAAGGCCGTTCGCCCGTATCGGACTCACGCTGGCGCCCCGCCATGGTCTGCACCGCCACCGTGGGCAGGACATTGGTCAGTTCAGTGACGTGGGTACAGCCCGCCGTGCGGCCAAAGCGCTCGCGCACATGCCGGCGAAACTGGTTGAGCAGATTCAGGCCGACCAGGTGGCGGTATTCCGGCGCGATGGCACTGCAGAAGCCACCATAAGGGGCGGCCTCGTAGGCAGCTTCGGCGGCGGTGATGGTGAACTGCTCGTCGATGGTGACGCGCAAGCGCATATGATGCACCGGCGCGCCTGCGGGGTGCACGCCCCCACCACGAATCGGAAAATCGTAGGCCTTGGTGTCGATGAGTTCGGCTTCCAGGTCCCACAGCCCGTCATCCCGGGCATAGGATTCGACACGGATGGAGCGTGTATGGACAGGACGGCGCGGACACGCCGGATCGGACAAGGGCATGGAAAACGAAAAGGCCTGAATTCGTAGAACCTTTCAATTATATACCGTGTATAAGCCCCCGATTATATCGGGGGCCGGATCCGACCCGTGTCCGCTCAGGCAGCTTGTCTCAGCGTCCGGGCCGCCTGCACCATCGCCTGCAACGCCGCGCGGGTTTCCGGCCAGCCGCGCGTCTTCAGGCCACAATCGGGATTCACCCAGAGCCGTTCGGCAGGCAGGCGGCGGGCCGCACGGCGCATCAGATCCACCATCCAGTCCTCGCGCGGCACATTGGGTGAATGGATGTCATAGACCCCCGGCCCGATATCGTTCGGATAGGCAAAGTCTTCGAACGCACCCAGCAATTCCATGTTCGAGCGCGAGGTCTCGATGGTGATCACGTCGGCATCCATCGCCGCAATCGACTCGATGATGTCGTTGAATTCCGAATAGCACATGTGGGTATGGATCTGCGTGTCCTCGCGCACCCCGCCGGTGGACAGGCGAAAGCAGTCCACTGCCCAGTCCAGGTAGGCAGCCCAGTCGTCGCGCCGCAACGGCAGGCCTTCACGAAACGCCGGCTCGTCGATCTGGATCACCGTCACGCCGGCCTGCTCCAGGTCCAGGACCTCGTCACGCAGAGCCAGGGCGATCTGGCGGCACGTCCGTTCGCGCGGCTGATCATCACGCACAAAGGACCATTGCAGGATTGTCACCGGGCCGGTGAGCATGCCCTTGACCGGCCGATCCGTCAGGGACTGCGCATAGACCGACCAGGCCACGGTCATGGGCGCCAGGCGCGCCACGTCACCATAGATCAAGGGCGGCTTGACGCAACGAGAACCATAGCTCTGCACCCAGCCGTGGGCCGTGAAGGCGAAACCGGCCAGCAATTCACCAAAATATTCCACCATGTCGTTGCGCTCGGGTTCGCCGTGCACCAGGACATCCAGGCCGATTTCCTCCTGGAAACGCACGACGCGCTCGATTTCATCGCGGATCGCCTGTTCGTAGGCCGCATCCCCCAGCGTACCGGCCCGCCAGTCGCGGCGCAACGCGCGGATTTCCGGAGTCTGCGGAAACGAACCGATGGTCGTCGTCGGATAGCGCGGCAGTCCCAGGCGTGCCTGTTGCGCAGCAATGCGCCGGGCAAACGGCACCCGATCGCGGCCGATCGAATCCAGGGTGGCCAGGCGCTCGGTCACGTCGTGGCGATGGATGCGGCTGGATGCCGCACGGCTGCTCACGGCCTGGCGGGCCGCCGCCAGCGCGTGCTGATCGGCCTCGTCCGCGCCCCCATCCACCAGAATCCGCAGCAGACGCAATTCATCGAGCTTCTGCACGGCAAAGGACAGCCAGCCGCGCAGTTCGTTGTCCAGCGCGGTTTCCAGGCTCAGGTCGATCGGCACATGCAACAGCGAGCATGACGGCGCCAGCCACAGACGTTCGCCCAGGCGTTTCGCCGCTGCGCGGACCTGCTCATGGAGACGGTCCAGGTCGGCGCGCCAGACGTTGCGGCCATCGATGACGCCCAGGGACAGAATCTGGTCGTCGCGCAGCGCCGCCAGCACAGCGGCTTGCTGGTCCGGCGCACGCACCAGATCCACGTGCAGCCCCTGCACCGGCAAAGCGCGGATCACGTCCAGATTGTGCTCGATGCCGCCAAAATACGTCGCCAGCAGAACCTTCGGCCCCTGGGCCGTCAGGCTGGCATAGACGCCGGCCAATGCCGCGCGCCAGGCCTGCGGCAGATCCAGCACCAGAACAGGCTCATCGATCTGCACCCACTCGACCCCCTGGGCCGCCAGGCGCCGCAGCACCTGCTCATAGACGGCCAGCAGGCCGGGCAGCAAGTCCAGTTTGCCCGCATCGCCCGCCCCGCCCTCGTAGGCATCCCCCTTGCCCAGCCACAGCCAGGTCAGCGGCCCCGGAATCACCGGGCGGACGCGATGGCCCAACGCCTGGGCCTCGGCCACTTGCTCGAACAGCGCTTCGCGCGCAATGCGGTAGGTCTGACCGGGATGCAATTCGGGCGTAATGTAGTGGTAATTCGTGTCGAACCACTTGGTCATTTCACAAGCCGCTGCCGGCGTGCCCGACGGCGCCCGGCCCCGCGCCATGCGAAACAGAGTATCCAGATCGACCGGCGCATCATCCGCCTGGCCAAAGCGCGCCGGCACCGCCCCCAGCATCGTGGTCCATTCCAGAATGTGGTCGTACCAGGCAAAATCGCCAACCGGCACCCAGTGCGCACCCGCATCGACCTGGATGGCCCAGTGGCGGGCTCTCAATGCACGGCCTGCTTCCAGCAAGCTGGCCTGATCGGATTTGCCGGCCCAGTAGGCTTCCTGGGCTCGTTTCAGTTCTCGGTTTGCACCAATTCGAGGAAAGCCCAGATTATGAATAACTGTCATGATAAATTCCATTTGAATTAAAATTTCTCAATGAACGCTATTCTGCCTGGCTCATCAGGAAATAAAAAATCAAATCTCGCACGAATAACATGAGAAAAATTCATGATTGAATTCAGACATCTGGAAACCCTGTTGGCCATCCGCGATGGTGGCAGCCTGCAGGAAGCCGCCGAGCGCCTGCATCTGACGCAATCGGCCTTGTCACATCAGGTACGCGATCTGGAAGTCCGGCTGAAAACCCCGTTGCTGAACCGACGCACTCGCCCTGCCCGCCTGACGACAGCCGGTTTGCGACTGGTGGCGCTGGCCGAAGATGTACTGCCGCGCGTGCGGGCGGCAGAACAGGAACTGCGCCGCCTGGCGGCTGGCCGCGCTGGCCGCCTGCATGTCGCCATCGACTGCCATTCCTGCTTTCAGTGGCTGATGCCGACGCTGGACGCATTCCGCAAGGACTGGCCGGAAGTCTCCCTGGATCTGACGGCCGCCTTTTCCTTCGCCCCCCTGCCCGCTCTGGCGCGCGGCGACCTGGACGTGGTGATCACTTCGGATCCCGAGCCACTGGAATCGGTGGCCTACACCCCGCTGTTCGCCTATGAACTGGTGCTGGCGGTCTCCAGCCAGGGACGGTTGGGCTCGGTCAGCCACATTCACCCCGAAGACCTGGCTGATCAGGTCCTGATCACCTATCCGGTCGACCGTTCCCGCCTGGACGTCTACACGGCCTTTCTGGATCCGGCCGGCGTCGAACCCGCCGCCCTGCGTACCGCTGAACTGACGCCCATGATCGTGCAGCTGGTCGCCAGCGGCCGGGGCGTGGCAGCACTGCCCAGTTGGGCACTGGATGAATACAAAAATCTGCCGGGCCTGAACATCTGCCGCCTGGGCACCGGCATCTGGCGCACCCTGCAGGCGGGCATCCGCATCGAAGATGCGGATACGGCCTATGTGCAAGCCTTTCTGGAACAAGCGCGGCGCACGTGTTTCGAGACCCTGCCGGGGATAAAAGACAGCGACTCAGTCGGCCCCGTCCGCCGATGAAACATCCGCATCGAAATGCCCCCGCCTGTCCAGCAGGCGCCGGATGCAATCGGCGGAAAACCCGCGCCCTGCCATGAAACGGTATTGCCGGGCATATTCACGTGGATCCGCGGGGGGATGACCGAATTTGCGCTGCCAGACGGCGCGCGCGCGTTCGGCTTCGGTGGCGTTCAGGGTGTCCCGCAGATCGGCCAGTTGTTCGTCCGCGACCCCCTGCTGACGCAAAGCGCTCAGGATGCGCTGCGCGCCCTGACGTTCGGCAGCGCGATGCGCATAGGCCTGGGCATAGCGCTGATCGGACTGCCAGTGTTCACGCGCCAGATCATCAAGCACGGCCTCGATGGCTGCAGGATCGTCGCACCAGGCAGACAGCTTGCGCTGGAGTTCAAGGCGGGAATGTTCCCGGCGCGACAGATAGGCCACCGCGCGGGCCTTCAGGCTGGGGCCGCCGCCAGAACCACGCCCAGGCGGACCTTCGCCGCCCGGCCCGGTACTGAAACCGCCGTCTGTTCTATTTCCCATCGGCCTCGGAAGCCGCTGGCACGGCCCGAGGCGCGATGCCCAGGTGCTCGCGCACACGGTTTTCGATTTCGAAGGCCATGTCCGCGTGTTCCTTGAGGTATTCGCGGACGTTGTCCTTGCCCTGGCCGATGCGTTCGCCGTTGTAGCTGTACCAGGCGCCCGACTTGTCGATCAGGCCGGCCTGAACCCCCAGATCGATGATTTCGCCTTCGCGGGAAATGCCCGTGCCGTACATGATGTCGAATTCGACCTGCTTGAACGGCGGGGCGACCTTGTTTTTGACGATCTTGACGCGGGTTTCGTTGCCGATGACCTCGTCGCCTTTTTTGATCGAGCCGATGCGGCGGATATCCAGGCGCACGGAAGAATAGAATTTCAGCGCGTTGCCACCCGTGGTGGTTTCCGGATTGCCGAACATGACGCCGATTTTCATGCGGATCTGGTTGATGAAGATCACCATGCAATTGGCGCGCTTGATCGTGGCCGTCAGTTTGCGCAGCGCCTGGCTCATCAGGCGGGCCTGCAGGCCAGGCAGCGAATCGCCCATGTCGCCTTCGATTTCGGCCTTGGGTACCAGCGCGGCGACCGAGTCGATGACGATCAGGTCGACCGACCCCGAACGCACCAGGGCATCGGTGATTTCCAAGGCCTGTTCCCCCGTGTCGGGCTGGGAGATCAGCAGGTCTTCCAGGTTGACCCCCAGGCGCGCCGCATACTGGACGTCCAGGGCATGTTCGGCATCGACAAAGGCGCAGGTGCCGCCGATTTTTTGCATTTCGGCGATGACCTGCAGGGTCAGCGTGGTCTTGCCGGAGGATTCCGGCCCGTAGACCTCGATTACCCGGCCACGCGGCA
>NZ_JAVERO010000051.1:0-14013 GCF_034007085.1 Castellaniella sp. | reverse complement strand
GCGGGGCGTGCCGTAGAAGTTGCCGTGGACCTCGGCCCATTCGAGCATATCGCCCCGGTCGCGCAGGGCCTGGAACGTTTCCACGGAGACGAAGCGATAGTGTTCCTGGTCGCGTTCACCGGGGCGCGGATCGCGGGTGGTGCAGGAAATGGACAGGACCAGGCTGGGATCCTGTTCCAGCAGGGCGTTGACCAGGCTGGACTTGCCCGCCCCGCTGGGGGCGACCACGATGAAGATATTGCCGGAAGACTGCGTCATGTCGGGTGTGTGTCAGCGTGCGGTGGATGCCGCATCGGGCTGGCCGAGTTCGGCCAGTGTTTCGGTATAGGCCTGAAGCCCCGTGCACAGGAAGACGATGGCGTCACCTGGATTCAGGTTGAAGAGCACGTCCTGAATCTGCTCGGATGCGTCGTCGCCATCGTGGATCGCCGCAACGCGGACATCGCCATCCCCTTGGAACTGCTCGGGCGGAACCAGGTCGGCGACCTGTTCGATGTCGGCGCTGCGCTGGGCCACGTAGACCCGGAATGGCAGGTCTTCCAGGGTGATATCCAGGACCAGCCCCCGGTCCAGATGGGCAATCAATCGGCTATCGAGTGGCATGGGCGTGGCGGAAGTGGCGAGTGGCTGATTATAGACGTTTTGCCTGGCCGGCCCAGGTTCAGGCAGCGCCGAATGTGGCCACGACCGGCGCGTGATCGGACGGCTTTTCCCAGCCGCGCGGGGTCTTGTCTACGTTGCATTCCCGGCAGCGTGCCGCAAGGTCGGGCGTGGCCAGGATGTGGTCGATGCGCAGGCCGGCGTTGCGCCGAAAGCCCATCTGGCGGTAATCCCACCAGCTGAAGGTGCGTGGTGGCTGATCGAACAGGCGAAAGGTATCCTGCAGCCCCAGGTCCAGCAGGGCGCGGAAGGCCTGGCGTTCGGGATCGGAGACCAGGATGCCCCCCGCCCAGGCAGCGGGATCGTGTACGTCCTCGTCGGCCGGGGCGACGTTGTAGTCGCCCAGAATCGCCAGGTCCGGGTGGTGGGCGATTTCGGCGTCCAGCCAGTCGCGCAGCGCCCGGAACCAGTCCAGTTTGTAGGCGTACTTGTCGCTGCCCACGGCCTGGCCGTTGGGGCAATAGGCGCTGATGACGCGCACGGGCCTGCCGTCCGGTCCGGACAGTGTGGCGGCGATGATTCTTTGCTGCGGGTCCTCGTAGCCGGGGATGTTGCGCTGCACGTCCAACAGGGGAGTCCGGCTCAGGATGGCCACGCCGTTGTAGGTTTTCTGTCCTGCCCAGCAGGCGTGGTAACCAGCATCCCGCAGGACTTCATGCGGGAATTTTTCGTCCGGCAGCTTCAGTTCCTGCAGGCACAGCGCATCGACCGGGTTGGCCTGCAGCCAGTTCAGGACGTGCCCCAGGCGGACATTCAGGGAATTGACATTCCAGGTGGCGAGTTTCATGTCGTTGGTACGTTCTTTGTTCATGCGGGTTCCGGGCTGCTGAGGCTGGCATTTATGGTAATGGGATTCCCTTTTCCGGATTCTTTGGGGGCCGACAAGCATAGCAGGGCAAGGTGGCGCACCCGCTTGTCGCTCGGGTTTTCGGCCCCTTGCGGACGCGCTGTTTGATCGGATTCAGGGATATTTCCGGGCGGGGGCTGCAAGAGGCGGCGGTGCCCTTTAGAATCTCCGGTTCGGGGAACCCGCATACATGCACATACAAAGGCCTGACATGAGCACACTCCAGAAAGAAGTCGATGAGCGCACCAGCCTGACCGGCACCAACCGGTTCGAACTGCTGTTGTTTCGCCTGGGCACGGACGCCGCACTGGGGCAATCCGAACTTTTTGGCATCAATGTGCTGAAGGTCCGGGAAATCGTGTCCCTGCCCACCATCACGCCGATCGCGGGTGCGCCGAAGTTCTCGCTTGGCGTGGTGCATCTGCGCGACCAGGTGATTCCTGTGTATGATCTGCCAGCGATCATCGGCTGCAAGCTGTCGGCCGCTCCGACCTTGATGCTGGTGACGGAATACGCCCGGACCGTGCAGGCGTTCACGGTCGAGTCGGTCGAGGACATTGTGCGTCTGGACTGGAACCAGGTCATCTCTGCCGAAAACACCGGCACGGGCCACAGCCTGATCACCAGCATTGCGCGTCTTTCCGAGGGGAACGGTGATGAGGCCCGCCTGGCCCAGGTGCTGGACGTCGAGGCCATCCTGCAGGCCATCACGCCCGAGGCCAACCGCCATCAGGTCGATCCTCGGGAAGTCGGCGACAAATTTGCCCTCAGGCCGGGCACCGTGGTGCTGGTGGCCGATGATTCTTTCGTTGCCCGCGCGCTCATGGAACAGACCCTCAAGGCCATGGACATTCCCTACGAGATGACCAAGTCGGGCCAGGAAGCCTGGGACCGCTTGAATGTGCTGGCTGCTGCTGCCGAGGCTGAAGGCAAGACGATCCACGACAAGGTCTGCCTGATGCTGACGGATCTGGAAATGCCTGAAATGGATGGGTTCACGTTGACGCGCAACATCAAGCAGAACCCTCGCTTCAGCGCCATGCCGGTGGTGATCCATTCATCTTTGTCGGGATCGGCCAACGAGAAACACGTGCGCAGCGTTGGTGCCAATGGCTACGTTTCCAAGTTTTCCGCCGAGGAATTGGCCGACACCATCCGCAAGACGTTGGCGCATTGATTGTTGACCGCTGGGCCGCAAGCCGGTAGAACGCCGCTTCGAGCGGGATGGGCCGGAGGCGCGGCGCGGGAATATTTTTCATAGGAGTGATCATGCAAGACATCGTTATCGTTGAAGCCTGCCGCACTGCCATCGGGGATTTCGGGGGGGCGCTGAAGGACGTGCCGCCCTGCGAACTGGGGGAAGTCGTGGTGCGCGGCGTGCTGGAACGCGCCGGGGTGGCGGCAGACGACGTGGGTCACGTCGTCTTTGGCCATGTGATCAATACGGAACCGCGCGACATGTACCTGTCGCGCGTGGCGGCAATGAACGCCGGCATCCCCCAGGCCGTGCCGGCCTTCAACGTCAATCGCCTGTGCGGCTCGGGTCTGCAGGCCATTGTGTCTGCCGCCCAGGTGCTGATGCTGGGTGATGCCGAGGTCGCCATCGGCGCCGGGGCCGAGAGCATGAGCCGTGCCCCCTACATGGCGCTTGGCCAGCGCTGGGGGTCGCGCATGGGGGATGCGCGCCTGGTGGATATGATGACCGGCGCCTTGTCCTGCCCGTTCGAAAAATATCACATGGGCGTCACCGCCGAAAACGTAGCGCAGAAATACGGCATCAGCCGCGAGGATCAGGATGCCCTGGCGCTGGAATCGCACCGCCGCGCAGCCCATGCCATCGAGCAGGGCTATTTCAAGCAGCAGATCGTTCCGGTCAAGCAGAAGACCCGCAAGGGCGAGGTCGTGTTCGATCAGGATGAGCATGTCCGTTTCGATGCCAGCCTCGAAAGCTTCAGCAAGCTCAAGCCGGTCTTTGCCAAGGAAAATGGCACCGTGACGGCGGGCAATGCGTCCGGCCTGAACGACGGTGCGGCCGCTGTGCTGCTGATGACCGCGCAGGCTGCCCAGGCGCGTGGCCTGACGCCCATGGCCCGCCTGGTGTCCTATGGCCATGCGGGCGTGGACCCGCAGTACATGGGCATTGGCCCGGTGCCGGCGACCCGGATCGCCCTGACGCGTGCCGGTCTGACCCTGGACCAGATCGATGTGATCGAGGCCAACGAGGCCTTTGCGGCCCAGGCTTGCGCGGTGTCTCGTGAACTGGGCTTCGATCCTGCCAAGGTCAACCCCAACGGCAGTGGCATTGGCCTGGGGCACCCGATCGGCGCCACAGGCGCCCTGATCACGGTCAAGGCCTTGCATGAACTACGGCGCGTCCAGGGCCGTCATGCGCTGGTCACCATGTGCATCGGCGGGGGGCAGGGCATCGCCGCAATCTTCGAGCGTCTCTAGTGGCGCGCTCCAGTGTGCTCGGCTGTTCGGCCACCGAGGCCGACCAGCCGACTCTGTCGGAAGAAGGCGGCATCCGCTACCTGCACTTTGATTCAGAATGGATCCAGGGGGCGATGCGCCTTGCGCGGCCGTCCGAACTGGTGCTCGCCTATACCCAGCAGATGATGGCCTGGATGCTGTTCGTACCATCCGGCGTGCGCGACCGTGTCGGTATTTTGGGCTTGGGTGCGGGTTCGCTGCTGCGCTTCACGTTGCGGCATACCCGCTGCCCGGTGGAAACGGTCGAGCGCAACCCGGCGGTCACCGCCTTGTGCCGGTCGTTCTTCCGGCTGCCGACCGGTGCGCGTTCGGTCATCGACCATGCCGACGCACGTGACTGGGTGGCCGAACCTGGGCGAGCGGGGCGTTACCGGGCGCTGATGGTGGATCTGTACGACAGCCGGGCCGAAGGCCCGGTGTGCGGCGATCCGGATTTCTATCGGGACTGCTACCGGATCCTGGACGAACCGGGGGTGATGAGTGTGAATCTCTTTGGCCGCCACGAAAGTTTCGAGGAAAACCTGCGCGGTATCCGCGCCGCCTTTGGGGGGCGCGTGCTATGCCTGCCCGAGATCGACGAGGGCAATACCGTGGCCCTGGCCTTCAAGGGCGCGGCGCTGGATCTGTCGCGTCAGGATTTGCTCGACCGGGCGCAGGCGCTGGAATCCCGTACCGGTTTGCCGGCGCGGCGCTGGGCGCGTTCGCTTGGGAACCTCTGAACAGGTTTCCTTGGGGGGCGAAGCTGATCCGATGTGTGATCAGTCTCGTTTCGGCGCTTGGCTGGAAGTTGTTTGACAGGCGCCAAAATAATTTATAGAATGTCTTTCTTTTCTGCAGGCGGTTAGCTCAGTTGGTTAGAGCGCTACGTTGACATCGTAGAGGTCGCTGGTTCGAATCCAGTACTGCCTACCAGGCCCCGGCCGTGGCGGGCCAGCCACGGTCCAGACAAACCGCTCGATCGACCGATCCGGCGGTTTTGTTTTTTTGCAACGTTTCGTGTGGGTTCCTGGTGTGCGTTCTTGCCTTGAATCCGGCAATTGTCTGTAGCAAATTGATTGTTGTCCGCCTGATTGCTACACTTGGCGGATTCTTTCCTGCACGGCAAATTCAGACTTTTCATCGACGCGGCGCAGGCCGCGTTTCGCATTTCAGGACTCGCTAAATGGTTTGCATCACCCTTCCCGACGGTTCGCAGCGCGAATTCGACCATCCTGTTTCCGTACACGAGGTCGCGCGAACTATCGGGACTGGGCTGGGCAAGGCGGCGCTGGCGGGCCGGCTGGCCACGGACGGCGGGCCGGCGCGGCTGGTGGATGTCAGCCACGTGATCGATCGGGATGCCGCCCTGAGCATCGTGACCGACAAGGACCCCGAAGGCCTGGAACTGATCCGTCATTCCACGGCGCACTTGCTGGCCTATGCAGTCAAGACGCTGTTTCCGGATGCGCAGGTCACCATTGGTCCGGTGATCGACAACGGGTTTTATTACGATTTTTCGTACAAGCGACCCTTCACCCCAGAAGACCTGCAGGCCATCGAAAAGAAAATGGCCGAACTGGCGCGCCGCGATGAAACCGTCACACGCGAAGAATGGGACCGCGATGAGGCCGTGAAATTCTTCCGTAGCATCGGCGAGACCTACAAGGCTGAAATCATCGCTTCGATTCCGGCCAACGAAAAGATCAGCCTGTACCGCGAGGGCGATTTCATCGACCTGTGCCGTGGTCCGCACGTACCGTCCACCGGCCGGCTGAAGGTCTTCAAACTGATGAAGGTCGCCGGTGCCTACTGGCGCGGCGACAGCAACAACGAAATGTTGCAGCGCATCTACGGCACCGCCTGGGCCCGCAAGGAAGACCAGGATGCCTATCTGCACATGCTCGAACAGGCCGAATTGCGCGATCACCGCCGCATCGGCCGCGAACTGGATCTGTTTCATTTCCAGGACGAGGCGCCTGGCCTGATCTTCTGGCACCCCAAGGGCTGGACGATCTGGCAGCAAGTCGAGCAGTACATGCGTCAGGTCTATCAGGACAATGGCTACCAGGAAGTCAAGGCGCCGCAGATCCTGGACCTGTCCCTGTGGAAAAAAACCGGCCACTGGGACAATTACCAGGAAAACATCTTCACGACGGAATCAGAGAACCGTGTCTACGGCCTCAAGCCCATGAACTGCCCGGGCCACGTGCAGATCTTCAATGCCGGCCTGCATTCCTACCGCGAACTGCCGTTGCGCTATGGGGAATTCGGCCAATGCCACCGCAACGAACCCTCTGGTTCGCTGCACGGCATGATGCGCGTGCGCGGCTTCACCCAGGATGATGGCCACATTTTCTGCACCGAAGACCAGCTTCAGGACGAATGCGCGGCCTTTACCCGTCTGCTGCAAAAGGTCTACGCTGATTTCGGCTTTACGGAAATCCTGTACAAGGTCGCCACCCGCCCCGAAAAGCGCATCGGTTCCGACGAGGTCTGGGACAAGGCCGAACAGGCCCTGAAAGACAGCCTGGACCTGTCGAATTGCGAATACGAGGTGTCCGAAGGCGAAGGTGCCTTCTATGGTCCGAAGATCGAATACACCCTGAAGGACGCCATTGGCCGGCACTGGCAGTGCGGCACCATCCAGGTGGACTTTTCCATGCCGCAGCGCCTGGGGGCTGAATACGTGGATGCCCAGGATCAGCGCCGCACGCCCGTGATGCTGCATCGGGCCATCCTGGGCTCTCTGGAACGCTTCATCGGCATGCTGATCGAAAACCATGCCGGGGCGCTGCCAGCCTGGCTGGCGCCCCATCAGGCCGTGGTCTGCTGTATCTCCGACAGTTCCGCCGCCTATGCCGAACAGATTGCCCGGGACCTGAAACAGCAGGGCCTGCGCGTGTTCGCCGATCTGCGGGGCGAAAAGATCACGCGTAAAATCCGCGAGCATAGCCTGCAGAAAATCCCGTATATTCTGGTCGTCGGCGACAAGGAACGTGATTCTGGCGCCGTGTCCGTACGTGGACGCGGCAATCTGGATCTGGGCTCGATGGCGGTGGCAGACTTCACCGCCCGGCTCAAGCACGAAATCTCGACTCGCCAGCAGGGGGCTGAACCGGCCCAGGCCTGATCGCCCTTTTTTTATCAACTCACAGGAGTTTTCGACATCGCAACCGAAAAGAAACACCGCGTCAACGGTGAGATCCGCATTCACGAAGTACGCCTGATTGGCGTGGACGGAGAGCAACTGGGCATTGTTCGCACGTCCGAGGCCTTGGCCATGGCCGAACAAAACGACATTGATCTGGTTGAAATCGCCCCTACGGCCAGTCCTCCGGTCTGTCGTCTGATGGACTACGGCAAGTTCAAATACCAGGAACAGAAACGCCAGCAGGAAGCCCGTGCCCGTCAAAAGGTCATCCAGGTCAAGGAAGTCAAATTCCGTCCGGGGACCGACGAAGGCGATTACCAGGTGAAACTGCGCAATCTGCGCCGTTTCATCGAGGATGGCGACAAGGCCAAGGTCACATTGCGTTTCCGTGGCCGCGAAATGGCGCACCAGGAACTTGGCATGCGCGTGCTCGAACGGGTGCGCGACGACCTGGGCGAAATGGTCCAGGTCGAAGCCATGCCCAAGCTAGAAGGCCGTCAAATGGTGATGGTGCTGGCACCGCGCAAAAAAGCCTGATGAGACGAGGTGGGCGGCGGTTCTGCGCGGACTGCTGCCGGTTGGATGCATCCGGATGCCTGGCAAGGCGCGGGTGATGTACAGTCTCGGTTGGAGGTGTCCAGGCGGGACACCCGAGGTATCACAGAGGCATTCATGCATTTTCTGTTCGTCATCGACCCACTGCCCACGCTGAAGGCCTGGAAGGATTCCTCTGTCGCCATCATGCGCAGCCTGGCGGCGCAGGGACATGGTTTCAGCTTTGCCACGATGGGCGACCTGTACATCCTTGAAGGTCGCGTGCAGGTGTCCGCCACTGCGATGCGCCTGCGTGTCAATGCCGACTGGCATGGTCATGACTGGTGGACGCAGGATGCCGCGCCGCGCGAATGCGCCCTGGCCGACTTCGACGGCGTGCTGATGCGCAAGGACCCGCCGTTCGACATGGAATACGTCTACGCGACGCACCTGTTCGATTATGCCGTGGCCCAGGGTGCACGCGTGTTCAATGCCGGGGTGGCCATTCGCAATCATCCGGAAAAGCTCGCGATCACTGAATTTGCGCAGTACACGGCGCCCACCCTGGTCAGCCGGGATATGGCGCGGCTGCGTGCCTTCCATGCGCACTACGGCGATGTCATCGTCAAACCCCTGGACGGCATGGGCGGCAGTGGGATTTTCCGCCTGCAGCCGGATGATCCGAACCTGGGCTCGATTCTGGAAGCCCTGACCGGCCTGGGCGAACGTACCATCATGGCGCAACGCTATATTCCTGAAATCCGCGATGGCGATAAGCGCATCCTGATCATCGGCGGCGAGCCGGTGCCGTTCGCGCTGGCCCGTGTGCCGCTGCAGGGCGAGACCCGCGGCAACCTGGCGGCCGGGGGCCGGGGCAGGGCGCAGCCGCTGTCCGAACGCGACTGGGATCTGGCCCGGGCCGTAGGCAGTCGCCTGGCCGGACGCGGTCTGCTGCTGATCGGCCTGGATGTCATCGGTGACTACATCACCGAAATCAACGTCACCAGCCCTACCTGTTTTGTGGAAATCACCGAACAGACTGGCTTTGACGTAGCGGGCCGTTTCGTCGAAGCCCTGGTCCACGCTGCGAGCACCTGATGGGCACCCGGATTGCCCTGGTCATGCACGACCCCCTGGGCGCAGCCTTTCAATCCTGCGCCCGGCACGTGCTGGGGCGCGAGCCGGACCTGACTGTCTTCGATGTTGCGCCTGATGCCGATCCGCCAGCCCAGACCGAACGTATCCTGGACTGGATGCGCGCATGCGCCCCGGACGAACCGATCCTGATCCTGTGCGATCTGTACGGGGCGACCCCGTTCAACATCGCGGCCCAGGTCCAGCGCCAGGCGCTGGAACAGGGTTACGTAGTGCATCTGCTCACGGGCACCAATGCCTGCATGGTCCTGAAAGCCTTGACAGAGCAGCAGGAAAACCCCGACTCTCTCAGCGAGCGCGTGCGCCAGGGCGCGCTGCGCGGTATCGTGAACACGGAACCTCCGTGTGATTGTTAGAAGTGAACAGCCCCTAGGAACCCATCTCCATGCCTTCCATCGATCTGGTGATTTCGAACAAGCTGGGATTGCATGCACGCGCAGCGGCCAAACTGACTCAATTGGCCGGGCGCTACCGCAGTGATATCTACATTGCCCGAGGGGCGCAGCGTGTCAATGCCAAGAGCATCATGGGGGTCATGATGCTGGCGGCCGGCCTGGGCGTCACCGTCAGGATCGACGCCCAGGGCGAGGATGCCGCCCAGGCGCTGGCCGACATCCAGGCCTTGTTCGAGGGCCGTTTCGGAGAAGCCGAATAGGGCCTTGCCGCGCATGAATTCGCCGGAACCTGCTTCAGCAACGATTTCTTCCACGCTGTGCCTGTACGGCCAGGGGGTGGTGCGTGGCTACGCCATCGGTCGGGCGGTGGTCATGAGCGCCGCTGCGCTCGAGGTCGCTCACTACCACATCGCCAGCCAGGACATCGAATCCGAGCAGCAGCGCTTCACTCGCGCGGTGGACGCGACTGTGCGCGAACTGGGCCAGATGGCCGAAGACCTGCCGGCCGATGCTCCGCGTGAACTTGGCGTGCTGCTGTCCGTGCATGCCATGCTGCTGCAGGACCCGATGCTGACGCAGTCAGTCTGCCAGCTGATTGCGGAGCGTCAGTACAACGCGGAATGGGCGCTGACGACCCAGGGCCAGATCCTGGTAGAGCAGTTCTCCCTGATGGAGGATGCTTACCTGCGTGAGCGCGGCGGGGATGTGCGCCAGGTGATCGAGCGCGTTCTGCGGGTGCTGTCCGGTTCGGGGCACTGGCTGCCCAACCTGGATGCCGTGGATGTCGATGGCAGCCTGATCGTGGTGGCGCGTGATATTTCCCCGGCGGACATGATGCGGCTGCGCGGCGGGCGGTTCGGTGCCTTCCTGACGGATCTGGGTGGGGCCACTTCGCATACAGCCATCGTGGCGCGCAGCATGAACGTGCCGGCCGTGGTCGGCATGGGTCTGGTACGCACCTTGGTGCGCGACGGCGACCGGCTGATCGTCGATGGACTGAACGGTCTGGTTCTGGTCAATCCCTCGGATGTCGTGCTGCAGGAATACCAGGAACGTCAGGCGGCTTTTCTGCGCGAGCGCGACGAACTCAAGGCGCTGCGTTTTGCGCCGGCGGTCACGCTCGATGGCATCCAGATCCGCATGGAAGCCAACATCGAATTGCCGGAAGAGGCTGCCGATGCGCTGGCGGCCGGTGCCGAGGGCATAGGTTTGTTTCGTAGCGAATTCCTGTTCATGGGACGCCCCGATCTGCCGACCGAAGAAGAACAGTACGCGGCCTATGCCTCGGTCGTGCGCGCCATGGAAGGCCGGCCGGTCACCATCCGCACACTGGATATTGGTGCCGACAAGACGCTGGATGGCGAAGTGACCGTCGCGACCAATCCAGCGTTGGGCCTGCGCGCGATCCGTTACTGTCTGGCCAACCCGGAAATGTTCAATACGCAGTTGCGGGCATTGCTGCGCGCCGCCGCGCATGGGCCGATCCGGGTGCTGTTCCCCATGGTGTCTCACATGCACGAGATCCATGCCGCCCGCCGCGCCTTGGCGCGGGCGGCCGAAGAACTGCGCGCCGAGGGCCTGCCCCACGATGCTGCCGTGCAGGTGGGCGCCATGGTCGAGATTCCCGCCATCGCCATCGCCATCGAACCCTTTGCCGAAGCACTGGATTTCCTGTCCATCGGCACCAATGACCTGATCCAGTACGTGCTGGCGATTGACCGGGGGGACACCGATGTCGCGTCCCTGTATGATCCGATGCATCCGGCGGTGCTGCGCTTGATCGCGCATACCATCAATGTGGGCGAGCGGGTGGGCAAGCCCGTATCGATCTGCGGTGAGATGGCCGGCGATGTGCGTGTCACCCGCATGTTGCTGGGCCTGGGCCTGACCGGGTTTTCCATGCATCCGCAGCAATTGCTGGACGTGAAAAAGGAAATCCGCAAGGCGCATTCAAATGCGCTGCGCGTCAAGGTCGCCTCGGCCTTGAATCGGGCTGAACGCATCGACCTGTCCACGCTGGAGACCTGATCCGGTACCCTGGGCCTACCTGGATTCCTGGTTCGACGGTTCGTTGGTAGAATGGACTGGCGGTAATACCCAGGTTTTCGACCCCGATATTCCCAGGCCCTTTCTTGCGACTCGACCCTTTCCCTCGCACAGTGCGGCAGAAGGCCTCGCTGGCCTTCATGTTGGTGGTGTTGCTGGCCATTGGCAACGTTTCCATCGTCCAGTTCCTGTTGCGGGAAAGCGATGGTGTTGCCGCCACTTTGAACGTGGCGGGCAAGATGCGCATGCTGGGACAGCGCATCGGCCTGGAAGCCCTGGCCGCGAATCGGCTCGCAGATCAGACTGAACCCGCATCGGCCGACTTGTTCACCGCGTTCGAGGCCGCGCATGACGCGCTGCGCCTTGGCGGGCGCGTGTTCGATCTGGATATCCCCGCCGTGCCGGCATCCTTGGCGCCGCAGTTGCAGGATATCCGCCAGGCCTGGGATCAGTATCGGCATATCGTCAATGCGCTGCCTGGTGCGCTGTCCGACGAGCGCAAGGCCGTGGCGGACCTGACACGGACCAGCACCGATCTACTGGCCCGGACCGAAGCGCTCATGGACCGGCTGGTCATCCAGGCCAGGGAAGTCCAGCGTCGTGCGCTCTACAGTGCCTATGCGTTGTTCGCCCTGGACATCCTGCTGCTGGGGCTGGCCGGCTGGGTGGTATCGCGGCGGATCCTGCATCCCATCCACGCCCTGGTGCAGCAGTGCCGGGCCTTGGCGGCGGGGGACTACAGCGCCCGTTCGTCGCTGCCGCCGGGCGACGAACTGGGCGAGCTTGGCCAATCGCTGAATGATTCTGCAGCGCATATCGGGCAGTTGCTGCGCGATATCGAGCAAGAACATGCGGCGCTTGCGGATGCCCAGGCCATGTTCGAGGGCCTGTCGGACAATACCGTGGCCGGCATCTACATGGTCGATGAAACCCTGCGCTTCATTCATGCCAATGCGCGGTTGGCCGAAATCCTGGGCTATCCGCAGGCGGTCCTGGCCGACGGTTTTCCCCTGGATCGGGTGTTCGTCGGCCGGGATTGCGAAATCGTTCGTGCCCAGGTTCTGGACCGGCTCCAGGGGCGGGTGACCCATACGCGCTATGAATGCACGGCGCGGCGCGCTGATGGTGATCCCATCGAACTGGAAATCTTTGGGTCCTTGATGAGCCTGCATGGTCGGCGAACCTTGATCGGCATCATCTTCGACATCACGGAACGCAAGCGTGCGGAGGCTTCTGCGCGGCGGGCGGCCCTGGTCTATGCGCATACCAGCGAGGCCATGGTCGTTACCGATGCCGATGGGGTCATCCAGGACGTGAATCCCGCGTTCACGGCGGTGACCGGCTATGGCCCGCAGGATGTGCTTGGGCGCACCATGAACGTGCTCAGTTCGGGACGTCACGACAAGGATTTCTACCGGGCGATGTGGGCGGAATTACAGGCAACCGGGCGATGGAACGGCGATATCTGCAATCGGCGCAAATCCGGAGAGGAATACGTCGAACGGCTGTCGATCAATACGTCCTACAACGAAGACGGCAGCGTCAATTGTCACATCGGTCTGTTTTCCGATGTGACTGAAAAACGCCGTCGCGAGGCGACGATCTGGCATCAGGCGAATCATGATCATCTCACCCAGCTGCCCAATCGCCAGATGTTCGAGGAAAACCTGCGGCGCAGCATCGAGCATACCCGCCAGGGGGGACTGCCATTCGCCCTGGTGTTCCTGGACCTGGATTTCTTCAAGGATGTCAACGATTCCCTGGGCCACGAGGCGGGCGACCACCTGTTGCGCCTGGTGGCCCGGCGCCTGAGAGAATCCGTGCGCAGTTCCGATCTGGTGGCGCGGCTGGGTGGGGATGAATTCACGCTTCTGGTGCGTGACCTCCAGAATCCGGATGACATCTTTCCACTGGCAGACAAGGTGCAGGATTTATTGTCCCAGCCTTTCTCCCTGGGTGAACACACTGTGCGGATCTCTGCCAGCATGGGGGCTGCCATCCACCCAAGAGACGGGGACAATGATCGCGAACTGCTGCGGGCGGCTGATCTGGCCATGTACGCCGCCAAGGAAGAGGGCCGCAATCATTTTCGCGTCTATTCGGTCGAAATGCGCGGGCTGATGCCCGCGCACACCTCGCCTCAGTCCGGGTAGGCTGTTTCCCCGTGTTCTGCGGCGTCCAGGCCCTGGCGTTCTTCGTCAGGTGCGGCCCGCAGCCCGATCAGGCGATCGACCAACAGGGCGCAGACCCCTGCGCTGAGCGCCGCCCATGCCAGGCTGACCAGCACCGCCTCGGCCTGCAGCCAGACTTGATGCAGCAGCGCGCCCAGACCGGCCGGTCCCGGGCCGCCAAGGTCGGCGGAATAGAACACCCCGGTCAGGATGGCGCCGACCATGCCGCCCACGGCATGGATGCCGAAGACATCAAAGGCGTCGTCGATGCCCAGCCGGCGCTTCAGGCCGCTCACTCCCCAGAACGCGGCCCAAGAGGCCAGTATGCCGATCGGCAGTGAGGCTCCCGGCGCAACCAGGCCGGCTGCCGGTGTGATGCCCACCAGCCCGGCGATGGCCCCAGAGGCTGCACCCAGCAGCGAAGCCCGTCCCTTCAGGATCCGTTCGGCCAGTGCCCAGGCCAGCACGCCGCTGGCGGCGGCCAGCAGGGTGTTGACGACAGCCAGGACGGCCTGCGCATTGGCGGCCAGTGCAGAACCGCCATTGAAGCCGAACCAGCCGATCCACAGCAATGCGGCTCCGGTC
>NZ_JAVERO010000001.1:0-70685 GCF_034007085.1 Castellaniella sp. | reverse complement strand
CGCATGCAGGCGGCGAGGTGGGGGGGCTGCGACAAATTGAGTCCAAGTCCCTGCGGACTCTTTCGTGCCTGCCGAATCCGAGCCGCATGCAGGCGGCGAGGTGGGGGCGACAAATTTGACAAAAAATGCACTCGTTGTCAAAATGCGCCGATGCCACCCAAATCAAGTTCTCAAGCCATGAATGCGCGACGCGCCAGAATCCTGGACGCGGCGCGCTGGTGCTTCCTGAATTTTGGCTTCGCGCGCACATCCCTGAGTGACATTGCCCAGCGTGCGGGGATTTCCAGAACATTGCTGTACCGCAGTTTCAAGAACAAGGAAGACCTGTTCATGCAGGTCTTTGAGGACTGGATGCTGTCGCGCCTGCCTTTGGCCATGGATGCGGTGCAAGCGCCCGGGGCACAGGGCAAGCGCCTGTTCGCGGTGTGTCAACGCGTGCTGCTGGAGCCCTGGTCCGACATGGAGGCCGCGCCCATGTCCAGCGAATTTCTGAATGTCTGCCAGGGACTGAGCCCCGAGGTCGCCAGCCAGCACCGGACCTGTTTGCTGGAATGCCTGGGCCAGGTGTTCGATGATCCGGAAGTCGCCCACGTGTTTCTGCTGGCCCTGGAAGGGCTGGTCGAGGACAAACCCCGGCTGGACGTGCTGGAAAAACGGGTGCGCATTCTCGTGGATCATTTCACGGCAGGCGCGGCATGAGCCCTGAATCTTATCCGCCATCTCGAACTGTCGGGCTTTTCCCCGTATACTTTTGGCTTTCCCGCAGGGCCGGCGATCCCGGATTCCTCGTTCGAGCGGGCGGCCATCCCTTGCTTCACCCAATCGAAAAACCAACGTTTCTGGAGCTTTTCTATGGCCTTTGATCGACTGACCGCCGGCCGAACCCTGTGGCCCCTGGCGCTGGCATCGCTGCTGGCGCTGGCGGCTTGCTCGGATGAACCGCAGCAGGGCATGGGGGGCATGAAAGTCCCAGTCAGTGTGGTCCAGGTCCAGCCCCAGCCTGCCGTGGTGCACACTGAATTGCCGGGCCGTGTCCAGGCCATCGAAGATGCCGAGATCCGTGCCCGGGTCAACGGCATTGTCCAATCCATCGATTTCGAGCAAGGCAGCACAGTCAAGGCCGGCCAGCTGCTGTTCACCATCGATCCGGCGCCGTACCGCGCGGCCAGGGATCAGGCCGCCGCACAATTGAAAAACGCCCAGGCTTCCGCGCATACCACGCGCCTGCTGGCGCAGCGCTACACGGCGCTCATCAAGCAGCATGCGGTCAGCCAGCAGGACTACGACAACGCCGTTGCCCAGTCGCGCCAGGCCGAAGCAGCCGTCGCTGCGGCCCAGGCCGCACTGGAAACGGCCAAGATCAATCTGGACTATACCCGGGTCACGTCGCCCATCGACGGCACCATCGGCAAAGCCCAAGTGACTGTGGGGGCGCTGGTCAGTGCCACATCAGCCACTTCGCTGGCGACCGTGCATCGCCTGGATCAGGTCTACGTGGACATTACCCAGCCGGTTGCCCAGATCGCAACACTGCGTCGCCAGATCGCCGACGGCATTGTCAAACCGGATGACAATGGCGATACCCAGGCCGAAGTGCTGCTGGACGGCGGCACAGTCTATCGCCATCCCGGCAAGTTGCTGTTTTCGGGCGTGGCCGTCGATCCAGGTACGGGGCAGGTGAATCTGCGTGCGCTGTTCCCCAACCCGGATCGGATCCTGCTGCCTGGCCTGTACGTGCGCGTGCGTCTGGTCCAGGGGGTGGATCCGCATGCGTTGGTGGTGCCGGAACAGGCCATTCAGCGCACCGCCGATGGCAACAACACGGTCGTCTTGATCAAGGACGGCAAGGCTGCCTTCACGCCGGTCCAGGCCGGGCCGCGTACCGACAAGGGCTACATCATTTACCAGGGTATCCAGGCGGGCGATCAGCTGATGGTCGAAGGCTTCCAAAAGGTCCGTCCCGGTGCGCCGGTGCAGCCCATGCCCTGGAAGGCCCAGGGCGATCCGGCGGAACAGGGCGCTACGCCGCCGTCCAGTGCCGATGGCCAGCCCAGTGCCGACAAGTCCGCCGATGATTCGTCGGCGGCCGGTCAGCCCGCTGCCGACCAGGCCCACTGATCCGGCTTCGGCCGCCCGATACCTCTCCGGATTCCTCGCGAGCTCTCATGCCACAGTTTTTCATCGAACGACCGATTTTTGCCTGGGTGGTGGCGTTGGCCATCGCCCTGGCCGGCATCATGGCCATCCCCAACATGGCCGTGTCGCAGTATCCCGATGTCGCGCCCCCCACGGTGAACATCCATGCCACCTATCCCGGTGCCTCGGCCTCCGAGGTATCCACCAGCGTGGCCAGTGTCATCGAAAACGAACTGAACGGGGCCAAGGGGCTGCTGTATTACGAATCGGTCAGTGATTCCAATGGCCAGGCTGACATCACCGTCACTTTTGCTCCAGGCACGGATCCCGATCTGGCCCAGGTGGACGTGCAGAACCGTCTGTCGAATGCGACGGCCAAGCTGCCGGCCGCCGTGACGCAGCAGGGCCTGAAGGTCAGCCAATCGAATTCCGGCTTTTTGATGGTGGTCACACTGTCGTCCAAGGACGGTTCCATTGACCAGTACTCTCTGGCCGACTACATCACGCGCAATATCCAGAACCCGATGTCACGGATCAAGGGGGTGGGTAAATTCCAGTTGTTTGCCGCCGGCCGGGCCATGCGGGTCTGGGTCGACCCCCAGAAACTGGTCAGCTATGGCCTGAGCATGTCCCAGGTCAGCAGCGCCCTGGCTGCCCAGAACATGGTGATCTCCGGGGGGCTCCTGGGCTCGCCACCGAATCCAGACACCCAGCGCACAGTCGCGCCACTGACCGTCAATGGGCAGCTCACCACGCCTGAAGAATTCGGCAATATCGTGCTGCGCGCCAATCTGGATGGTTCCACGGTGCGCATCCATGATGTGGCCCGGGTCGAACTGGGTTCGGACAACTATCAGTTCGGTGCGCGGCTGAACGGCAAGCCCACGGCCGCCTTTGCCCTGTCGTTGACGCCTTCGGCCAACGCGCTGGAAACCGCCAAGCTGGCCAAGGCCAAGATGGCCGAACTGTCCCAGTTCTTCCCCGATAACATCACCTACCGGATTCCCTACGACACTTCGCCCTACATCGATCTGTCGATCGAGCAGGTGGTCCACACCCTGTTCGAAGCCATGGTGCTGGTGTTCGTGGTGATGTTCGTGTTCCTGCAGAACGTGCGCTACACGCTCATCCCCGCGCTGGTGGTGCCGGTGGCGATGATGGGGGCTTTTACCGTGATGCTGGCCCTGGGGTTTTCCATCAACGTGCTGACCATGTTCGCCATGGTGCTGGCCATCGGGATCCTGGTGGATGACGCCATCGTGGTGGTGGAAAACGTCGAGCGCATCATGGCCGAGGAAGGCCTGTCACCCAAGGAAGCCACAAAAAAAGCGATGCCGCAGATCAGCGGCGCCATCGTCGGGATCACGCTGGTGCTGACCACGGTGTTCCTGCCGCTGGCCTTCATGTCCGGGTCTGTAGGGGTGATCTACCGCCAGTTTTCCGTGGCCATGGCCGTGTCCATCCTGTTTTCGGCATTGCTGGCGCTCAGCTTCACCCCGGCGCTGTGCGCCACCTTGCTCAAGCCCATCCCCAAGGGCCATCACGCATCCAAGGGCGGGTTTTTCGGCTGGTTCAACCGCGGCTTCAATCGAACCACGCATGGTTATACCCGCTGGGTGACCGGCAGCCTGAAACGCACCTTGCGCATGATGCTGGTGTTCGCCCTGCTGGTGGGGGTGATGGGCTGGATGTACGTGCGCCTGCCGACCTCGTTCCTGCCTGAAGAAGACCAGGGCTATGTGATCGCCAACATCGAACTGCCTTCGGGCGCTTCAACCAGCCGTACAGTGGAAATCATCCAGCAGGTTGAAAAATATTTCATGGCCCTGCCGCAGGTGGCCAATATCATTACTGTCCGGGGCTTCAGCTTCAACGGCAACGGCCTGAATGCCGCCATCGCCTTTGTGCCATTGAAAGATTTTTCCGAACGCAGGGGGCCAGGCGATTCGGCGCAGGCGATTTCCGGTACCGCCATGGGCAAGCTGCTGTTCGGCCTGCCGGATTCCATGGTGATTGCCATCACGCCGCCCGCCATTTCATCGCTGGGCAATGCCTCGGGTTTCGACCTCAGGCTGGAAGACCGAGGCGGCGTGGGCGGCGATGCCCTGCAGGCGGCTTCGCAACAGCTGCTGCAACTGGCCTCGCAAAGCCCCATCCTGACCGGCACGCGCATCACCGGCCTGAGCCCGGGACCGCAGCTGAAGGTCGAAATCGACCGCGACAAGGCGGCCGCCCTGGGCGTGGACTTTGCCGAAGCCGCCAACCTGATTTCCACGGCGATCGGTTCGTCCTATGTGGGCAAGTTCACCAACCAGGGCTGGGTGCAGAACATCTGGGTCCAGGCGGATCAGGATGCGCGCATGAATCCAGACGACATCCTGCGGCTCAATGCACGCAATGTGAATGGCGAGATGGTGCCGCTGTCCTCGTTCGTGTCCCTGGAATGGACCCGGGGGCCGGTCCAGGTCGTGCGCTACAACGGTTATGAGTCCATCCGGATTGGCGGCTCGGCGGCGCCGGGGTATTCCACTGGCCAGGCCATGGCCGAAATGGAGCGCCTGATCGCGCAGCTGCCCCCAGGGCTGGGTTATGAATGGACTGGCCTGTCCTATCAGGAAATCCAGGCGGGCAGCCAGTCCGTGATCCTGATGGGCCTGTCGATCCTGGTGGTGTTCATGGTGCTGGCAGCCCTGTACGAAAGCTGGGCCATTCCCTTGTCGGTGATGCTGGCCGTGCCCCTGGGCATGCTGGGCGCCGTGCTGCTCAGCAGCCTGATGGGCAAGGACAACGACGTATATTTCATGGTCGGGATGGTGACCGTGATCGGCCTGTCCGCGAAAAACGCCATCCTGATCGTGGAATTCGCCAAGGACCTGTATGCCAGTGGCGCCGGGTTGGCCGAATCGGCCATCGAGGCCGCGCGGCTGCGTTTCCGCCCGATCCTGATGACTTCCTTTGCCTTCATCCTGGGGGTGCTGCCCCTGGTCCTGGCCAACGGTGCGGGTGCGGCCAGCCAGAATGCCGTGGGCCTGGGCGTGCTGGGCGGGATGCTGGCGGCCACACCGCTGGCCGTGCTTTTCGTGCCAACCTTTTTCGTGGTGATTCTGAAATTGTTCAAGACCAAACCGAAATTGTTGGGCCACCAGGCGCCACACATCCCTACGGCAGGTGGATCCGGTCCGGGAGACCAGGCATGATGAATCGACGATTCCCCCTGCGCATTCTGGCTGTTTCCATGCTGGGACTGACGCTGGGCGCCTGCTCGCTGGCGCCCGCTTATCACCGGCCCGATACGCCGGTGCCCGATCGTTTTCCGCTGGCCGCTGCCGATGCCGGCCAGACCGCGACGCTGCCGGCCTGGCGGGATTTTTTCCGGGATCCCCGGCTGCAGGCCCTGATCGGGCTGGCGCTGAAAAACAACCGTGATCTGCGCATTGCCGTAGGCCGGGTCGAAGAGGCGCGCGCCCAATTCGGTATCGTGCAAAGTGAACGTGTGCCGACCATCGGTCTGCAGGGAACAGGGCAGGTCACCCGCATGCCAGCCGACATGCGCAATGGCGGCCCCGATGCCAAGTCCGTCAGCCGCAGCTACAGTGCGGGCGTGGGCATGACCGCCTTCGAACTGGACTTCTTCGGCCGGGTACGCAATCTCAGCGAAGCCGCCTACCAGTCCTACCTGTCCACTGACCAGGCGCGCCGCACCGTCCAGCTTGGACTGATCGCCCAGACCGCCGAGGCGTATTTTCGTCTGCGCTCGGCCCAGGTGATGCGCGACCTGATGGACCAGACCCTGGAAGCCCGCAAGGGCACGCTGGATCTGGTGCAATCGCGCTTTGACGTGGGTGTCGCTTCTGATCTGGATCTGGCCCAGGCCCAGGCCCAGTACGATACCGTGCGTGCCGATCGCATTGCCGCCGAGCGCGCCATGGCACAAGCCGGCAACGCCTTGCAGCTGATTCTGGGCATGCCGGTGCCCGACGATCTGCCCGAGCCCCTGCCGTTTGGTCGTGAACAGCTGCTGCCGTCCCTGCCCGCAGGGCTGCCGTCGCAATTGCTGGAACGCCGGCCCGATATCGTCGGCGCCGAGCACGATCTGCTGGCCGCCAATGCCCAGATCGGTGCTGCCCGGGCCGCTTTTTTCCCGCGCATCAGCCTGACGGGTCTGTTCGGTTTCGCCAGCCCTGAACTCGATGCCTTGTTCGGTGGCAGCCACCGCCATTGGCAGTTTTCACCTTTGATCCAGATGCCGTTGTTCTCGGGCGGGGTCAAGGGCAACCTGGATCTGGCCAAGGCGCGCAGCAATATCGCCGTGTCGGCCTATGAAAAAGCCATCCAGACCGCTTTCCGCGAGGTTGCCGACGGGCTGGCAGGCGAGGCGACCTACAGCCAGCAGCTCGATGCCTTGCGCGCGACCGAGGAATCCGCGCTCAGGACGCTCAAGCTTGCCCAGATCCGCTATGAAACCGGCGTGGACAGCTTTTTGCAGGTCCAGTCCGCGCAGGTTGCCCTGTACGGCGTGCAGCAGCAGTTCATCCAGCTGGGCACCGATGCACTGTTCAACCGGGTGGAACTGTACAAGTCACTGGGCGGTGGCTGGTCGGCCGATGACCTGCCGGAGGCATCCTGATGGAACTGGGCGTCAATATCGATCACGTCGCCACCCTGCGCCAGCAGCGCCTGACGACCTATCCCGATCCTCTGCAAGCGGCGCTGCGTGCCGAGGATGCCGGAGCGGATCTGATCACGCTGCACCTGCGCGAAGACCGGCGCCATATCCAGGATGCTGACGTGCGCGCCATTCGGCCGGCGCTGCGCACGCGCATGAACCTGGAATGCGCCATCACCCCGGAGATGCTGGCCATCGCCTGCGACATCCGTCCCCATGACGTCTGCCTGGTGCCCGAGAACCGGCGCGAACTGACCACGGAAGGTGGTCTGGATGTGCTGGGCCGCTATGACGAGGTGGCATCGGCGGTTGCGCGGCTGCATGACGCCGGCATCCGCGTGTCCCTGTTCATCGATCCCGAGGCTGATCAGATCGATGCTGCAGCGCGTGCAGGCGCCCGGGTGATCGAATTGCATACCGGCACGTATGCCGATGCGCCCGATGCCGCATCACGGGTCGCCCAGATGGAACGCCTGCGGGCCGCCATTGCGCTCGGCGTGGGCGAGGGGCTGCGGGTCAACGCCGGCCACGGCCTGCATTACGACAATGTCGAACCCATTGCCGCTTTGCCGGGTATCTCGGAACTGAACATCGGCCATGCTATCGTTGCTCAGGCCGTGTTCGACGGCTGGGAGCCGGCCATCCGGCGCATGAAGGCCCTGTTGATCCGGGCCTCCTGTCCCTAGCGTGCTGCCGGCGCTGGCAAACGCTGGCGCGCGCTCGGGAGATTTTGAAGCGAGGTTGTGTTTCCAATGAGCGATTTTTTTGATGTGGTGCTGAGCCGCCGCTCGATCAAGTTCGTCCAGGCCCCCGGCCCGACCGATGAGCAACTGGATCTGATTCTGAGTGCCGCCCTGCGTGCGCCCGACCACGGTGCAGTCAAGCCCTGGCGCTTTGTGCTGGTGCGCGGAGCCGATGTGCCCGCTCTGGTGGACGTGGGCGTCCAGGCCGGGATTGCCGCAGGCGAACCCTTGCCGCAACCCAAGGTGGACAATGCCCGCAAATGGCTGTCGAAAGTGCCGCTGGTGATTGCGCTGGGCTGCCGTCCGGATCCCACCGGCCGCATTCCTGAACACGAAAGCCTGCTGGCCGTGAGCGCAGCCGTCATGAACATGCTCAATGCGGCACATGCCCTGGGCTTTGGCGCCTTCTGGAGCACTGGCGTGGGCACCTACCTGGATGGGGTGGGCGAGGCGCTGGGCTTTGACCCCCTGGATGAACGTTTCATGGGCTATCTGGCGATAGGCACGCCGATCGATACGCCCGAGCCGATCGAGCGGCCAGACTGGCGCGACCATGTGTCGGAATGGCGGGTGCCTGCCTGATCGAAGTGTCGAGCTTATGACGAGACGAGAAATGAATCAGCGGATCATCGACTGCGATGTCGCCATCATCGGCGCCGGCTCGGCCGGCCTGCCGGCCTACCGGGAAGTCCTCAAGGCGGGCCTGAAGCCCCTGCTGATCGAAGGCGGGCCGCACGGCACCATGTGTGCCCGGGTGGGCTGCATGCCATCCAAGCTGCTGATCGCAGCAGCCCAGTCCGTGGCCGACATGCGCCATGCAGCCGGGTTTGGCATTCGGCTGGATGCCCCGCCTCGGGTCGATGGCGTGGCTGTGATGGATCGGGTGCGGCGCGAACGCGACCGTTTCGTCGGTTTCGTGGTCGAGGATGTGCAGGCAATGCCTCCGGAACACCGGCTGGACGCACCCGTCGAATTTCTGCGCGATGGCGTATTGCAGGCAGCGGATGGACGTGAAGTGCATGCGCGCCGCATCATCCTGGCCACGGGCACCCGGCCCAATGTGCCGGATGCGTATCGCCCGCTGGGGGACCTGGCCATCGTCAATGACGATGTATTCGATTGGCGTGACCTGCCGCGCAGCGTGCTGGTGGTCGGTTCCGGTGTGATTGGCGTCGAACTGGGCCTGGCGCTCGCGCGCCTGGGCGTACGGGTGCGGCTGCTGAACCGATCGGGCAGTTTCGCCCATTTGAGCGATCCTCTGGTGCGCGCGGCGGCCGTGGCCTTGCTGGCGCCGGAACTGTCCCTGGTCCAGAACGCCCGGGTCACGACGGTGCGCCGCGAAGGCGACCAGGCCGTGGTGGGCTGGTCGGCTGACGGCAGTCCGGAAACCGTGGAACGTTTCGACCACGTGCTGCTGACGGCAGGCCGCGATCCGGCACTGGAAGCACTCCATCTGGAACGCACCTCGATGCCGCTGGACGAGCACGGACGGCCGCATTTCGATCCGGCCACGCTGCAGGTCCATGGCCAGCCTGTGTTTATGGCGGGCGACGTCACGGGCCGCCATGCCATCCAGCACGAGGCATCCGACGATGGCCGTCTGGCCGGCCGCAATGCCGCCGCCTGGCCCGATGTACAGGCGTTGCCGCGCCGCGCGCCTCTGGCGATCGTGTTCAGTGATCCGCAGATCATGCAGGTGGGCGGCGGCCATGCTGCGCTGGGGGATCTGGAACCGGTCGCCATCGGCGCGGTCGATTGGACGCGCCAGGGCCGTTCACGCGTGATGCAGCGCAACCAGGGGCTGTTGCACGTCTACATGCGTAAATCCGACCAGCGTTTCCTGGGGGCGGAAATGGTGGGTCCAGATGCAGAACATGTCGCCCATTTGCTGGCCTGGGCCTTGCAGATGGAATTGACCGTGCCGGACATGCTGAGGCTGCCGTTCTACCATCCCACGATCGAAGAAGGCATCCGCACGGCGCTGCGCGACGCCGTGCGGCAAACGGCCTGACAGATCAGTGCAGCAGCGGTTTCACGGCGGTGAGCAGTTCTTCCTGGGATTCGCCGTCCGCTGCCAGCCAGACGGCCTTGCCTTGCTGATCGAAGGCATAGATGCCGCGGCTGTGGGCGACTTCATAGGGAGCGTCCGGGTTTTGAGGATCCGGGCGCTGGATCTGGTAGGCAACCCGATAGCGGCGCGCCAGCGCGGCGATGGATTTTTCATCGCCGGTCAGGCCGATGGCATGGGGGTCGAACTGATCCACATAGGCCTGCAGGATGTCCGGTGTGTCCCGGTGGGGATCCACACTGACGAACAGGATGCGCACCTGTTCGGCGGCAGGCCCCAGGGCCTCGGTCACCTGGGCCAGCTGCGCCATGGTGGTGGGGCAGATGTCAGGGCAACTGGCGTAGCCGAAGAACATCAATACTACCTTGCCGGAGAAGTCCTGCTGCGTGACGGTGACATCGCCCGCGCCTTTCAGGGTGAATTGCAGGTCCGGCAGAAAGCCGCGCACGGGGTGCACGGTAGCCAGCGCCAGGCCCATGCCGCCTGTCCACAGGGTCAGGGCGGCCAACAGATGTTGAAGCGTGCGTTTCACTGGGTTTCCTCCAGCCCGCTGTGTCGCAGCAGGGCATTGATGTCAGGGTCGCGGCCACGGAAGGCGCGAAAGGATTCCGCAGCCGGGCGCGAGCCCCCGACGGCGATGATCTCGTCCAGATAGCGGCGGCTGGTGGCCGGGTCGAATACATTGCGCGTGCCATCCGCGCCGGGCCGGGCGTTTTCCTCGAACGCTGCGAAGGCGTCAGCCGACAGGACTTCGGCCCATTTGTAGCTGTAGTAGCCAGCGCCATAGCCGCCCGCGAACAGATGCGAAAAGGCATGCGGGAAGCGATGCCAGGCAGGCGGAATCAGCAATGCGACTTCCTGGCGGACCTGGTCCAGGGTATCCAGGACCTGGCTGATCGACAGGCCGCTGGCCTGGGTGTGGATCAGCATGTCGAACAGGGCGAATTCGACCTGGCGCAGGGTCTGCAGGCCGCTTTGGAAGTTGCGGGCGGCCATCATCCGATCATACAGATCACGCGGCAAGGAAGCGCCGGTGTCCGCATGGCGGGTCAGGGATTGCAGCACGTCCCATTCCCAGCAGAAATTTTCCATGAACTGCGAGGGCAGTTCGATGGCATCCCATTCGACGGCTGCGAAGGCCGCTGCGCCGGGGTCGTCCACACGCGACAGCAGTGCGTGCATGGCGTGGCCGCTTTCGTGAAAGAGCGTGATCACGTCGTCATGCGACAGCAGCGCCTCGCGGCCATCCTGCGGCGTGGGGAAATTGCAGGTCAACCAGACCAGTGGAGTCTGCAGCCGTCCAGCATGCACGCGGCGGCTGCGTTCGCTGTCTACCCAGGCGCCGCCCTGTTTGCCGGTCCGGGCATACAGGTCCATGCCCAAACGGCCCAGTTCCCGGTCCTGGGCATCCAGGACCCGGTAGATGCGGGCATCGGCATGCCAGGTGGGGGCATCGGTGATTTCCAGGCGCACGCCGAACAGGGTGTGAATGACCTGGAACAGGCCATCCAGCACGCGGGATTCGGTGAAATAGGGACGCAGTTCTTCGTCGGAATAGGCGTAACGGCTTTCGCGCAGGCGTTCGGAGGCGTAGGCGATATCCCAGGGTTCCAGCGATTCCAGCTGCAGTTCGCGCGCGGCGAAGGCGCGCAGTTCGTCCAGGTCGCGCTGGGCGCTGGGGCGGGCCCGGGTGGCCAGTTCACGCAGAAAATCCAGCACTTGCCCGGCGCTGTCGGCCATGCGGGTTTCCAGGCGCAGGCTGGCAAAGTCGGCGTGGCCCAGCAGGGCGGCTTCTTCGGCCCGCAGCGCCAGCAAGGTTTCAATGGATTCGGAATTGTCGAATGCTGGATCGCCCTGGTCCGAGGCGCGGGTGGCGTGGGCGCGGTACAGAGTCTGGCGCAGTTCCCGATCCCTGGCATGCTGCATGACCGGCAGGTAGCAGGGCATGTGCAGGGTTAGTTTCCAGCCAGACTCACCGGCCGACCGGGCGGCCTGGGCGGCCGCCGCAAGGACATCGGGCGGCAGGCCTTCGAGGCGGCTTTCATCAGTGATCAGCAAGGACCAGTGGTCCGTGGCATCCAGCACGTTTTCCGAGAATTTCTGGGACACCTGGGCCTGCAGATCGGCGTTGCGCGCATAGGTTTCGCGTGCGGTGCCTTGCAGTTCGACACCGCTGAGACGGAAATCGCGCAGGGCCAGTTCGACGATGCGTCGACGGGTCGGCGACAGGGCTTCGAAGGCCGGACTGGCCGCCAGCGCCCGGTAGCGCTCATACAGGCCGCGATGCAGGCCGACCCAGGTGAAAAATTCACTTATCAGGGGCAGGCAGGCGTTGTAGGCGGCGCGCAGGTCCGGCGTGTTGACCACACTGTTCAGGTGGCCGGCAATGGCCCAGGCGCGATGCAGGCGTTCGGAGGGGTCTTCGATGACCTCGACCAGATTGTCCCAGTCAGGTGGATCGGTGCAGGCAGCGGCCGCCTCGATGGCGGCGCGTGAAGCATCGATCAGTTCACGCACGGCAGGCTCGATGTGTTCGGGCCGGACGGCGCCGTAGTCCACGAATGCCTCGGCCGGGACGAGGAGGGGGTTGCCGGCGGTGCGGATACTGTTCATGCAGGGGCAGGTGGGGGCTGCGCCCCCGTTTTCAAGTCCGAGGATCAGGCCTGGAGCGTGCGTTCAGCGGCTTCAATGGTGTTGACCAGCAGCATGGCGATGGTCATGGGGCCCACGCCGCCGGGCACGGGGGTGATCGCGGAAGCGACCGCCGCAGCCGAATCGAAATCCACATCGCCGACGAGTCTGCCCGATTCGAGCCGATTGATGCCCACGTCGATCACGACGGCGCCAGGCTTGACCATGTCGCCTGTGACGATGCCGGGCCGGCCCGTGGCCACGACCAGCACATCCGCCCGGCGGGTCTGGGCGCCCAGATCGCGGGTCTTGGAATTGCACAGCGTCACGGTCGCCCCCGCCGCCAGCAGCAGCATGGCCATGGGCTTGCCGACGATGTTGCTGGCGCCCACGATCACGGCTTCGGCGCCGCGCAATGGGACCTGTTCGGATTCCAGCATTTTCATCACGCCGTAGGGCGTGCAGGGGCGAAACAGCGGCCGGCCGGTCATCAGCAGGCCGGCATTGCTGACGTGAAAACCATCCACGTCCTTGGCTGCGCTGATGGTTTCGATGACCAGGCCGGTATCGATGTGACCGGGCAGGGGCAGCTGCACCAGGATCCCGTGGATAGCCGGGTCGGCATTGAGCGTTTCGATCATGTCCAGCAGTTCACCCTCGGGGGTGTCGGCCCCCAGCGGGATGACGCGTGAATACATGCCGGCGGCCTCGCAGGCGGCGGCCTTGTTGCGCACGTAGACCTGGGAAGCCGGATCCTCGCCGACCAGGACCACGGCCAGTCCCGGTGTGATGCCTTGGGCCTTGAGCGTCCGGACCCGTTCGGCGACCTGGCTGCGTACCTGGGCGGACAGGGCTTTTCCGTCGATGATGCGGGCGCTCATGTCAGGCCTCCTCGGTGCGGGTCAGGGCGATCTTCATCAGATCGGCCACGGTGGTGACTTCGAGTTTTTCCATGATGTTGGCGCGGTGGGCCTCGACGGTCTTGATGCTGATGTTCAGATCGCCGGCGATCTGTTTGTTCAGGCGGCCGGCCACGATGCGTTCCAGCACCTGTTGTTCGCGCGCCGTCAGCCGGCCCAGCACAGCCTGTTGATCGCGTTGGGCATGGGCTTCGCGCACGCGTTCGCGGGCCTGTTCCAGCATGGTGGCCACCAGCGCCCGCAGGTCGGCTTCGTTGAAAGGCTTTTCCAGAAAATCGACGGCGCCTTTTTTCATGGTGGAAACCGCCATCGGTACGTCGCCGTGGCCGGTGATGAAGACGATGGGCAAGGGGGCCTTGCGGGCAATCAGGGTTTCCTGCAGTTCCAGGCCGCTCATGCCGGGCATGCGGATGTCCGCGATCAGCACGCCGACCTGTTCTGGATCATAGGCGGCGAGGAATTCCTCGGCGCCGGCAAAGCTGCGCACGGTGTAGCCATTGGCTTCGAGCAGCCAGCGCAGGGAATCGCGGACCGCCTCGTCATCGTCGACGATGTAGATGGTGCTGGGGGTTTGGGTGTCGCTCATGCGTGCTGTTCCTCCGTGATTTCTGTGGACTGGGGCCGCGGCGGGGCTTTGGGCAGGGTGAAGCGGAAGATCGTTCCGCCTTCGGGGTTGGCGCTGGCCCACAGGCGTCCGTGGTGCGACTCGATGATGGTGCGGCAGATGTTCAGGCCCATGCCCAGCCCTTCGGATTTGGTGCTGTAGAAAGGCTCGAACAGTCGTTCGGGGTTGCGCAGGCCATGGCCCCGGTCGATGACGGCGATCTCGATCTGGGATTGCTGATCGGTGATCCGGACGTGCAGGCTGCGGCATTCGCTGTGTTCCATGGCCTCGACACCGTTTTTCAGCAGATTCAGCAGCACCTGTTCGATCAGAATCGGGTCTGCCAGGACATCGGGCATCGGGTCGGGCAGGTTCTGGACGATTTCGATGCGGCGCTTGCGGGCATCGATGTCGGCAAAACTGACGGCATTTTCGACGATCCGGCCCAGGTTCACGGCCTGGCGGCGAGGTTCGCTGCGTTTCACGAATTCGCGGATGCGGCTGATGATCTTGCCGGCGCGTTCGGCCTGCTGCGCCGCCTTTTCGAGCGCCTGCAGCAGGGATTCTGTCGGCGCCTTGCCCGATTTGAGCATGGCCACAGCCGCCATATTGTAATTGCTGATGGCCGTCAGCGGCTGGTTCAGTTCGTGCGCCAGGGACGAGGCCATTTCCCCCATGGTGGTCAGGCGGCTGGTGAGCTGGGCCTTTTCCTGCTGGATGCGGGATTCTTCTTCGTGTTTGCGGCGTTCGGTGATGTCGCGCGCCACCTGCAGGCGCACGCGCCGGGAATCGGTCCAGGCCAGCATCCGGTGGTGGACTTCGAACCAGCGCTGGGCTGTGGCCGAGAACAGTTCCATGGTTTCGTCGGTGAAGCGGCCCAGCCGTCCGCCCAGCAGTTCTGCATGGCCGCCGGCCTGGGCGCCAAACAGGCGGCGGTAGGTACGGTTGGCAAACAGCAGTTCCAGGCCTTCGGGCGTATCGGCCACGACGGAAATCGCGTCATCCAGCCCTTCGAGTACCGTCATGAAGCGCTCGTGCGCGGCTGTCAGGGCCTCGCGGATGCGTTTGGGCTCGGTGATGTCGGTCATGGAGGTCATCCAGCCGATCTGTTCACCCTGGGGGTCGCGCAGGGGCGAGACATACATGCGCGCGGTAAAGCGTGAACCATCGCGCCGCTGCGCCTCGATTTCCAGGCCGCTGCTGGGAGTGCGGCCCGACAGCAGCTGCGCCAGGGTTTCGCGGTGATGGTCGTGGCGGCCCGGCAGCCAGTAGGGGAAAGGGGCAGTGCGGCCGATCAGATCGGCCTCGTTCCAGCCGATCATGCGACAGAAGGCGGGATTGACGTAGGCAATGCGCCCCTGCATGTCGAACACGCGCATGCCCGTGGACATGGAATTTTCCATGGCGCGGCGAAATCCTGTTTCGGCGATCAGAGCGGCCTCGGCCTGGGTGCGGAAACGGGTATACCGCCACAGCGCCAGCAGGCTGAATACAATCACCAGGGACAGGGCGAACACCACCATCATCAGGCGTTGCTGGCGCGTTTCCTGGTCGATGGTGACGAACATCACACTGTCGCTCTGCAGGCGCTGCAGCCAGATGAAGGCGCCCATGACGCACAAATAGAGCACGAGCACGACCGCCGGCGTCAGCCAGTACAGACGGCGACTGTGACGGGCATGCTCGTAGAACGTCGTCGGAATCAGGGATGTGCGGTTCGGGGTGGCCATGGACGTGTGAAGTGAGCGATGGCGCCATTTTAGACGCGAAAACCCCATTCAATTTTTCACATAATAAAAATACATATCATCTGATGAAATTTTGCTTGTGCTGGGGCAGGCTCTTTCCTAGAATGGCTGCAAGCGTCGGCTCCCGGAATGCAGATGCACCCGGAACTGTGGTTGCGGTGCTGCCGGCGCCTTTCCCCATGAATCACCGTCAGGCCGGCTCAAGCCAAGAACGCCTCCCCCGGGGCGGCAGGTCGAAGGCGCAACGGGGGGATTTTTCATCAGGCTGGCGCGATGTGTGGTCGCGTCATCGAACCACACCACAGGAGACACACCTCATGTCCTCTCTTGACCAAGTCCACGCGGCTGCGGCGGATATCGATCAGCAGGAAACCCAGGAATGGATCGATGCGCTGGAGGCGGTGCTTGACCGCGAAGGCGCGGAACGAGCCCATTACCTGATCGAACGCCTGATCGACCTGGCCCGCCGCAGCGGCGCACACATTCCCTATTCGCTGAACACGGCATACGTCAACACGATCCCCCCAGGGCTGGAGCCCGCCCATCCGGGCAATATGGTGCTGGAAGAGCGCATCCGATCGTATATCCGCTGGAACGCCATGGCCATGGTAGTCAAGGCCAACCGGGTCGAGCCCGCCGACGGCGGCAGCCTGGGCGGCCACATTGCGTCCTTCGCATCGCTGGCGACCATGATCGAGTGTGGCCAGAACCATTTCTGGCACGCCGAATCGCCCGATCATGGCGGCGACCTGGTGTATTTCCAGGGCCATTCATCCCCGGGCATGTATGCCCGCGCCTTCCTCGAAGGCCGCCTGACCGAGGAAAACCTGAATTATTTCCGCCAGGAAGTCGGCGGCAAGGGCAAGGGCCTGTCTTCTTATCCGCACCCGAAACTGATGCCCAATTTCTGGCAGTTCTCGACGGTGTCGATGGGTCTGGGCCCCATGCTGGCCATCTATCAGGCCCGTTTCCTGAAATATCTGCATGCCCGGGGGCTGGCCGATACGTCCCAGCGCAAGGTCTGGGTCTTTGTCGGTGATGGCGAAGTCGATGAACCCGATACCCTGGCGGCCATTGGTCTGGCTTCGCGCGAAAAGCTCGACAACCTGATCTTCATCGTCAACTGCAACCTGCAGCGCCTGGACGGCCCGGTGCGCGGCAACGGCAAGATCATCCAGGAACTCGAGGGCGCTTTCCGCGGCAATGGCTGGAATGTGCTCAAGCTGATCTGGGGGGGCTACTGGGATCCCTTGCTCGCGCGTGACAAGGAAGGCATTTTGCGCCGCATCATGGAAGAGACCGTGGACGGCGAATACCAGGCCTACAAGGCCAATGATGGCAAGTTCGTGCGCGAGAAATTCTTCGGCAAGCACCCGAAGCTGCTGGAAATGGTCAGCCGCATGAGCGACGAGGACGTCTGGCGCCTGAATCGCGGCGGCCACGACCCGCACAAGGTCTACGCGGCGTTCGCGGCGGCGGCCAGCCACAAGGGCCAGCCTTCGGTCATTCTGGCCAAGACCATCAAGGGCTATGGCATGGGCCACGCCGGCCAGGCCAAGAATCCCACCCATCAGCAAAAGAAACTGGACGTCGATTCGGTGCGCGAATTCCGCGACCGATTCAATATCCCCATCCCCGACGACAAGCTCGATGAGATTCCGTTTTTCAAGCCGGCGGACGATTCGCCGGAAATGAAATACCTGCACGAGCACCGCAAGGCGCTGGGCGGCTACCTGCCGCGCCGGCGCGCCAAGGCCGATCAGTCGCTGCCGGTGCCGCCGCTGGATGCCTTCAAGGCCGTGCTCGAACCCACCGCCGAAGGGCGGGAAATCTCCACGACCCAGGCGTTCGTGCGCGTGCTGAACCAGATTCTGCGCGACAAGGACCTGGCGCCGCGGGTGGTGCCCATCCTCGTGGACGAATCGCGCACGTTCGGCATGGAAGGCCTGTTTCGCCAGATCGGCATCTACGCCCCCGAAGGCCAGAAATACGTGCCTGTGGACAAGGGGCAGGTGATGTACTACCGCGAAGCGGAAAACGGCCAGCTCCTGCAGGAAGGCATCAATGAGGCCGGCGGTTTCAGCTCGTGGGTTGCGGCGGCGACGTCCTATTCCGTCAGCAACTGCATCATGATCCCGTTCTTCATCTACTACTCGATGTTCGGGTTCCAGCGTTTCGGCGATCATGCCTGGGCGGCGGGCGACATGCTGGCGCGCGGTTTCGTGCTGGGTGGCACGGCCGGGCGCACCACCCTGAACGGCGAAGGGCTGCAGCACGAAGACGGCCACAGTCATATCCAGGCTTCCCTGATTCCCAATTGCGTGGCCTACGACCCGGCCTTTGCCCACGAGGTTGCCGTCATCATTCGCAGCGGCCTGCAGCGCATGATGCATGACCAGGAAGACGTGTTCTTCTACATCACGGTCATGAACGAGAACTACGCCCAGCCGGGCCTGAGGGCGGGCGACGAGGAAGGCATCCTGAAGGGGATGTACAAGCTGCAGTCCAGCGCCAAGCCTGCCAAGAAACACGTCCAGCTGATGGGGTCGGGCACGATTCTGCGCGAAGTGCTGGCCGCCCAGGCACTGCTGGAAAAGGACTGGGGCGTGACCTCGGACGTCTGGAGCGTGACCAGTTTCTCGGAATTGCGCCGCAATGGCCTGGACGTCGAGCGCCACAATCTGTTGCATCCGACCGAGCCGGTCCAGGAAGCGTATGTGACGCGCCAGCTCAAGGATACCCAGGGGCCGATCATCGTCTCCACGGACTACATCAAGGCCTATGGCGACATGATCCGCCCGTTCGTGCCCAAGGGGCGTTCCCTCAAGGTCTTGGGAACCGATGGCTTTGGCCGTTCGGATTTCCGCTCCGAACTGCGCAAGCATTTCGAGATCGATCGCCATTTCGTGGTCCTGGCCGCTTTGCGCAGCCTGGCCGACGAAGGCGCCATCGATATCAAGCAATGCGCCGAGGCGATTGCCAAATATGGCATCGACCCCGAAAAGGCCAATCCGCATTACGCCTGAGGAGGACACAGGACATGAGCACTATCGTGGAAATCAAGGTCCCCGACATCGGCGATTTCGATGCGGTCGAGGTCATCGAGATCCTGGTGGCCGTGGGCGATACCATCCAGGCCGAACAGAGCCTGATCACGGTCGAATCCGACAAGGCCTCCATGGAAATCCCCGCTTCGCAGGGCGGGGTGGTCAAGGAAATCCTGGTCAAACTGGGTGACAAGGTGGGCGAGGGCGCGGTCATCCTGAAAATCGAGGCCTCGGATGCCGCGACGGTTCCGCCTGCGGCGGCCACCGCGCCTGCATCAGCTGCCGCAGCGGCGCAAGCCGTCCAGGCCGAAGTTTCCCCTGCCGCGCCTGCGGCGCCGGTCGCTGCAGGGGGTACGCAAGCCGTGGTCGTGCCCGACATCGGTGATTTCGATGCGGTCGAAGTCATCGAGATCCTGGTGGCCGTGGGCGATACCATCCAGGCCGAACAGAGCCTGATCACGGTCGAATCCGACAAGGCCTCCATGGAAATCCCCGCCCCGGTCGGCGGGGTGGTCAAGGAAATCCTCGTCAAATTGGGCGACAAGGTCTCGCAGGGCACGGAAATCCTGGTAGTGGAAACCACGGGCGGCGCAGCCCAGGCCCCGGTGCTCGCTGCGGCACCGGAAACCTCTGCTACACCGGCACCGGAAACCTTGGCTGCGCCGGTGGCCCCGTCGCCCGCGCCAGCCATGGCATCCAGCGCGCCGGAACGGACGTCTCCGACGGCCTCGTTTGCCGAGGCCGAGGTCCCGCTGCGCAATTTGCCGCATGCATCGCCTTCGGTGCGGCGGTTCGCCCGGGAATTGGGCGTCAATCTGACCCAGGTGACGGGCAGCGGTCCCAAGAATCGCATTACGGCCGACGATGTGCGTGCCTACGTCAAGCAGGCCCTGGCTACCGGTGGCGTCAGCCCCGTGGGTTCGACGGTGCCGGCAGGCAGCGGCTTCAGCGTGCTTGGCTGGCCCAAGGTCGATTTCGCCAAGTTCGGCGCAATCCAGACCAGGCCGTTGTCGCGCATCAAGAAAATTTCCGGCGCCAATCTGCACCGCAATTGGGTCATGATCCCGCACGTGACCAATAACGACGTGGCGGACATCACCGAACTGGAAGCCTTGCGTCAGCAGTTGAACGCGGAAAACAAGCAATCCGGCGCCAAGGTCACCATGCTGGCCTTCCTGATCAAGGCGGTGGTCGCCGCATTGAAAAAATTCCCTGAATTCAATGCCTCGCTGGACGGCGACAATCTGGTGCTCAAGCAGTATTTCCATATCGGCTTCGCAGCCGATACGCCCAACGGACTGGTGGTGCCGGTGATCCGGGATGCCGACAGGAAAGGCGTGCTGGCATTGGCGGCAGAAACCGCCGAACTGGCCAGTCTGGCGCGCGCAGGCAAGCTCTCGCCGTCGCAGATGCAGGGGGGCTGCTTTTCGATCTCGTCCCTGGGCGGGATCGGCGGCACGGACTTCACGCCCATCATCAACGCGCCCGAGGTGGCCATCCTGGGCGTGTCGCGTTCGACCATGCAACCGGTCTGGGATGGACAGGCCTTTCAGCCGCGCCTGATGCTGCCGCTGTCGCTGTCCTACGACCATCGCGTGATCGACGGGGCGGCGGCCGCGCGTTTCAACGCCTATCTGGCTGGTCTGCTGGCGGACTTCCGCCGCATCATCCTGTAAGGGGGACGGCATGAATCTCATCGATCTGAATGTCCCCGACATCGGCGATTTTGATGCGGTCGAAGTCATCGAGATCCTGGTGGCCGTGGGCGATGCCATCCAGGCCGAACAGAGCCTGATCACGGTCGAGTCCGACAAGGCCTCCATGGAAATCCCGGCCGAGCAGGGTGGGGTGGTCAAGGAAATCCTCGTCAAGCTGGGCGATAAAGTTTCCCAGGGGGTACCCATCGTCCGCATCGAGGCATCCGAGGGGGAGGCTGCGGTCCAGCCTGCTCCCGGCGCGGCAGCCGCAGCGCCTGCGCCGGCCGCCTCCCAGACTGCGCCGGCCCCAGCCCCCGCGCAGTTCTCCGGCGCTGCCGACAGCGAATATGACGTCCTGGTGCTGGGGGCAGGGCCTGGTGGCTATTCAGCCGCTTTCCGCGCCGCCGACCTGGGCCTGAAGGTCGTCCTGGTGGAACGCTACGCCACCTTGGGTGGGGTCTGCCTGAACGTGGGCTGCATCCCCTCCAAGGCGCTGCTGCACACCGTCGGCGTGCTGGAAGAAGCTCAATCGCTGGCGGCCCACGGCATCGCTTTTGGCAAGCCGGCGATCGATCTGGACAAGCTGCGCGGCTACAAGGATTCGGTGGTGGGCAAGCTGACCGGCGGCCTGGCGGGCATGGCCAAGGCCCGCAAGGTCACGGTCATCCAGGGTGTGGGCGCCTTTGCCGACCCGCATCATCTGACGGTAGCCAAGGCCGATGGCAGTCAGGTGACGGTCAAATTCGCGGCAGCCATCATCGCGGCCGGCAGCCAGTCGGTGAAACTGCCGTTCCTGCCGGACGATCCGCGCATCGTCGATTCCACGGGGGCGCTGGCCCTGAAATCCGTGCCTGAACGCATGTTGATCATCGGCGGCGGCATCATCGGCCTGGAAATGGGCACGGTCTATTCCGCGCTGGGCGCCCGCCTGGATGTGGTCGAAATGCTGCCTACCCTGATGACTGGCGCCGACCGCGATCTGGTCAAGGTCTGGGACAAGATGAATGCCAGGCGTTTCGATCACGTCATGCTCAAAACCCGGACTGTTGCCGCCGAAGCCCGGGACGACGGCATCTGGGTCACCTTCGAAGGCGAAGCCGCGCCCAAGGACCCTCAGCGCTATGATCTGGTGCTGCAGGCCGTGGGTCGTGCACCCAACGGCAAGCAGATCGGTGCCGAGAACGCCGGTGTGGCCGTGTCCGACCGGGGCTTCATTGCCGTGGACAAGCAGATGCGCACCAATGTGCCGCATATCTACGCCATCGGCGACATCGTCGGCCAGCCCATGCTGGCGCACAAGGCGGTTCACGAGGCGCACGTGGCCGCCGAAGCCATCGCCGGCCACAAGTCCTTCTTCGATGCGCGCGTGATCCCCTCGGTGGCCTATACCGACCCTGAAGTGGCCTGGGTCGGCGTGACCGAGGAGGCCGCCAGAAACGACGGCATCACTCTCAAAAAGGGGCTGTTTCCGTGGCAGGCTTCGGGTCGAGCCATTGCCAATGGCCGCGATGAAGGCTTTACCAAGCTGCTGTTCGATGCGCAAACCGGCCGGATCCTGGGCGGTGGGATCGTGGGCACCCATGCGGGCGACCTGATCGGGGAAATTGCCCTGGCCATCGAAATGGGTGCGGATTCCGTGGACATCGGCAAGACCATCCACCCGCATCCGACCCTGGGCGAATCGATCGGCATGGCCGCCGAGGTCGCCGATGGTCATTGCACGGACGTGCCCCCCGCGCGAAAGAAATAAACGCCCCATGCTGCGTGGTCTGCGGGCGGCACGTGACCGCCTTGTGGACAACAGGTTTGCCCGGCGTATTCCCTGACGGCAGGTGCTAATATCGGCACCTGCCGTTGTTGATTGCCGAAGTCCACTCATGTCCCTTTCCGCTCCTGCCCCGGGCGCCGCGCTGGCCGACTGGCTGGCCTATCTCGAAACCCTGCATCCCAAGGCCATCGATCTGGGCCTGGACCGCATTCGCGCCGTGGCCCAGCGCCTGGCTCTGTCCCTGGATTGCACCAAGATCACGGTGGCGGGCACCAATGGCAAGGGGTCCACCTGCGCCATGCTGGAATCCATGCTGCTTGCAGCGGGCTACAAGGTCGGCAAGTACACATCGCCCCATTTGTTGCGTTTCAACGAACGCATCCGCGTCAATGGCGAGGATGCTTCCGATGAAGCGATCGTGGCGCAGTTCGAGCGCATCCAATCGGTCCTGGGGCAGACGACCTTGACCTATTTCGAGATGAGCACGCTGGCCGCTTTGCTGCTGTTCCAGGCCAGTCAGCTGGACGTCGTGGTTCTGGAAGTCGGCCTGGGCGGCCGGCTGGATGCGGTCAACCTGATCGATACCGACTGCGCGATCCTGACCAGTGTCGATCTGGACCATATGCAGTACCTGGGGGATACCCGCGAGGCCATCGGTCTGGAAAAGGCTCATGTCTTCCGGGCAGGCAAGCCCGCTATCTGCGCCGATCCGGTCCCGCCGCAAAGCGTGATCGACCATGCTGCTGCGATCGGCGCCGATTTATGGCGTGTCGGGGTCGATTTCAATTATTCCGGCGACCGTCAGCAATGGGCCTACGGCGGTCGCACGCAACGTCGCAATGCACTGGGCTATCCCGCCCTGCGAGGCGCCAATCAGCTGTTGAATGCCTCGGCGGCCCTGGCGGCCCTGGAAGCCCTGCGCGACCATCTGGTGGTCACCCAGCAGGATGTGCGCCAGGGGCTGCTGCATGTCAGTCTGCCTGGGCGAATGCAGATCCTGCCGGGCCTGCCGGCCACCATCCTGGATGTGGGGCACAATCCGCACGCCATCTCGGCATTGGGTCAGAATCTGGACAGCATGGGCCATTACCCGCACACCTATGCGGTGGTCGGCATGTTGAACGACAAGGACATCGAGGCCACGCTGTCGCGTCTGGCGCAGCGAGTCGATCGCTGGCTGTGCGCCACACTGAGCGGGCCGCGCGGCACCAGCGCCCAGGAACTGGCGGCCATCGTGCGTCGCATCAGCGGCAGCCGGACACCGCCGGATTCCTTCATCGCGCACAGTCAAGAGATCACGCGGCCTACTACTGCGCACAAGCCTGGCGTGCGGCCTGCGCCCCGGCCGGCCATCGCTGCCCGGGACGTTCAGGTTTCAACTTTTGACAGTCCGGAACAAGCCTTTGCCGAGGCCCGTAGACTGGCTGGCGACAATGATAGAATTCTCGTGTTTGGATCGTTTGCCACGGTCGGCCCTGTGCTTGACGTGCTGCGCCGCGAAGGCCGGGATGTCCTGTCCTGATCGGGCCGGAAGGCCGATCCGCCACTTTTGATGGGTTGGCTGCACGATGTTTTTTCGCAAGGGAACCGAAACCGGACAACGCGCCCCGGCGCGATCCACGGGAACCGAAGCCCAGCTCCGTGAACTGCGCGTGAAAGCCCGCCGGCGTCTGATCGGCGCACTGGCGCTGGTGTTGACGGCGTTCATCATCGTGCCCTGGCTGTTCGACGAACCCGTCCCTGATGATGCCCACGCCCCGATCGTGGTGCCAGCGCCGGTGGCTGGCTTGCCGCCGGCCACCGACCCCCCCGCCATGCAGCCAGACGCTTCGGGCGGCGCTGCCCAGGATCCGGTTCCTTCAGCGCCTGCTGTCGGTGCCAGCCCTGCGGTTCCCCCCGCTGCGCCGGACCAGCCCCCGGCGCCAGCGATTGCGGCGGCCCCCGAACCCGCACCCGCCGAACCTGCACCAGCTCCCCCCGAGCCGACGCGCGAAAAACCGGTCGCAGACGCTCGCAAGGCTGCTGATCGGCCCGGCACAGAAAAACCCGCCGCCGCTCGGGCGCCGGTCGAACGCACCGACGATGGTTCTGTCGCCCTGGCCCTGCTGGCTGGCAAGACACCGCCTGCGGCCAGTTCCGGGTCGCGCGCCGCCACTGGGGGCCGCTATTATCTGCAGGTTGCCGCCTACACAACTGAACAGGATGCCCAGGCACGGCGCGACAGTCTGCGCCAAGCCGGCGTCACTGATGCGTACGTCGAACGCGGCCAATCCAACGGCCGCACGGTCTACCGGCTGCGCGTGGGCCCCTTCGGCTCTCACGAAGCCGCCCAGGCAGCCCAGGCCCGACTCCGGGCCCTGGGCTACCAGAACGGCCTGATCTCCGGCAAGTGACCAGTTTCGATTACTTCGTCCTGGCCGTGGTAGTTGTCTCGACCTTGATCGGCCTGTTGCGCGGCTTCCTGCGCGAAGTCCTGTCACTGATCGCCTATATTGCCGCTTTTGTCGCTGCCATCTGGTGGGGACCGGGCGCATCGGACTGGTTGACGGGATTGGTCGACAATGGCCTGCTGCGCGCCCTGGCGGCCTATGGGGCAGTCTTCATCCTGGCCTTGCTGGTGGTCGGCCTGTTGAACATGGCGCTGGGCGCACTGGTGGATCGCACCGGCCTGACGCCAGCCGATCACGGTCTGGGCGCACTGTTTGGCGCCGTGCGCGGCATGGTGCTCGTCCTGGCCCTGGTGGGGCTGGCAGGCTACACTCAGCTTCCCCAGGAACCCTGGTGGCAGAACGCCCGTACATCGGCAGCGGCTGTCCGGGGTTTCCAGCAAGTCAAATCACTGTTGCCGATCCAGGTGGCAGAACTGCTTCCCTATTAGCCGGAATTCATTCTTATGTGCGGAATCGTGGGTGTGATGGGGCGCGGCCCCGTCAATCAACTGATCTATGACAGCCTGCTGCTGCTGCAGCACCGGGGCCAGGATGCGGCCGGCATCGCCACCGCGCATGATCAGTTCTTCAGCATGCACAAGGCCCACGGCCTGGTGCGCGATGTGTTTCGCACGCGCAACATGCGTGCGCTGCCTGGCAACAGCGGTGTCGGACAGGTACGCTACCCCACGGCGGGTTCCAGCGCCAGCGTGGACGAAGCCCAGCCCTTTTACGTGAACGCACCGTTCGGCATCACCTTTGTGCACAATGGCAACCTGACCAACTGGCGCGAACTGCGCGAATCCCTGTTCAAGCACGATCGGCGTCATATCAACACCAATTCCGATTCCGAGGTCCTGCTCAACGTCTTCGCCCACGAACTGCAGCAGGCGTCCAACGGCGTAACGCTGGATGCCAACGCGGTGTTCCAGGCGGTGCGTGCGGTGCATCGGCGCGCCAAGGGCGCCTATGCGGTCATTGCCAACATCAGCAGCTTCGGCCTGGTGGCGTTCCGCGATCCGCACGGCATCCGGCCCCTGTGCCTGGGTCGCCATGATACGGAATCCGGGCCTGAATGGATGCTGGCCTCTGAATCCGTGGCCCTGACCGGCAGCGGTTTTTCGCTGGTACGCGACATCGCCCCCGGCGAGGCCATCGTCATCACGGAAGACGGCGAATTCAGCGCCGAGGCCTGTGCGGACTCAGGGCTGGAACATACGCCCTGTGTCTTTGAATACGTCTATTTCGCCCGGCCGGATTCCCTGATGGACGGGGTGTCGATCTACGATGCGCGCCTGCACATGGGTGAATATCTGGCGGACAAGGTCGCCAAATCCCTGCGCCTGGGCGATGTGGACGTCGTCATGCCGATCCCCGATTCCTCGCGGCCTTCGGCCATGCAGCTGGCCGCGCGCCTGGGCCTGAACTATCGCGAAGGGTTCATCAAGAACCGTTACGTCGGCCGCACCTTCATCATGCCCGGCCAGGCCGTGCGCAAGAAATCCGTGCGCCAGAAACTCAGCGCCATCGACATGGAATTCCGCGGCAAGAATGTGCTGCTGGTCGATGATTCCATCGTGCGTGGCACCACCAGCCGCGAAATCGTCGATATGGCCCGGGCCGCGGGGGCGCACAAGGTCTTCTTTGCCTCGGCGGCGCCTGCCGTCCGCTATCCGAACGTCTATGGCATCGACATGCCGACCCAGGCGGAACTGATCGCCACCGGGCGCGACGAGGCCCAGATCGCCCGCGAAATCGGTGCCGATGGCCTCGTCTACCAGGATCTGGATGACCTGGAACAATCCCTGCGCGACCTGAATCCCGCCCTGCGATCATTTGAGTCATCCTGCTTCAATGGGCGCTACGTCACCGGTGACATCGATGCCGCCTACCTGGAACGCCTGAGCCGCACCCGGGGCCTGCCACAGCGCTCCGGCGCCATGGCGGCCGCGATCGACGAAGGCTGAATTTCCCTGCGCTTCGCCTTGCGGGGAACTTTGCTCGACGGGCAGCCGATCGATCTAACGGGACGTTGATCGGCGTTCCGGCGCAGTCCAGGCTGCACGCAATGCGGCCAGCGCCAGCACGGCGCACAGGACGAACAGCGCCAGGCTCCACAAGGCATATTCCACCCCCAGCAGATTGACGCGGGCGTTCATGCAACTGGCGTAGATGCCGAACAGCCAGGGCAGGGCGGCATCCAGACCCGATGCCGAAATGAAACGATCGGCGAAGGTCTGCGCGCAAGACAGCATCTGCGAGGCGACGCTGTGCTGGTACCAGGCGACGGCGATGCCGCATACCGCCAGGGCTGCGGCCGTGATTGCACCGGCGCGGCGCGCGACGGGCGATTTCCAGCCCATGCTCGCCAGGCTGCAGACGGCTGCGATGGCCAGCAGGATGAGCCGCTGCAGCACGCACCAGGCGCAGGGCGGCATGCCGAACGCATGTTGCGAAATCAGGGCGAAGCCCACGGCAGCCAGGCACAGCAGGCCGATGAGGCGCAGAAGACGGTCGGATCGTGTCAGCGTCATGTTATTGGGATTGGGGGGGTGAAGAAAAAGAGAGGGAAGAGGGGGCAGCCACCCCCAGGGCTTCCAGCACCTGGCGTTCGAATTGCATCTGGCTGCGAGGGTGTTCCAGGCCAGGGCCGTCGAGGATGAAGATATCTTCCACCCGATCACCCAGGGTCATGATCTTGGCCATTTTCAGGCTGACATCGTGGCGGGCGAAGACCTGGGCCAGATCATGCAGCAGGCCCACGCGATCAGCGGCCGTGACGGACAGCCGCCAGTTGCCGCCTTGTTCGTCGGGCTGCAGGGTGACGCTGGGCATGATCGGAAAAGCCCGGGAACGGCGCGATCCTTGATGCGGCGCGGGGGCTTCCCGGGCACTTGCCCGGCTGTCGGCCAGCGCAGCCCGCAGTTCGTGTTCGATCAGGGTGGCATAGGACCGGTGATCCCGGCTGTGTTCGGGCAGCAGCACGATGAAACTGTCCAGCGCCCAGCCTTGGCGCGTGGTGTGAATGCGGGCGTCCTGGATGCTCAGCCCGTGGCGGTCGAAATAGGTGCAGATATCCATGAACAGGTCTGGCCGGTCGGGCGCGTAGGCCATGATCTGCAGGGCCTCGCCCTGGCCCAGGACACGAGCGCGCACAACCGGATCCGGCCCCTGGAAACAGTGGTACAGGTGCCGCGTGTGCCAGGCGATCTCGTTGGCGTCATGGCGCAGGAAATAGGCCACGTCCAACTGGGACCAGAAGGCTTCGCGGCTGTCGTCGCGCAAGCCCATCCTGCGGACTTCGGCGGCCGCGGCTTCCTTGCGCAGGGCCAGGATGGTCCGGGTGTCGGGCTGCTCGCCGCCCAGGGCCGCGAGCGTCTGGTGGTACAGATTTTCCAGCAGCTTGCCTTTCCAGGTGTTCCAGACCTTGGGGCTGGTGCCGCGGATGTCTGCCACTGTCAGCAGATACAGGGCCGCCAGCCGCCGCCTGGAACCGACCCGGGCGGCAAACTCATGAATCACCCGAGGATCGCTCAAGTCGCGCTTTTGGGCCACCTGGGACAGGGTCAGGTGTTCGCGCACCAGGAATTCCAGCAGATCGGAGGCCTCGCGGGACAGCCCGTGTCGGCGCGCGAAGCGCCGGACTTCGGCAGCGCCCAGCTGCGAATGGTCGCCGCCACGGCCTTTGGCAATGTCATGGAACAGGGCGGCCACATACAGCAGCCAGTGTTCGTCCAGGTCGGCGATCAGCTGACTGGCCAGGGGATATTCCTGGGCGTGCTCCGGCATGGTGAAACGCCGCAGATTGCGGATCACCATCAGGATGTGCTGATCCACGGTGTAGGCATGGAACAGATCGTGCTGCATCTGTCCGACGATGCGTCGGAAGGCAGGCAGATAGCGCGGCAGGATATTCCACATCGTCATGTCGCGCAGGGCATGGACGATGCCGCGTGGCTGGCGCAGAATTTCGAGAAACAGGCCACGGTTGGCCGGGTCGTCGCGGAACGCCCGATCGATGCGGTGCCGGGCGTGCCACATGGCCCGCAGGGTGCCTGCCGCCATGCCTTGCAGTTCCGGGTGTTGCTGCGTGACCAGGAAGACTTTCAGCAGCAGCCCGGGCTTGCGTTCGAAGGCATCCTCATGGACCAGGGCCAGCCGCCTGCGGCGAATGCAGAAATCCTCGTCCAGGGCGATGGAGTCATCCTGCGGTCGAGGGAACAGGCGTTCTTCCAGCGTCAGCATCAACAGGCGATTGACCTGGCAGACGACGCGGGCGGCCCAGTAGTAGCGCTGCATCAGCAGTTCGCTGGCTCGCCTGTGCGGCTGGTCGACGAAGCCATAGACCTGGGCCAGACGCAGCTGCAGGTCGAACAACAGGCGATCTTCGCGGCGTCCGGCCAGCAGATGCAGTTCGATGCGCAGACGCTTGAAGGCCAGTTCGGCCCGCCGCAGGGCGCGGAATTCGGCGGATGTCAGCAGATCGGTGCGTGCGACGGCCGTCCAGTTCGTGCCCAGGCCTGCCGCGCGCGCCAGCCACAACAGCACTTGCAGGTCGCGCAACCCGCCAGGGGATTCCTTGCAGTTGGGCTCCAGTGCGTAGGGCGTGTCCTGATGACGGGCATGCCGCTGCTGCATTTCGGTGCGCTTGGCCAGATAGAAGTCCTGGGGGTCCAGGTCCAGCCGCATCTGTTCACGAAAACGTTGGAACAGCGCCCGCCCGCCAGCCAGCCAGCGGGCCTCCAGCAGCGAGGTCTGCACGGTGATGTCGGCAGCGGCTTCGTGTCGGCATTGATCCAGGGTACGCACGCTCAGGCCGGGTTCCAGTCCGATGTCCCACAGGGCGGCGACCAGGGCTTCGATGCGCGCACGGTCGCCCGCATCGGGGGCGTGTTCCAGAAGGATCAGGATGTCCAGATCGGAGCCGGGATAGAGTTCGCCCCGGCCATAGCCGCCGACGGCTGCCACGCAGGCACCAGCCGGCAGGGGAAGCGTCTTCAGCAGGCTGCGCAGTGTTCCGTCGGCAATCCGCCGCAAGGCGGCCAGCAGCGTGTCGGGGCGCAGGTGCACGCGCCATGCCTGGATGGCCTCGGACCGGCGGGCCTGCATCCGGGCGCGCAAGTCGGACAGGGTCGCCTGGACCGGATCCTGGCCGGCAGCAACGGCGGCAGGGCGTTTCTGCTGCATGGCGCCCGCCTGGCGTTACGCGCGGCTGACTTCGCCCTGGACGAAGGCGGGCGGCGACGGCATGCCAGGCGAGACCGTCAGCACTTCGTAGCCGCCATCGGTGACCAGAACGCTGTGTTCCCATTGGGCCGACAGGCTGTGGTCGCGCGTGACGACTGTCCACTGGTCGGCCAAGGTGCGGATTTCGCGGCGGCCGGCATTGATCATGGGCTCGATCGTGAAAATCATGCCGGGTTCCAGGCGCAGGCCGGTGCCGGGCTTGCCATAGTGCAGTACCTGCGGGTCCTGATGGAAACGGCGTCCTACGCCATGGCCGCAGTATTCGCGCACCACGGAAAAGCCGGCTCGTTCCGCGTGTTTCTGGATGGCGTGCCCGATGTCGCCCAGGGTGGCACCCGGACGGACCTGCTCGATGCCCAGCCACATGCATTCATAGGTGGTGTCGATCAGGCGACGGGCCAGGATGGACGGTTCTCCCACGCAGTACATGCGGCTGGTGTCGCCGAACCAGCCATCCTTGATGATGGTGATGTCCATGTTCAGGATGTCGCCGTTCTTCAGGACCTTGTCACCGGGGATGCCATGGCAGATGACGTGGTTGACCGAAATGCAGATGGAGGCCGGAAAGGGCGGATAGCCTGGGGGGGCGTAGCCCACGGTGGCCGATTGCACGTGTAACGTGTTGGTGAGGTAATCCATGCACAGGCGTTCGAGTTCTCCCGTTGTGACCCCGGCACGCACATGGGGTTCAAGGTAATCGAGGATGCTGGCGGCGGCCTGGCAGGCGGCGCGCATCTGGTCGAGTTCGAGGGGATCGGTGATGACGGGGACCATGGGTTGCTTGCTGTATGGACGAGATGAATAGTAGAATTATAGGCTTAGCTGTAAATAGCGTGCCTGGCCGCCCAAGGGTGTGCGCGGCCTATGTGAAAAACGTCGATATTTCAGGATTCGGCTTTTTCATGTTAGTCCCGGATACTGGCCTGGTACAAGACTGAACCCTATCGGAGAATTTTCATGTCGCTCATGCGCGAAATGCTGGAAGCCGGTGTGCATTTTGGCCACCAGACCCGTTACTGGAACCCGAAGATGGCCGAATACATCTTCGGCCAACGCAACAAGATTCATATCGTCAACCTCGAACGCACGGTTGAAAAATACCTGGAGGCCAGCCAGTTCGTGCGCCAGGTCGCCGCACGCGGCGGCAATGTGCTGTTCGTGGGCACCAAGCGCTCCGCGCGTGAACTGGTCGCCGCCGAGGCCCAGCGCTGCGGCATGCCCTACGTCGACAGCCGCTGGCTGGGCGGCATGATGACCAATTTCAAGACGGTCAAGACCTCGATCAAGCGCCTCAAGGACATGGAAGCCCAGCAGGCCGAAGGCGCCACCGAGCACATGAGCAAAAAAGAAGCGCTCATGTTCGCGCGCGAAATGGACAAGCTCAACAAGTCTATCGGCGGCATCAAGGAAATGAACATGCTGCCCGACGCGTTGTTCGTGATCGACGTCGGCTACCACAAGATTGCCGTGGCCGAGGCCCGGACCCTGGGCATCCCGGTGGTCGGCGTGGTCGATACCAACCATTCCCCCGAAGGCATTGATCACGTCATTCCGGGCAATGACGACTCCTCCAAGGCGATTGCCTTGTATGCCCGTGGCATGGCCGACGCCGTGCTCGCCGGCCGCGAACAGAGCCTCAATGGCCTGGTCGAGGAACTGGCCGAAGGCGAGGAATTCATCGAGGTCGAGCAGGACCAGGATCAGGAATAACTTCCTGCCCGCTGCCGCCCCGGCCCGCCGTCATCTGGCGGCGGACCCGTCGCGCGCCGCCGGTCGGCGCGCGCATTGATTGAACAGGAGAGAACACAATGGCTCAAATCACTGCCGCCATGGTCAAGGAACTGCGCGAGAAGACCGACGCGCCCATGATGGAATGCAAAAAGGCCCTGACCGAGGCCGATGGCGATCTGGCTCGCGCCGAGGAACTGCTGCGCGTCAAGCTGGGCAGCAAGGCATCCAAGGCGGCCAACCGCATCACGGCCGAAGGGCTGATCGGCCTGCACATTGCTGCCGATGGCAAATCCGGCGCTCTGGTCGAAGTCAACTGCGAAACGGACTTCGTTGCCAAGAACGATGATTTCATCGCTTTCGTCAATGACCTGGCCCGCATCGCCACTGAAAACAATCCCGCCGATCTGGATGCGCTGAATGCGTGCGCCATGGGTGATGGCACCGTCGAATCCGTGCGCACCAGCCTGGTGGGCAAGATCGGCGAAAACATGTCGGTGCGCCGCTTCCAGCGTTTCGACACCACCGACGGCCTGAACAGCTATGTGCATGGCGGGCGCATCGGCGTGCTGGTTGATTTTGCCGGCGCCGACGAAGTCGGCAAGGACCTGGCGATGCACATTGCCGCGACCAAGCCCCGCGCCCTGAATGCCGATGGCGTGGATCCCGCGCTGATCGCCGCCGAACGGTCCGTGGCCGAACAGAAGGCGGCCGAATCCGGCAAGCCGGCTGAAATCGTCGCCAAGATGGTCGAAGGTTCCGTGCAGAAATTCCTGAAGGAAGTCACGCTGCTGTCGCAGCCTTTCGTCAAGAACGACAAGCAGACCGTCGAGCAGATGCTCAAGGAAAAATCGGCCCGCATCAATCGCTACGCGCTGTTCGTGGTGGGCGAGGGCATCGAGAAAAAATCCGAGGACTTCGCGGCTGAAGTGGCTGCGGCGGCCAGCGGTTCCTGATTCAGGTTGATTTCGGGTACGATGGCGCATCGCCATCCAGTGCCCGTTCTGCCGCGCCGTGCGCCCATCGCGACAGCCGGGCTGTCGCGATGGGCCGCGTCTGGCCTGTCCGGCTGGCCTGGACGGGCCCCTTAACAACAACGCCGGGGACGCTGTGTCCGGCTCCGTGCTGCTCTACGCTGATTACTCCTTCCAGGAATCTTGCATGCCCACCCCTGCCTACAAGCGCGTTCTCCTGAAACTCTCGGGCGAGGCTCTGATGGGCGGCGATGCCTTCGGCATCAACCGCGCGACCATCCTTCGCATGACCGAGGAAATCCATGGCGTCGTGTCCCTCGGGGTCCAACTGGCCGTGGTGATCGGCGGGGGCAATATCTTTCGTGGTGTGGCGCCTGGCGCGCAGGGCATGGACCGCGCCACAGCCGACTACATGGGCATGCTGGCCACCGTCATGAATGGCCTGGCATTGCAGGACGCACTGAAAAATCAGGGCGTGGATGCCCGGGTGCAGTCGGCGCTGAACATCGATCAGGTGGTGGAACGCTACATTCGCCCCAAGGCACTGCGTTACCTGGAAGAAGGCAAGGTCGTCATTTTCGCGGCCGGCACGGGTAACCCATTCTTCACCACCGATACGGCCGCTGCGCTGCGCGGCGCCGAAGTCGGCGCCGAAATCGTGCTCAAGGCCACCAAGGTCGATGGCATCTACAGCGCCGATCCGAACAAGGACCCGAACGCCACGCGGTATTCTTGCATCAGCTTCGACGAGGCCATCGTACGCCGCCTCGAAGTCATGGATGCCACGGCATTCGCGCTGTGCCGCGACCAAAAATTGCCGATCAAGGTCTTTTCGATCAACAAACCAGGAGCCCTCCGGCGCGTCGTCTGCGGCGAGGACGAAGGCACCCTGGTTCAGGTATAGGAATCCTCATGAGCCTTTCCGACATTCGTCGCTCGGCAGACGAGCGCATGGGCAAATCCATCGAAGCCCTGAAGACCAGCCTGGCCAAGATCCGCACGGGCCGGGCCCATGCCGGGATTCTGGATCACGTGCAGGTCGAATACTATGGTTCGCCCGTGCCGGTCAGCCAGGTGGCCAACGTGACGGTGATCGACGCCCGCACGCTGGGTGTGCAGGTCTGGGAAAAGACAATGGCGGGGCCGGTCGAAAAAGCCATCCGCGAATCGGACCTGGGGCTGAATCCGATCGCCATGGGCGACAATATCCGCGTGCCGATGCCGGCGTTGACCGAAGAGCGCCGCCGGGACCTGACCAAGGTCGTGCGCGGCGAAGGCGAGGATGCCAAGGTCGCCGTGCGCAATCTGCGCCGCGAGGCCAACGAGGCCCTGAAAAAACTCGTCAAGGACAAGGAAATCTCCGAAGACGAAGACCGCCGCGGCCAGGACGAAGTCCAGAAACTCACTGATCGCTACGTGGCCGAAATCGACAAATTGGTCGCCCAGAAGGAAGCCGAGATCATGACGGTCTGATCGGCCGTCCGCGCAAGACGCCCGGCCCATGATCGAAACCCCTTCCTCCACACTTGCCATTCCCGAGACCGGGGACGTGCCCCGGCACGTCGCCATCATCATGGATGGCAATGGCCGCTGGGCAACCCAGCGAATGCTGCCGCGCACGGCAGGGCATGTGCGCGGCGTCCAGGCCGTGCGCCGCATCGTCGAGGCCTGCGGTCGCCGGGGCGTGCGCTACCTGACACTGTTTGCCTTCAGTTCCGAGAACTGGCGCCGCCCGGCCCAGGAAGTCTCCCTGCTGATGCGCTTGTTTGTGCGCACCCTGGAAAAAGAAGTCGGGCGCCTGGAAGAGCAGGGAGTGCGCCTGCGCGTGGTCGGCGATCTATCAGCCTTCGACCCCCATCTGCGCGGCCTGATCGAAGCTGCCGAACGCCGGACGGCCGGGCAATCGGCTCTGACGCTGACCATTGCCGCCAATTACGGTGGTCGATGGGATATTCTCCAGGCAACCCGGGCGCTGCTGGCCGCTCGGCCCGATCTCGCCGCCCATCCCGAGGCACTGGACGAGGCAGCCCTGACACCCTGGCTGGCCATGGCTTATGCGCCCGAGCCCGACCTGTTCATTCGCACGGGCGGAGAACAGCGCATCTCCAATTTCCTGGTCTGGCAGCTGGCCTATACTGAACTGTATTTCACCGATTGCTGGTGGCCGGATTTCGATGCGGCGCAGCTTGACCGGGCTTTCGCATGGTACAAGGGCCGCGAACGGCGCTTTGGCCGCACCAGCGCCCAGTTGCGCGACGCCTCGAAATAAACGCGAACCGGCCCAGAAAGGAACGCCATCCATGTTGCGCCAGCGCATCCTCACCGCCATTGTCCTGCTGTTGATCGTGGTGGCCGCCGTGATGGCTCCGACACCCTGGCCGATGCTGGCCCTGCTGGGGCTGATGACGGTCTGCGCGCTGTGGGAATGGCTGCGGCTGGTCATGGACGGCGCTGCCGTGCGCTGGGGAGGGGCGCTACTGGCTGCGCTGGCTCTGGCGCTGCTGTCTCGCTGGCTGGTCGACGGCCGGCCAGCGCTGGAAACGGTTTTCGGGTCGATTCTGCTGCCGCTGGCGCTGCTGTTCTGGCTGGCCGTCGCCCCGTTGGCCGTGGCGCATGCCCGGGTCCCCGATGCCTGCCGGCCGGCGCTGCTGGCCGCAACCGGCGGACTGCTTCTGGCCGCGACCTGGTATGCCCTGGCCTGGATCTTCCTGCGTCATGGCGCGGCGGCGCTGATCAGTCTGTGGGCGCTGATCTGGGCTGCCGACATCGCCGCCTATTTCACGGGTCGTGCCCTGGGGCGTCACAAGCTGGCACCACGTGTCAGTCCCGGCAAGACACTGGAAGGCGCCGCTGGCGGCATCCTGGCGGCCACTGTGTGGCTGCTTGCCACGGCCCTGTGGTGGCCGGGCAGTTTTGGCGCATTGCTGGTGATGGGCATTGGCTGGGTGGGCGTGCTCGGGGTCGGGGTCGCGCTGGCGGCCTGGTCCATCGTCGGCGACCTGTTCGAATCACTGCTCAAGCGTCGCGCGGGGGTCAAGGATTCCAGCCAGCTCCTGCCGGGCCATGGCGGGGTGTACGATCGCATCGACGCAGTGTTGCCGGTGGCGCCCGCCGCCGCGCTGCTGCTGCTGACGAGTCTCTGATTTTTCCTGCATATCCACGGGTTCCGACACCATGTCCGTTCAGCAACGTCTCTGCATCCTCGGCTCGACCGGTTCCATCGGCGTGAGCACGCTGGACGTGGTGGCGCGTCACCCGGATCGCTTTTCCGTCTACGCGCTGAGCGCACACGGCCGGGTCGAATCGTTGGCCGAACAGGCCGCACGGCACGCCGCGCGGGTGGTGATCGTGCCGGACGATGCCGCCCGGATGCGCTTTACGGCCGCCTGGCCCGCCGGCCGGCCCTTGCCGGAAATCCGCCAGGGTGCCCAGGCGCTGGCGGACACGGCCGCCGACCCAGAGGTCACGGCCGTCATGGCCGCCATCGTGGGGGCGGCCGGACTGCCGGGCGCATTGGCGGCAGCGCGGGCCGGCAAGCGGGTGCTGCTGGCCAACAAAGAAGCCCTGGTGGCGGCAGGCAGCCTGTTCATGCAGGCCGTGCGCGAATCCGGCGCCGAATTGCTGCCCATCGACAGCGAGCACAACGCCATCTTCCAGTGCCTGCCTCAGTCGGCTGACCGTGCGCGCGCGCCGGCAAGCCCGGCCGCTGGCGTGCGCCGGCTGCTGCTTACCGCTTCCGGCGGACCATTCCGTTGCACGGCGCTGGATCAATTGGAATCCGTCACGCCGGAACAGGCGTGCGCACACCCCAATTGGCGCATGGGTCGCAAAATTTCCGTGGATTCGGCCACCATGCTGAACAAAGGGCTGGAGGTCATCGAGGCGCACTGGCTGTTTGCCATGCCAATGGAGCGTATCCAGGTCGTGATTCACCCCCAGAGCGTAGTGCATTCCATGGTCGAGTACCTGGACGGGTCCATCCTGGCCCAGCTGGGACAGCCGGACATGCGCACCCCCATCGCCTACGGCCTGGGCTATCCGGAGCGCATCGACGGCGGCGTCGGCCTGCTGGAACTCACCCGCCTGGGGCGTCTGGATTTCGAAACCCCGGACCTGACGCGGTTCCCCTGTCTGCGCTTGTCCTTTGATGCGCTGGGGCAGGGGCAGGGCGCCTGCATTGCGCTGAATGCCGCCAACGAGGTCGCGGTGGATGGCTTTTTGCGCGGACGCATCCGCTATACCCAGATCCCATCCATCATCGAGCACTGCCTGGATGATTCCGTGGCGCACGGAACGCAGACCCCGTCTTCCCTGGCAGAAATCCTCGATCTGGATGCGCGCGCGCGTCGCCTTGCGGCGGGATTCTGTCAGGCGTGCTGAAATATTCAACTGGCCGGACGATCCGTTTCTTTTTCCCCGCTTTTTCATGCTCCTGACATTGTTCGCCTTCATTCTGGCCCTGGGTTTGCTCGTGACGTTCCACGAGCTGGGTCATTACTGGGTGGCACGTCGCGCTGGCGTGCCGATCGTGCGTTTTTCGGTCGGCTTCGGCCCGGTGCTGCTGCGCCGCCGTGATCGGCACGGCACCGAATGGGCGGTATCGGCCATTCCCCTGGGTGGCTACGTGAAGATGCTCGACGAAGCCCCGCCAGGGGCCGACGAGACCACGCGCCGCGCCGTGTTCAATGCCCAGCCGCTGATCTGGCGCGCGGCGGTGGTGGCGGCCGGGCCTGCGGCCAATCTGGCCCTGGCAGCCCTGATCTACGCTTTTCTGGGACTGTGGGGCACGCAGGAGCCCGCTGCCGTGCTGGCGGCCCCGCAGGCCGGTACGCCCGCCGCCCAGGCCGGTGTGCGCGACGGCGACACCTTGACGGCCGTGGCCGGCGAGCCCGTCGCCTCCTGGACCCAGGCGCGGTGGCGGCTGGCCGAACCACTATCCCTGGGGGGCGCTGTGGCCCTGACGCTGCAATCCGCAGACGGCTCGCTGCGCACGGACACCCTGCGACTGCACCCCCAGGACGTGACGCCAGGGGGGGCCGACCCGCTCCTGGCCACTGGCCTGGCCTTGCGTGCGCCGGTTCCGGTGGTGGGGGAACTCGTCCAGGGTGGCGCTGCCGAACAGGCGGGCCTGCGAACCGGCGATCAGATCCTGATGGCCGGTGACATGGAACATCCCTCCGTCGAGGCGTTCGTGCGGACGGTCCAGGCCCATGCGGGCCAGCCGCTGCCGCTGGTCGTGCTGCGCCAGGGGGCGCGAGTCGCGCTGTCCGTGACGCCCCGGCCCGAGCGCGGCGAAGACGGCCTCGAGACCGGCCGCATCGGCGCGCTGATCCAGGCCGAGCGGCCGCTGGTGCTGGTGCGCCTGGGGCCTGTGGACAGCCTGTGGCAGGGCATGCGGCGCACGGCCGACATGAGCCTGTTCACCTTGCGCATGATGGGCCGGATGGTGGTGGGCGATGTATCCTGGAAAAATGTCACGGGTCCGGTCACGATCGCCGAATATGCCGGGCGTTCGGCCCGTGTCGGCCTGGAATCCTATCTGGGTTTCCTGGCGCTCATCAGCATCAGCATTGGCGTGCTCAATCTGCTGCCCATCCCCATGCTGGATGGCGGCCATTTGCTGTTCTATCTGATCGAGGCGTTGCGCGGCGGGCGGCCATTGTCTGACCGGGTCCGGGACCTGAGCCATCGCCTGGGACTGGGAATCGTCCTGGGACTCATGGTTCTGGCCCTGTTCAACGATTTCTCGCGGCTTTTCAGTTGAGAGGTTGTGACTTACAATCGCGCATCACTCAAGCGTGTTCTTTCACGGCCAAATTAGGATTGCCAGGATGTCGTCTCCCCGGAATTTTCGTCTGATCAAGCGCGCCATTCCCCTGGTGCTGGCGGCGCTCCTGGCGCCCGCCGTGGCCTCGGCCTTCACGCCTTTCGTCGTCCAGGACATCCAGGTCAAGGGGATCGAACGCGTCGATCCGGGCACGATCTTCACCTATCTCCCCGTCAAGGTCGGGCAGACCTTCACCCAGGAAGAAGCCTCGGCTGCCATCCAGAAACTCTATGGCACGGGCTTCTTCAATGATGTCAAGATCGACGCGCAAGGCAATGTGCTCGTCGTCACCGTCGAAGAACGCCCCACGATCGCCTCGATCAATTTCAACGGCATGCGCGAATTCGATGCCAAGGCGCTGACGAAATCCCTGGCGCAGGTCGGTTTCGGCCAGGGCCGGATCTTCGATCAGGCCATGCTCGATCGCGCGGTCTTCGAGCTCAAGCAGCAATACCTGTCCAAGGGCAAGTACGGCGTCCAGATCAATCCGGTCATCACGCCGCTGGAGCGCAACCGGGTCGGGGTCAGTTTCGATATCTTCGAAGGCGATGTCGCCACTATCGACAAGATCGAATTCATCGGCAACGAGGCATTCTCGGCCAGCACGCTCGAAGACCAGATGGAGCTGACCACCGGCGGCTTCATGACTTGGTACACCGGCACCAACAAATATTCGCGCGAAAAACTCGAAGGCGATGTGGAACGCATCCGTTCGTACTATCTGGATCGCGGCTATCTGGAATTTTCCATGGAGCCCCCCCAGGTATCGATTTCTCCGGATCGCAAGGCCATCTACATCACCATGACCCTGCACGAAGGCGAGCCCTATAAACTGGGCGAGATCGGCCTGGCCGGCGACCTGCTCGGCCTGGAAGATAAGCTCCAGCCGCTGGTCACCGTCAAGGAAGGCGAAACCTTCTCGGCGGAAAAGACCAATGCCGTGGCCAAATCCATCACGGATTATCTGGGGTCGCTGGGCTATGCCTTTGCCAATGTCAATCCCAGTCCGATGCTGGATCGGGAAAATCACGTCGCCAAACTGAATTTCTACGTTGATCCGGGCCGCCGTGTCTACGTGCGCCGCATCAACGTGGGCGGCAACACCCGTACCCGCGACGAAGTCGTGCGCCGTGAAATGCGTCAGCAGGAAGCCGCCTGGTATGACTCTTCCAGTATCAAGACGTCCAAGGAACGCATCGATCGTCTGGGCTATTTCACCGAAGTGGACGTCAAGACCGATCCGGTGCCGGGTTCGCCCGACCAGGTGGATGTCAACGTCGACGTCAAGGAAAAACCCACCGGCATGATCAGCTTGGGGGTGGGCTATGGCACGACCGACAAACTGATGCTGTCGGCCGGCATCAGCCAGGACAATGTCTTTGGCAGCGGCAATTCCCTGTCCCTGAACGTCAACACCAGCAAGACCAACCGTGCAGCGGTGATCTCGCACACCGACCCCTACTGGACCCAGGACGGCATCAGCAAGACGACGTCCCTGTACTATCGGCGCACCACGCCCTACGACGTATCCAGCAGCGGCTCGACCGGCTGGTATTCGGTCGAATCCCTGGGGCTGGGCCTGAATTTCGGCGTGCCCATTTCCGAAGTCGATCGCATCTTTGCCGGCCTGACCTACGAACGCAACTCGCTGAAGGACATCCGCCGCAGCGGCACCAATCCGGCGCCGTTGGCCTACCAGAATTTCGTCGATGATTATGGCGATACCACCAATGCCGCCATCTTCAGCGTGGGCTGGGCCAAGGACACCCGCGACAGCGCCCTGGCGCCACGCCGCGGCAGCTATTCCCGCGTGTCCGCCGATATTTCCACCCTGGATCTGCGGTATTACAAGCTTGGCGGCCAGCAGCAGTATTACTGGCCTCTGGGGCGGTCCTTCACTCTGGCCCTGAACGGCCAGGTGGATTGGGCCAAGACCTACGGCAGCAGCGGCAAGGACTTCCCGGTGATCAAGAACATGTACGCAGGCGGCATCGGCTCGGTACGCGGCTACGAGGGCGCCTCCCTGGGGCCGCGCGATACCTTGACCGGCACCTACCTGGGCGGTTCCCGGCGCATCGTCGGCAATGTGCAGCTCTATCTGCCGTTCCCGGGCGCCTCGCGCGATCGCACCCTGCGCTGGTTCATGTTCTCGGACGTCGGTCAGATCACCACGACCGATGGCTCGGGCTGCGCCAAGGGCGAATATGGCCAGGTGGCCGACCCCTGCGGTTGGAAATACTCCGCAGGCCTGGGCCTGTCCTGGGAATCGCCGCTGGGGCCGCTGCAACTGTCCTTCGGGCGCGCTCTGAACGCCAAGGAAGGCGACCAGAAGCAGGTCTTCCAGTTCCAGATCGGTACTGGTTTCTGATTCCCTTCGTTTGATGGCACAATAATCTCTTTTGTAGTCGCTTTGATCCTAGGTGGATTCCTCATCATGTTCGTTTCAGGTCTGAATTTTTCAATGTTGACGCAACGCACCCTGCGTAGCCACCGGGTATTGGCCCTGGCGGCGGCTGTGGGCCTGGGGGCGCTGTTCGTTGCGCCATCCTACGCCCAGGGCACGAAAATCGGTTTCGTCAGCACCGAGCGCATTCTGCGTGATTCCAAGCCCGCCAAGGCGGCCCAGGCCAAGATCGAATCCGAATTCAAGAAACGCGACCAGGAACTGCAGCGCCTGGCCGACAACTTGCGCAGCGAGGCCCAGAAACTCGACAAGGACGCTCCGGTGCTGTCCGAGGCCGATCGCATCAAGCGCCAGCGCAAGCTCCAGGACATGGATTCCGATTTGCAGCGCAAGCGCCGCGAATTCCAGGAAGACTTCAATCGCCGCCGCAACGAGGAATTCTCCGCCATCGTGGAAAAGGCCGATGCCGCGATCAAGAAAATCGCCGAACAGCAGAACTACGACCTGATCATCCAGGACGCCGTCACGGTCAGCCCCCGCGTGGATATCACCGATCAGGTCATTGGCGCTCTGGGCGGCTGATCTCCAATGCCTGTGCTGCTTGCGCCCGATCGGGCACCCGCGTTGTCCGAGCTGTTGCGGGCGGCCGATACGGTCGGGCTGGGATGCAGCATCACAGGGACGCCTGATTCCGGTGCGCTGAAGATCGCTGGCATCGGCTCGCTGGCTTCGGCGGGATCATCCGAAATCAGCTTCCTGTCCAACCCGCGCCTGCAGTCCCAACTGGATGATTGCGGCGCGGCTGCGGTCATCCTGCGCCAGCAGGACTGGGATGCGTACCAATCCCGTTGCGACGGCCCGCCGTCCTGGGCTGCGGTGCTGTGCCCCCAGCCTTATCTGATGTACGCGCTGCTGGCCCAGTGGTTCGACCGCCATCGCCAGGCGGGCCTGCCCCAGGGGATCCATCCCAGCGCCGTCATAGCCGAAGATGCCGTATTGGCCGACGACGTGCATGTTGGTCCGCTGTCGGTGATCGAGTCTGGCGTGCATATCGGTCCGGGCGTGCGCATCGGTCCGGGCTGCGTCATCGGGGCAGATAGCTCCATCGGGGCGGACAGCCTGCTGCATGCCCATGTGACGCTCTACCATGACGTGCATGTGGGCGCGCGGGCCATTCTGCATTCCGGTGTCGTGCTGGGGGCTGACGGTTTCGGCTTCGCACCCGACCCGCGCACGCCGGGCGCCTGGGCCAAAATTGCCCAGCTGGGCGGGGTGCGCATCGGGGACGACGTGGAAATCGGCGCCAACACCACAGTTGACCGTGGTGCGGTCGAGGACACCGTGCTGGGTGATGGCGTGAAGCTCGACAACCAGATCATGATCGGTCACAACTGCCGGATCGGAGACCATACGGCCATGGCCGCCTGCGTGGGCGTGGCCGGATCTACCACCATGGGCCAACGTTGCGTGATCGGGGGGGCTGCCATGTTCGGCGGGCACCTGACGCTGGGCGACGATGTGCATATTTCAGGCGGCACGGCCGTCACTTCGGACATTCTCACGCCTGGGCGCTACACGGGGGTATTCCCCGTGGCTGAGCACAGCGCCTGGCAACATAATGCAGCCGTGATCGGCCAGCTTGCGCAATTGCGCAAGCGGTTGCGCGCAGTAGAACGACAAGGCGCCGCCGGCATGCCCGGCCAGCCGACGAACCCCAAGCAGGACACACGCTAATGGAACTCGATATCAAAGACATCATGGAACGCTTGCCTCATCGGCAACCGATGCTGCTCGTGGACCGCGTCCTGGAAATGGACCCGGGCAAGAGCATCGTCGCCATCAAGAATGTCACCTACAACGAGCCTTTCTTCCAGGGCCATTTCGCCCACCATCCGGTCATGCCCGGCGTGCTCATCATCGAGGCCCTGGCCCAGGCTGCCGCACTGTTTTCCTTTGCGGATGCCGGCGCGCCGAACCTGGCCAGCACCAAGATCGCCTATTACCTGGTCGGTGTGGATGGCGCGCGTTTCCGCCGCCCTGTCGTGCCCGGCGACCAGTTGCGCATGGAAGTCTCGGCCGACAAGCTCAGCCGCTCCATCTGCAAGTACACCGCCGTGGCCAAGGTCGACGATCAGATCGCTGCCGAAGCCAAGATCATGTGTGCGGTGCGCATCCTGGAGGAATGATGGGCGCGGCGCAGATCCACCCCACGGCCCTCGTTGCGCCAGGGGCGGTGCTGGACGAGGACGTCGTCGTGGGTCCCTACAGCATCGTCGGCGAACATGTCCGCGTCGGGGCCCGCACGCGCATCGGGCCGTATTGCACCATCGACGGGCATACCTCCATCGGCCCGGACAATCATTTCTATCGTTATTGTTCCATTGGCGGCATTCCCCAGGACAAGAAATACGCAGGCGAACCCACAGCGCTGGAAATCGGCGCGGGCAACACGTTTCGTGAATTCGTGACTGTGAATACCGGCACCGTGCAGGACGTGGGCACCACGCGGCTGGGCGATGACAACTGGATCATGGCCTATGTCCACATCGCCCATGATTGTCAGCTGGGCAGTCACATCGTGATTGCCAACAGTGTCCAGCTCGCCGGCCACATTCACATCGGCGACTGGGCCATCCTGGGCGGCCTGTCGGCGGTGCACCAGTTCGTGCGCATTGGTGCGCATGCCATGATTGGCGGCACCAGTTCCGTGCGCCAGGATGTGCCGCCCTACGTGATCGGCGCGGGCGATTCGTTCCGTCCGGTCGGCATCAATGCCGAAGGTCTGGGCCGGCGAGGCTTCACGCCAGCCGACATCCAGGTGCTCAAGGATGCCTACAAGATCCTCTATCGGCGGCAGCTGAACGTGGAACAGGCAATCGAGGCCCTTGCCGTTCTGCAGGCAGAACATCCGGCCGAAGCCCCCGCCATCCAGACCCTGCTGGATTTCCTGCGCGCATCCAGCCGCGGGATCGCCCGGCCATGACGTTTTCCGCCGCCATCGTGGCAGGGGAACCGTCCGGCGACCTGCTGGCGGCGCGTCTGCTCGGTGGCCTGCGGGCCCGCGACCCCGAGGTCCGTGCCATGGGCATCGGGGGGCCGGCCATGGCGCGTGCGGGTTTCGAGGCCTGGCACCCCATGGATGCGCTGTCCGTATTCGGTTACATCGATGCACTGCGCCAGGCGCCGCGCCTGATCCGCACCTGGCGCGATACCCATCGGCGCACGCTGGCCTGGCGTCCGGACGTGTTCGTCGGTGTCGATGCACCGGATTTCAATCTGCGCCTGGAAGAAAAACTGCGTGCCGCCGGCATTCCGACGGTGCACTTCGTCGGCCCTTCGATCTGGGCCTGGCGTTTCGAGCGCATTCACCAGATCCGTCGTGCCGTATCGCACATGCTGGTGCTGTTTCCGTTCGAGGTGGATCTATACCGCGAACAGGGCGTGCCCGTGACCTACGTAGGCCATCCCCTGGCCGAGCTCATTCCCGCGCAGCCGGACCGTCTGGCGGCGCGCGCGCGCCTGGGACTGGAACCGGCGGGCCGGATCCTGGCGCTGATGCCGGGCAGCCGCGAATCCGAGATCCGGCTGCTGGCGCCCCGATTCCTGCAGGCAGCGCAGATTCTGCTCAGCCAGGATCCCGATTTGCAGATCATCGTGCCGGTCGTCAATGCGCACCGCCGCGCCCAGTTCGAAGCCATCCTGGCGCAGCACCCGGTGCCGGGCTGCCGAGTCATGGCTGCCTTGCCAGAAGCCGGGCAGGGGGCCGCAGCGGCGCGAACCGATGGCCTGGACACCTCTGCATGGCCGATTGCCTGGCACGCCATGGAGGCCGCAGACGCCGTGCTGGTGGCCAGCGGCACCGCCACCCTGGAGGCCGCGCTGTTCAAGCGCCCCCTGGTCATTTCCTATGTGATTTCGCCCTGGATGCGGCGCATCATGGCCTGGAAATCGGGGCAGGACGCACCCAGCCTGCCCTGGGTCGGCCTGCCCAATATCCTGGAGCGCGAGTTCGTCGTGCCAGAACTGCTGCAAGAAGCCGCTACGCCACAAGCCCTGGCCGAACACACCTGGACGGCCCTGACCGATGCGAACCTGGCCGAGCGCATCACGCGGCGCTTTACTGCGCTGCACGAAACACTCAGCCGCGATACGCCCGGCCTGGCGGCGCAGGCCATACTGGAAGCCAGCCGTGGGCATGCGTGATCTGTTCGGCACCGCAGAATCTTCCGCTCTGATCGCCGGAGTGGATGAAGCCGGACGTGGGCCCCTGGCGGGCCCTGTGTATGCCGCCGCCGTCATCCTGGATCCGGATCACCCGATCGAGGGCTTGAACGATTCCAAGAAACTCAGCCCCGCGCGCAGGGATCGCCTGGCCGAGCAGATCCGCAGACAGGCCCTGGCCTGGGCGATTGCCAGTGCCAGTGTCGAGGAAATCGAGCGTCTGAACATTCTGCAGGCAACGATGCTGGCCATGCTGCGTGCCTGCCAGGGTCTGTTCCGCGCGCCGACGCTGGTTCTGGTGGATGGCAACCGCCTGCCGGCGGGGCTGTCGTGCCCGGCCCGAGCCGTCGTTGGCGGCGACGCCCTGGAACCCGCTATTTCCGCCGCTTCCATTCTGGCCAAGACCGCTCGGGATGCTTGCTGCCTGGAACTGCATGCACGCTATCCGGAATATGCTTTTGATCGCCACAAGGGCTATGGCACTGCGCTGCATCTGGCACGATTGGTGGAATTCGGCCCGTGCCCGGCGCACCGGCGCGGTTTCGCTCCCGTGCGCCGCGCGCTGGAAGGCCGGTGTGATTCAAGCAACGCCCCGGCGCGGCGCGAGGATGCCTCATGAAGCACGCCGCTCCTGTTCGTCATATTGCTTCGCGCGACAACCCGGATTACCGCGCTTGGCTGCGTCTGGCTCAGGGCCGACCGGGGCGCCTGGATCCTCGTGTGATCCTCGAAGGCGAACATCTGTGCCGCGCCTGGCTCGAACATAAAGGACCGCCCCCCTTGCTGGTGGTCGGGGAATCCGCGCTGTCCCTGGGGTGGGTCGGCCCGCTCTGGCAGGCCTGTGCGCATGGACGCCGGGTGGTTCTGCAGGACAATCTTGCTGCCGTCCTGTCGCAGGTCGAGCACGGCCCTGCGGTATTTTTCGTCGTCGAGCCGCCCGTTCCGGAATTGCCGGCAAGGATCCGCAATGGCTGTCTGTGGCTGGATCGGGTCCAGGATCCCGGCAATCTGGGCACTTTGCTGCGCACGGCAGCGGCCGCCGGCCTGCGGCAGGCTTATTTGTCCAATGGTTGCGCAGCAGCCTGGTCGCCCAAGGTCCTGCGCAGTGGCCAAGGAGCACATTTTGCCCTGGAAATCCACGAACACGTGGATCTCCAGGCGCTGTCCGGACGGTTGGATATCCCATTGGCCGCCACGACGCTGGATCAGGCCGAAATCCTGTATGCCAAGGATCTTCGGCAGCCGTGCGCCTGGCTGTTCGGCAACGAAGGGCAGGGCGTCGCCGATGAACTGCTGATGCGGGCGGACTGGCGGATCCACATCCCGCAGGCGGCTGCGGTCGAGTCACTGAATGTGGCGGCTGCCGCCGCCGTGTGCCTGTTCGAACAGCGGCGCCAGCAGCTGATGGTCGCTGTGCAGGCCCGCAGAACCCGGCGGTGACAGAGTCGCGCCAGGCCGTGCCCGGGGATGAATGATCAGTAACTCATCCGGTTCAGGCCGACCTCGTCGAGAATCTTTGTGGAGATCTCCTCGATCGAGCGGGTCGTGGTCGACAGCCAGGGGATGTTTTCCATGCGCATCAGGCGTTCGGCGTCGGCGACTTCCTGGAGACATTGCTTCAGCGAAGCGTAGGTGCTGTTCGGGCGGCGCTCGTTGCGGACTTCGGCCAGCCGTTCGGGCTGGATCGACAGGCCGAACAGCTTGCGCCGATAGGGCAGCAGGGTAGCGGGCAGGGCGCCCCGGTCGAAGTCTTCGGGGATCAGCGGATAATTGGCGGCCTTGACGGCATATTGCATGGCCAAATAAAGGCTGGTGGGGGTCTTGCCGCAGCGGGACACGCCCACCAGGATGACGTCGGCCTGTTCCAGCCCCTGGACATACTGGCCGTCATCGTGGGCCAGGCTGAAATTGATGGCCTCGATGCGATCGTTGTATTCCTTGCTCAGGCCGTTGGTATGCGACCGGCCCACCGAGCGGCTGGCAGTCACGCCCAGGACATCTTCCAGGTGATGGACGAAGGAGCCGAACAGATCCAGGAAAATGCACGGTGTGGCGCGGATGCGGTCGGCGATTTCCGAGTCCACCAGGGTGCTGAACACCAGCGGGGGCGGGCCGCCCTGGTCCGCCTGCAAGGCGATGCGCCGCGCGGCGGCGTCGGCCTTTTCCACCGAATCGATGAAGGGCAGTCGCACAGACTGGAAAGCAATTTCCTCGAATTGCGAAAGCACCGCATGGCTGAAAGTCTCGGCAGTGATTCCGGTGCTGTCCGAGACGATGAACACCGTGCGTTCGATAGGAGAGCCAGTCATGGATTGTTGAACCACCAAGCGTCAGAAACGGTACAATCCGCGAAGATTACCAGTCACCCGAGCCGGGAGCAAGGCTGGTTTGCCGGGCGCACGCGTTCATGCCGCGCACGCGAAGGTATTTGTTCTTCGCGCCGCGTACGCCGGGCAAACACGCTTTTTCTATCTCAAAGGTGACACCATGTCGTATGTCGTATCGTTCGAGCAGCTCCGCATGACGGATGTGGACTCGGTAGGAGGCAAGAACGCTTCTCTTGGGGAAATGATCAGCCAGCTGGCTGGCGCGGGCGTCCGTGTTCCAGGCGGCTTTGCCACCACGGCCGATGCTTTTCGCGATTTTCTGAAATCTTCCGGCCTGGACGCGCGCATCAACGCGCGCCTGGATGCGCTCAATGCCGATGACGTACGCGAACTGGCCGCCGCCGGCGCCGAAATCCGCCAGTGGGTGATCGACACGCCGTTCCCGGCCGATTTCGAGCAGGCCATCCGCACGGCTTTTGCCGCGCTGGATGCCGATGGCAAGGGCTCCTTTGCCGTGCGCTCGTCGGCCACGGCCGAGGACCTGCCCGATGCCTCGTTCGCCGGTCAGCAGGAAACCTACCTGAACGTGGTCGGCATCGATGATGTGCTGGACAAGATCCGCCACGTGTTCGCTTCGCTGTACAACGATCGGGCGATCTCCTACCGCGTGCACAAAGGCTACGCGCATGCCGAAGTCGCGCTGTCGGCCGGTATCCAGCGCATGGTGCGTTCGGACAAGGGCAGCGCGGGCGTGATGTTCACGCTGGACACGGAATCCGGCTTCAAGGATGTGGTGTTCATCACTTCGTCCTACGGGCTGGGTGAAACCGTGGTCCAGGGCGCGGTCAATCCCGACGAATTCTATGTCTTCAAACCCACACTGGAAGCCGGCCACTATCCCGTCATCAGCCGGCGCATCGGCTCCAAGCTGATCAAGATGGAATTCGATGAACAACGTGTCTCCGGCCATGCCGTGCGTACGGTCGAAGTCCCCGCATCCGAGCGCAACCGCTATTCCCTGACCGACGAAGAAATCATCGAGCTCGCCCGCTACGCGACCATCATCGAAAAACACTACCAGCGCCCGATGGATATCGAATGGGGCCGTGATGGGGTGGATGGCAAGCTCTACATCCTGCAGGCCCGCCCCGAGACCGTGAAATCCCAGCAGAGCCACCACGACGTCCAGGAACGCTACCGCCTGAAGGCCACCGGCGAGGTTCTGGTCACCGGCCGCGCCATCGGCCAGAAGATCGGCTCGGGCACGGTGCGCGTCGTGGCCGATGCCTCTGAAATGGACAAGGTGCGCCCCGGCGACATCCTGGTCACCGACATGACCGACCCCAACTGGGAACCAGTCATGAAACTGGCTTCGGCCATCGTCACCAATCGGGGCGGCCGCACCTGCCACGCGGCCATCATCGCGCGCGAACTGGGCATCCCGGCCGTGGTCGGCTGCGCCGATGCCACCGACGTGCTGGCCAATGGCCGCGAGGTCACCGTGTCTTGCGCCGAGGGCGACGAAGGCCGCATCTACGATGGCCTGATCGAGACCGAGGTCGAAGAAGTCCGCTGGGGCCAGATGCCCGACATCGGCCTGAAAATCATGATGAATGTCGGCAACCCACAGCTGGCTTTCGATTTTTCGCAGATTCCCAATGGCGGCGTCGGCCTGGCGCGCCTGGAATTCATCATCAACAACAACATCAACGTCCACCCCAAGGCGATCCTGGACTACCCGAACGTCGATGGCGATTTGAAAAAGGCCGTGGAATCGGCCGCCCGGGGCTACGCCAGCCCGCGTGCCTTCTTCGTGGAAAAACTGGCCGAAGGCGTCGCCACCATCGGCGCGGCTTTCTATCCCAAGCCCGTGATCGTGCGCCTGTCGGATTTCAAGTCCAATGAATACCGCAAGCTGGTGGGCGGTTCGCGCTACGAGCCCGAAGAAGAAAACCCGATGCTGGGCTTCCGGGGCGCGTCGCGCTACATCTCCGAGGACTTTGCCGAATGCTTCCGCATGGAATGCGAGGCCCTGAAAAAGGTCCGCGACGAAATGGGCCTGACCAATGTGGAAATCATGGTGCCGTTCGTGCGCACGCTCAGCCAGGCCGAGCGCGTGGTCGATCTGCTGGCATCCCATGGCCTCAAGCGCGGCGAAAACGGTCTGCGCCTGATCATGATGTGCGAAGTCCCGACCAATGCCATCCTGGCCGAGGAATTCCTGCAATATTTCGACGGCTTTTCGATCGGCTCGAACGACATGACCCAGCTGACCCTGGGGCTGGATCGGGATTCAGGCATGGAACTGCTGGCCGCCGACTTCGACGAGCGCGATCCGGCCGTGCTGTTCATGCTGCGCCGCGCCATCCAGGCCTGCCTGAAAGCCGGCAAATACGTCGGCATTTGCGGCCAGGGCCCCAGCGATCATCCCGACCTGGCTCAATGGCTGCGCGACGAGGGCATCCTGTCCATGTCTCTGAATCCGGACACGGTGGTTGATACCTGGCAGCGTCTGGCCGACACGAAGGTCGCCGCCTGACGGGCATGCCGTCCTATGCCCTGATTGCGTCCCCCCTGGGGGCGATCCTGCTGGCCGCGGACGGCCGCGGCCTGCTGGGCCTGTATTTCACGGACCAGCGGGATCTGCCCCGGGTGCCTGGGGTGCAGGCCGCCGCCCAGGTGGTCTCCGACCCCACCATGGGGACGCTGGATGGCCGATCGATGCGTACGCTCAAGGCCGTGCGGGGACGGCCTGCGGGCCAGGACGGGGCGCTGTTCCCCACAATCACCCGGACGACCGAATCCCCAAGTGCCAGGCAGTCGGCTGGCCCGCAGACCCTGCGCCTGCTGCAGGACGATACGCCCGTCGCCGCCTTGGTAGTGCTGCAACAGGCTGGACATGAACTGGACGAATACTGGCGCGGTGAACGTCAGGTGTTCGATGTGCGGCTGGCGCCCCAGGGCACGGCTTTTCAGCGGCGGGTCTGGCAGGCCCTGCTGGCAGTCCCCTGTGGCACCACCCTGTCCTATGGCGAACTGGCCGAACAAGCGGGCCTGAGCGCGGCCCATGGGCGCGCCGTCGGTACGGCCGTGGGCCGCAATCCCATCAGCATCATCATTCCCTGCCACCGCATCCTGGCGCGCAATGGCACCCTGAATGGCTATGGCGGGGGGCTGGCCCGCAAGGTCCGACTGCTGCAACTCGAAGGCTTCACGATCTGCGGTCCGTGTCCTGATTGACCCATCAGGACACGGCTTCATTCACCCCGGCGCGTGCGGGTGTCGTGTTTCATCAGCCGTTCTTTTTCGCGCGCCCAGTCCTTGTCGCGCTGGGTATCGCGCTTGTCGTGCAGTTTCTTGCCGCGGCCCAGGCCGAAATCCAGCTTGATGCGCCCCCCCTTGTAGTGCAGGTTCAGCGGCACCAGAGCATAGCCGCGCTGTTCGACCTTGCCGATCAGCTTGTTGATTTCGTGGGCGTGCAGCAGCAGCTTGCGCGTGCGGGTGGCGTTGGGGTGGATATGGGTCGAGGCCGTGGGCAATGGGCTGATGTGCATGCCCAGGATCCACAGGGCGCCATCGCGCACGATCACGTAGGATTCCTTGAGCTGGACATGGCCTGCGCGGATGGCCTTGACCTCCCAGCCTTCCAGGACCAACCCGGCCTCGAAGCGCTCCTCGATGAAATAATCGTGGGTGGCTTTGCGATTTTCGACAATACTCATGAAAGGGTCCGGCCCAGGCGGGAACTGAAAATGTAAAATCCAGGCATTCTAGCTTAACCGACCGATTTCCCGATGCCTTCGATCCAGCGCTCCGTCCTCGTCCCATTCAGTTGCGAACAGATGTTCGATCTGGTGGCCGATGTCGGGCGATACCCTGAATTCATGCCCTGGTGCGGCGGCGCCCAGGTGCAGTGGCACAACGAACAGGGCATGCAGGCGACGGTACAGATCCATTTCGCAGGTATCCGCCAGAGCTTCACCACGCGCAATGACCACGACTATCCGCACCGGATCGTCTTTCATCTGGTGGACGGGCCGTTTTCCAGCCTGACCGGGCATTGGGCCTTTCAGCCCCTGGGCGAAGACGGCTGCAAGGTGCTCTACACCATGGAATATACCTTTTCCAGCCGTGCGCTGTCGGCTGTGGTGGGGCCGGTTTTCAATCGGATCGCCACCAGTTTCATCGATTCCTTCACCCAGCGCGCCTACGCGCTCTACGGGGACTGAACGGTGCGGGTGCAGATCGCCTTTGCCGCCCCCACGCAGCTGTGGCGGCAGACACTGGACGTGCCCGAGGGCGCGACCGTCGGCCAGGCCCTGGCGCTCAGCGGTTTTGCCGAGACGTTTCCTGAATTCTCGGATATTCCGCTTGCAACTGGCGTGTACGGCGAACGCTGCGATGAATACCGGACACTGCGCGAAGGCGACCGTGTCGAACTGTACCGGCCGCTGGTCTTCGACCCCCTGGAATCCCGGCGGCGGCGCGCGGCGCATCGGCGCGAGGCGCCGCAGCGGTCTGTGCGGACAGGCGCGCCACGCGCTTGATGGCGGCGTCTCCGGGCCGGCTGTCGATTGTCGTGTGCGCGACAGCCATGTCCAGACGGCTGCGCTAAGGTGAGCAGGCCGCAGGGGGACAGGCCAGCGAAGTGCTACAGTCAAACTGAATCCGCCAAGTAGGACACCAGCCCCAGGCGGGACCGTATCGAGCGGCGCCACGAGCACAGCCGCAGCAGCCCCATGAAATCCGGAGACACACACCATGGATTTTCGCCTTACCGAGGAACAACAGGCCTTTGCCCAGGCCGCCCGGGAATTCGCCCAGGGCGAACTGGCCCCACATGCGGCGCAGTGGGACGAGGATTGCATCTTCCCCCGAGAAACTTTCGCCAAGGCCGGCGAACTCGGATTCTGCGCCATGTATGCGCCTGAATCCATTGGCGGGTTGGGCCTGCCCCGCCTGGACGCCACGCTGGTGTTCGAGGAAATGGCTGCTGTCGATCCCTCCACCACGGCCTTCATCACCATTCACAACATGGCAACCTGGATGATCGGCACCTGGGCGCAGCCCAGCGTGCGCGACCACTGGGGGCCGCTGCTGACCAGCGGTGAAAAACTCGCATCCTACTGCCTGACCGAACCCGGCGCGGGTTCGGATGCCGCTTCGTTGACGACCAGCGCGCGCCGCGAGGGTGGGCACTACGTCCTGAATGGCGCCAAGGCCTTCATTTCCGGTGCCGGGGACACCGATGTCCTGGTGGTCATGGCGCGCACCGGCGGCGAGGGCGCACGCGGCATTTCGGCTCTGGTGGTGCCGGCCGACAGCGACGGCATCACCTATGGCCGCAAGGAACACAAAATGGGCTGGAACAGCCAGTCCACCCGTCCGATCACCTTCGAAAACGTCCAGGTGCCGGTGGAAAACCGCCTGGGCGAAGAAGGCGAGGGTTTTCGCTTTGCCATGAAGGGTCTGGACGGGGGGCGCATCAATATCGCCACCTGCTCGGTCGGTGCCGCCCAGGGGGCCTACGAAGCCGCACGCCGCTACATGGGCGAACGGCGCCAGTTCGGGCGCGCCCTGGCGGATTTCCAGGCCTTGCAGTTCAAGCTGGCCGACCTGCTGACCCATATCGTGGCTTCCCGCCAGATGGTGCGGCTGGCGGCCTGCAAACTCGACGAAGGCGATCCCCAGGCCACCGCCTACTGCGCGATGGCCAAGCGCCTGGCCACGGACCTGTGTTTCCAGTCCTGCCTGGACGCGCAGCAGATCCATGGCGGCTATGGCTACCTGAAGGACTACCCGCTGGAACGCCTGGTGCGCGATACCCGCGTGCATCAGATCCTGGAAGGTACCAACGAAATCATGCGCCTGATCGTGGCGCGTCATATTCTCACCCAGGAGGCCGATCTGCGATGAATGCGCCCGCTCTTTCCGAAGCCACCGATCAGCTCCCGGTACTGTTCCAGGAAATCCCCGGCCACGACGGCCGACGCATCGGTGTTGCCACGCTGAACAGCCCCCGGACCCTGAACGGCCTGTCCCTGGCCATGTGCCAGCTGCTGGATGCCCGCCTGCAGGCCTGGGCGGCGGATGACGGCCTCGTCGCCGTGGTTCTGAACGGTGCCGGCGACAAGGCGTTCTGTGCCGGTGGCGATCTGCACGGCCTGTACCGCGGCATGCTCGACAGCCCGGCGGGCGACGCCTGGGCCAATGTCCAGGCCCGTGAGTTCTTTGCAACCGAATATCGGCTGGATCACCGCATTCACAGCTATCCCAAACCTGTGTTGTGCTGGGCGAGCGGGATCGTGATGGGTGGCGGCGTGGGGCTGATGCTGGGCGCCAGTCACCGCGTCGTGACCGGCACGACACGGTTTGCCATGCCCGAAGTCACCATCGGGCTGTATCCCGATGTGGCGGGCACCTGGATGCTCAGCCGCCTGCCGCGCGGTATCGGCACATTCCTGGCCTTCACCGGCGCGCAGCTGGGCGCAGGCGATTGCCTGCATTACGGCCTGGCCGATCGGCTGTGCGATGCCAATGGGTTTGATGCCTTGTTGGGCGCGCTGGCGGCCACGGATTGGACGGACGACCCGACCCGGCATGCGGCTCAGGTGGATGCCGTGCTGGACGCATGTCAGGCAGCAGCCCCCGAACCCGGGCCTTTGCAGCGTCACGCGGACCGCATCCGCCTGGCCTGCGGGCGTGCCGATTTTCTGGAAATCGGCGCTGCCATCAGCGCCTGGAAAGATGATCCGGATCCTTGGCTGGCGCGGGCAGCGGCAACTTTTCTGGCTGGCTCACCGGGATCGGCCCGTCTCAGTCATACGCTGCTGGCACGCGCACGGCATCAGTCCCTGGCGGAAACCTTTCGGATGGAATTCACGGCCTCGCTGCATTGTTGTGCCGAACCCGATTTCCGCGAAGGCATCCGCGCGCTGCTGATCGACAAGGACAAGACGCCGCGCTGGAATCCGGCCACCCGAGAGCAGGCCACGGCGGACTGGGTGCAGCGTTTCCTGGCCCCGCTGGGGCCGGACGGGCTGCCGCACCCCCTGGCAGATCTGGGCCCCTGAGCCGACCGGACACGCATGACCCTGAAAAAATTCTACGCATCACCACAGGAGACACACATGAGCAGCACCATCGGATTCATCGGATTGGGCCACATGGGCGGCCCGATGGCACAGAACCTGCTGAAGGCAGGCCACAGGCTTCAGGTCTTTGATCTGGTCCCCCAGGCCGTCCAGACCCTGGTCCAGGCGGGCGCCACGGCGGCCGCCTCGGCGGCGGACGCCGTCAAGGGCGCCGATCTGGTCGTCAGCATGCTACCGGCCAGTCGTCACGTCGAAAGCCTGTACCTGGGCGACGAGGGCCTGCTGGCCTCGATTGCCCAGGGCACGCTGGTGCTTGAATGCAGCACCATTGCCCCCGAGTCGGCCCGCAAGGTCTCGGCCGCTGCCGCGCAGCGCGGCATCCGCATGATCGACGCACCGGTCTCCGGCGGCACGGGCGGCGCTGTGGCAGGGACGCTGACCTTCATCGTCGGCGGCGCAGCCGCCGACCTGGAATCGGCCCGGCCCTATCTCGAAAAAATGGGCAAGAACATCTTTCATGCGGGCGACGCAGGCGCGGGTCAGGTCGCCAAGATCTGCAACAACATGCTCCTGGGCATCCTGATGGCGGGCACCGCCGAAGCCCTGGCCCTGGGCGTGGCCAATGGCCTGGATCCCAAGACCCTGTCGGATATCATCGCCAAAAGCTCCGGGCGCAACTGGGCGACGGAACTGTACAACCCCTGGCCTGGTGTGATGGACAATACGCCGGCCTCCAAGGATTATGCAGGTGGTTTTGGCGTGGATCTGATGCTCAAGGACCTGGGGCTGGCGGCAGAAGCATCCATGCAGGCCCGTGCGACGACCCCTTTGGGCGAACTGGCACGCAATCTGTACGCGCTGCACAGCAGCCAGGGGCATGGAAAGCTGGATTTTTCCAGCATTCTGAAACTGTATCATCAGCCGCGCTGAGCCATGGACGAGGGCGCCGGGTTCCGCCCGTGCGCCGCCCATTGCACCGGCCCGACGAGATCCCCCTGATCAGTCGGAACCGGCCTGGGAAGGCACGCCCAGGTCGAGTACCGCACCGCCGGGCGCACCGATGGCATAGCGCGTCGCCGGCCAGTCCGACAGGGTGATCTCGGCAGCCATGTACAGCCGTCCCCGAGCAAGCGCCGATTCGATCACCCGGCCCACGGGCCGGCCATCGCCATCGCCGGCAGCATACAGATCCGAGCCTGGGGGCAGGGCAGGGGCGCCGGTTTCCCAGGGAACGGCCCCGCAGGCCAGGCGGCGCTTGACGGTCCCCCGATAATGGCTGCGGGCGATGACTTCCTGGCCGGGGTAGCAGCCCTTGGCAAAGTCGATGGTGCCGTTCAGGTCCATGTCCAGGGAAGCCGGCAGAAACATATCCTGGGAAGCCGCCCAGATCCAGGGCCAGCCGCTGGCCAGCCGCAGCGCTGCCCAGGCGTCTTCTCCAGCCGCGCTGGAAGCGTCAGGCAGCACATCCGGCGCAGTGTCTGCAACACGCCAGGCAGCGGGTCGTTCCGCCTGAGCCATGGGGGCCACGATCCAATCCGCGCCCGCGATCGCGACCCGTGTCCAGGCCGGTGTGCCGTGCAGTGTGGCCGCTACGGCATCGATACCCCAGACGCCCCAGGCCCGCAGGGTAGCGTCCAGATCGAGGGTGACTTTCGCACGCAGCACGAACATGCGCAGGCGTTTGATCAGACCTTCCGCCACATCCTGTGACACCATCCAGACAAAGCGATCATCCCCCGTCCGCCAGATCACGCCATTGGCCAGCAAGCGGCCCTGCGGCGTGCAGTACGCCACCGGCACCGCCCGATCGCTGCTCAGGCCAACAATGCCCTGCGTCAGCTGCCCGTGCAGGAACGCAGCGGCGTCGGCCCCCTGGATGCGCACCAGCGCGCAGCCGGGCAGGGGTTGAAATCCGTTGGTGACAAAGCCTTCCATGGAAAATCCGTGAAGATAAAGGTTTCAAGCAATTGGCCAACACCCATGATAACGCGGACGGGCGCAGGCATTGCCGGAGTCGGGGTTCGGGGAGCAATGGAACAGCCAACCGGCTTAGCGGCTTGACGGCTGCTAGGCAACATTTCTCTTGACTCTGGAGTTAACTCCAAGGTTTATTCTGAAACCGTGATGAAGCAGCGCGCAACCGCGTGCCCAGTTCCGTCACGAATTTCGAAAGGAGCCTTGATATGACTGCCAAACGCAAGGTCGAAGTGTTCAGCGCCGGTTGCCCGGCCTGCGCCGAAGTGGTTTCCCTGGTGCAAAGCCTTGCCTGCCCCTCGTGCGCGGTCGAAGTGCACGACATGCACGACATCGCAGTGGCGCAACGCGCCAAGGCGCTGGGTGTGCGCTCAGTGCCGGCCGTAGCGATCAATGCTCAACTCGCGGGCTGCTGCGCCGGGCGCGGCGTGGACGAAGCGAGCTTGCGCGCCGCGGGTCTCGGCCAGCCGTGATGCTGACCATCGGCAAGCTGGCAAAGGCGGGGGACATCAGCCCCGATGCGTTGCGCTATTACGAGCGCGAGGGCTTGCTGATTCCCGCCAGCAAGACCGAAAGCGGTTATCGCCTGTATGGCGAGGAGGCCGTGCGCCGGGTGCGCTTCATCCAGCACGCCCAGGCGTGCGGCTTCACGCTTGTCGAAATCCGCGAGCTGCTGCATCTGCGCCAATCAGCGGATGCCTGCTGCGACGACGTGCGCAGCCGCGCCGTCGAGAAAAAGCTCCAGCTCACCGCCAAGATTCGCACCATGCAGGCGATGTCGGCCGCGCTGGATCGGCTGATCGCCGAATGCGCAGACGGGACGCAGCCGGTCGATGACTGCCCGATCCTGGCGGCGCTGGAGCAGATCGATACCGATGGAGGGATCGCGCCGTGAAGATCGAACTGTTCCAGGTGCCTGGCTGCGCTCGCTGCGATGGCGTCAAGGCGGAACTCCAGAACCTACGACCCGGACAAGGCCCAGCCGGAAGCGCTGACCAAGACCACGACCAACGCGGGCTACCCGTCCGCCGTGCAGAAGTGACGCCGCGATGGCCATCATTCTCGAATCCATACTGACTTGCCCACAGTGCGGGCACGCCTGGCAGGAGACCATGCCGACGGATGCCTGCCAGTTCTACGATGAGTGCCCGGCGTGTCACACGCTGCTGCGCCCCAAGCCCGGCGACTGCTGCGTGTTCTGCTCCTACGGCTCGGTGCCGTGCCCGCCTATCCAGCAGCAGCGCGGATGCTGCGGATAGGATTGAAGCGGCTCAAACGTCGTCCTTCCTGCTCAGGGGTCGCAGCTTGCCGCGTTTGCCGTGGAAAACCTCGCGCGCCAGGCTGTGGCGGCCTTCGCCGAGGTTCAATTGCAGCAGCGTGGCGCGGCGGCGGGCCTCGTCGTCGATGAAGTTCAGAGTGTGGATGGTCTTGTCGATGCTGCCGATCTCGGCAGCAGACGCCACAGGCGCGACTCCATGCGTGAGCGAATCTCGGTCGTGTGCCGCCAGCGCTGCTCGCTCTCGCGGTAGGGCAGCACGCAGTCGGGGTCGGCGATGCCGAGCTGGGACGACAGCGCATGCAGTACCGCGCCGGGTACGGCGGCCGGGTCTTCCAGGAAGGTGCCGAGAAAGCGGGCCGTGGTCTCAGTTGCAGCGCGTAGTGCCCAGGAAGCTGACTGGCATGGCTCAAAGCGCCTCGGCGCAGAAGATGGCCGGCGTGACGATGCGCGTGCGCTCAATGCTGCCGCGTTGCAGCTGCCCGGCGCGACGGTCACCCGTCACCAGGTAGTCGACCTCGCCGCCCAAAGCCATCGCCAGCAGGAAAGCATCGTTTGGATCGTTCGCGTCAATGCCATCCGGCAGCGGCGGCAGTTGCGTCAGAACGATGGCGCGTTGCATGTTGTTGACCATCGTGCCGACGCGGTGCGCGGGCAGGATGGTCTTGAGCTTGGGGTAGCGGCTCACCCGCCGCAGCTCATCGAGCTGCGCCGCCGAAGTCACCAGCTCGAAACGCGCCGCGCGCCAGGCGCGATAGATCGCATCGGGTGGGCCGTGCGGGGAGATCAGCGCACCCAGCAGCACGTTGGTGTCGAGGATGATGCGCATCAGTGCTCACGCGCCCATTGCACAGCCTCGTCGATGAGATCGGTCAGTTCGGTTTCGCTCATGCCGGCGGCGGCCGTCTTGGCCTGATCGACGGCGCGCTCCAGCAGGTAGGCGCGCACGGCTTCCTCGATGAAACGCGACAGGTCACCCTTGCGGCCGCCGCCCTGCGCGGCGATGAACATGCGCACGGACTGATCTACATCCGGCGACACGGCGATGTTCCAGCGAACGGTCTTCATGACGCCCTCCAATACGGTGTTTAAGTGCATAGGTGCTTGTACGCCTTATCGTCATCGCTTGCAACGGTTCGATAAAACTTTCGTTTTACAAGACTCTGCCGCGCCACTCGCCACGCTGTACCGCGAGCGCAAGCTGTCGGTGGCCGCCATCGCGCAGAAGCTGCATGTGTCCAAGAGCACGCTATACAGCTACCTGCGACATCGCGGCGTCGAGATCGGCCCCTACAAGAAACCGGCGCAGACCCAGCCAGGCTCATCGACGAGTGCTGGCGAGGCTGATCCGCCGAAGGTCGCCACGATCCGGCTGACGCTGCGCATCGAGAACAACAGCCAGTTCGTGCGCGGCAAGAAGCGCGCCCGTGAGGGCATCGAGCGCTACTGCTTGTTGGAGTACGACGGCCAGCGGTAACCGACTTAAGCGCTCGGCATCATCAGGCTGTTCCATTGCTCCCCGAACCCCGAGTCGGCCAGTTCACATGGTCATCACCAGCCAATTAAATATTTTTTATATTCATACTAAGATGATTTGAATTTATTGATTGGTTGCTGATGCTTAGAATGGCCGCCTGTCTGTCTCGATTCCAGGCGTCTTCAGCATGTTGCCCATTTCCGCCGTTCCGCATCCCCTGCCATCCGCCGCCAGCCGTCCTGCTGTCCAGGCATCGCCGCACGGTGGCTCTTCGCGCGCGCCTTCGCTGTGGTACGGCCTGTTGCTGGCGGCCGGCCTGGGCCTGGCGGCCTGGTGGCTGGGTGCCCGTTTTCCACTGATCGGCGGCCCCGTGTTCGGCATCCTGCTGGGCATGCTTTGGCGCAACGTGCTGGGCCTGTCCCCGATCTTCGTCCCTGGCGTGGTCTTCAGCAGCCGTCAGGTGCTGAAATGGTCCATCATCGGCCTGGGCTTCGGTCTGAGTTTCGGCCAGGTCATGAAAACCGGGGCCTCGTCCCTGGCCGTGACCCTGATCACGCTGTCCACAGCGTTCCTGGCGGCCTGGCTGCTGGGACGCTGGCTGGAACTGAGCGGCGGCCTGCGCACGCTCATCGGCATCGGCACCGCAATCTGCGGCGGCTCGGCCATCGCGGCCGTGGCGCCGATCATCAAGCCCGACGATCACGAAACCGCCTTGTCGATTTCGACGATCTTCCTGTTCAATATCGTTGCGGTGCTGTTGTTCCCGCCCCTGGGCCATTGGATGGGGCTGAGCGACCATGGCTTCGGCCTGTGGGCCGGAACCGCCATCAATGACACCTCCTCTGTCGTGGCGGCGGGCTATAGCTACAGCGCGGCGGCGGGGGACATCGCCACCGTCGTCAAGCTGACCCGGGCGACCTTGATCATTCCGATCTGCATCGCCATCGCGTTCTGGACGGCCTGGCGCAATCAGCATTCGGAAACCCGAGTGTCGCTGGCCACGATCTTTCCCTGGTTCATCCTCTGGTTCTTGGTGGCTTCGGCGACTCGCAGCCTGGGTCTGATTCCCGACGCGCTGCTCGAACCGCTGAATCTGCTGTCGCAATTTTTGATCATCATGGCCCTAACCGCCATCGGACTGTCGTCCGACCTGCGCCACATGGCCCTGGCCGGTACCCGTCCGCTGCTGCTGGGTCTGGGTGTCTGGGCAGCCGTCTCGCTCAGCAGCCTGGGCGTCCAGTGGCTGGTGGGCCAGATCTGAGCACGATTTCCGCCGCCCGGCCCGCCAGTTCGTTAAACTGGCGGGCATGAAAAAACTGATTCTCTGGCTGCTGATCACTGGCCTGCTGTTGCTGGCGCTCGCCATCGCCGCAGCGGCCTGGTGGGGGTGGCAGCGGCCCGTGTCCATGCGTTCGCCCGTCGTCGACTATCTCATCGACGCCGGCGGCACGCCGCGCCAGATTGCGCAGACGATGCAGGACGCGGGCATCGAGATCCAGCCCGAAGCTTTTGTCTGGCTGGCTCGCCTGAGCGGGCGGGACAAATTGCTCAAGGCCGGTGCCTACGAGGCCCGCGCGGGCGATACGCCCTGGATGCTGCTGGAACGCATGGCCAACGGGGACATGACCCAGGCCCGCCTGACCTTTCCCGAAGGCTGGACCTTTGCCCAGATCCGGGCGGCGCTGGACGCAGATCCCCAGGTGCGCCATGACACGCGGGGCATGGACGATCAGGCCCTGATCCAGCGCCTGGGGCTGCGGGCCCAGGCACTCGAAGGCCTGTTCCACCCCGACACCTACGTGTTCACGCCGGGCAGTTCCGACCTGGACATTCTGCGCCGGGCCGCCGAGGCTGGCCGTCAGATCCTGGAACGCGCCTGGGCGGGACGCGATCGTGACCTGCCGCTGGAAACGCCCTACCAGGCCCTGATCCTGGCTTCCATCGTTGAAAAGGAAACCGGCCATGGCGCCGACCGGGCGCGGGTGGCGGGTGTGTTCATCAATCGCCTGCGGATCGGCATGCCGCTGCAGACCGATCCCACCGTGATTTATGGCCTGGGTGCCGATTACCAGGGCCGCCTGCGCAAGAAGGACCTGGAACGTGATACGCCCTGGAACACGTATACTCGTGCGGGCCTGCCGCCCACGCCCATTGCCAATCCGGGCCAGGCCGCCCTGGAGGCCGCCCTGCATCCGGAACGGCACCAATACCTGTATTTCGTATCCCGGGGCGACGGCACCAGTGAATTTTCCACCAATCTGGCGGCGCATAACCGTGCCGTCGGCAAATACATCCTAAAACGATAGCCCCATGACCCGGAGCGCCTGCTTCATTACACTCGAAGGCCTGGATGGGGCCGGCAAGAGCACGCACATCCCCTGGATCGAGCGCCGGCTGCGCCAGGCCGGAGTGGACCTGTTGTCCACCCGGGAACCCGGTGGCACGCCGCTGGGCGAGAGTCTGCGCGAATTGCTGCTGCATCATCCCATGGATCTGCGCACCGAGACCCTGCTGATGTTCGCCGCCCGCAACGAACACTGGCGCACGCGCATCCTGCCCGCGCTCGATCGCGGGCAGTGGGTGCTGTGTGATCGCTATACCGATGCCTCATTTGCCTACCAGGGCGGTGGCCGCGCGCTCGGTGCCGAACCCGTGCGCGTTCTGGAAGACTGGGTGCAGCAGGGCAGGGGGCCGGACTGCACCCTGCTGTTTGACGTGCCGCTGGAAATCGCCCGCGAACGCCTGTCGCGCGGGCGCGAACAGGCCGATCGTTTCGAACGCGAGGACGCCGCGTTCTTCGAACGCACACGCCAGGCCTATCATGCCCGGGCGGCGGCCGAACCGGATCGTTTTCGGGTTCTCGATGCGCGCTGGAGCATCGAAGAGATCCGCGCCGAACTGGACACTATCCTGGACGGGTTGCTGCGCACGCACGGCTACGCGTCCGCATCAAGCGGGCAGGATCGGGCATGACGGCTTTCCTGCCCTGGCAACAGGCCCCGGCCCGCCGCTGGCTGGCGGCACGCGAACGTTTTGCCCATGCCTGGCTGATCCATGGACAGCCGGGGTGCGGCCAAATGGAATTCGCCCTGGCAGGGGCCGCCAGCCTGCTGTGCGAATCGCCCCGGGACGGCCTGGCCTGTGGCACGTGCCAGGCCTGCCGCTGGGTGGCGGCCGGCAATCATCCCGACCTGCGCCGCATCCGGCCCGATGCCCAGGCGATGCACGAAGGCGCCCTGGACGTCGCCGAAGGCGCCAAGAAACAGCCCTCGCGCGAAATCCGCATCGAACAGATCCGCAGTCTGCTGCCCTGGTTCAATACCGCCACCCACCGGGGCGGCTGGCGCGTGGCCCTGCTGTACCCGGCCGAATCCCTGAATACCATCGCAGCCAACGCGCTGCTGAAAATCCTGGAAGAACCGCCCGAACATACCGTGTTCCTGTTGTCGGCCCAGGCGCCCGACCGCCTGCTGCCGACACTGGTGTCACGCTGCCGGCGCCTGCCCCTGGCACTGCCGCCCGCAGCGGAATCCCTGGCCTGGCTGCAGGCACAGGGCGTCAAAGACGCTGCTGCCAGGCTGGCCGCCGCAGGCGGTGCGCCGCTGCTGGCGCTGAATCAGGCCCAGGCGGGGCGGCCTGTGATGCCCGACTGGCTGGATCTGTTCCTGGAGCAGGCCAGTATCGGTGGCGACGGCGCCGTGCTGGCCGATGCCCTGCAGGCCAGCGAACCGGCTGATTGGGTGGACGGTTTTCAGCGCCTGTGGCTGGATCTGGGCCTGGGCGTGCATGGCCTGCCGCCGCGTTATTATCCTGGACAGGCGGCGAAAATCGCCGCGATCGCCCAGAAACTGGACCCGGCGGCTCTGGCCCGCGCTGCTGCCTGGCTGCGGGAACAACAGCGCCTGGCGCGCCATCCGCTCAACCCCAAACTGCTGGCCGACCACGCCGCCCGCACCCTGCTGCACTCGGTGCGGCCACGATAAACGCTTGCAACATGTATATCGATTCCCACTGCCACCTGAATTTTCCCGATCTGCGGGCCCAGCTGCCGGATGTGCTGGAACGGATGCGGACGGCTGGCGTGGGGCACGCGCTGGTGGTCAGTGTGAATCTGCGCGACTGGCCCGGGCTGATCGATCTGGTAGAGCAGCATTCCTTCCTGCGAGCCTCTGTGGGCGTGCATCCCGACAATGACCCCGAGGATGACGGCGGCATCGAGCCGACCCTGGCAGACCTGGTCAGCCGCGCGGCACACCCTCGGGTCGTCGCCATCGGCGAGACCGGGCTCGATTACTATCGATCGAGCGAACCGCTGGAATGGCAGCGCGATCGTTTCCGTGTCCACATCCGCGCGGCGCACGAAACCGGGCTGCCACTGATCATCCACACGCGTGCAGCCGCCGAAGACACGCTGCGCCTGATGCGCGAAGAACAGGCCCCAGGTGGCGTCATGCATTGCTTCACCGAATCCTGGGACGTGGCGCAAGGCGCCCTGGACCTGGGCTTCTACATTTCCCTGTCCGGGATCGTGACCTTCAAGAATGCGGCCCAGATCCAGGATGTTGCCCGCAGGGTGCCGCTGGATCGCCTGCTGATCGAGACCGATGCCCCCTACCTGGCGCCAGTGCCGTACCGGGGCAAAATGAACGACCCGTCCCGGGTCATTCATGTCGCCGAAAAAATCGCCGAATTGCGCGGCGTGCCCGTGGCCGAGATCGAGCGTGCCAGTACCGAAAACTACTGGCGTCTGTTTGCCAAGGCGGCTGCGACCGCCTGAATCCTGGCCCGCTGCCCGGGCCGCTTATTGACGGAGGTTTGTTCCGCCATGTTCCTGTCCTTCCCGTTTCGTTCAGGTGCGTGCCGCAGCGGCCTGGCCAGCTTGGCGCTGTTGCTGTTGCTGATGCTGACGCTAGGCGCCAGTGCGCCGTTTGCGGCCTTTGGCCAGCAGACCCCCACGGCCGACTGGTGGTCGGCCATCCGCCGTGACGATGTATCCGCAGTGCAAGGGATGCTGCTGCGCTACACCGACCCGAACGCGCGCAATGCCCTGGGCAACCCTGCACTGACCCAGGCGGTGCGAGAACAATCCTGGCGGGTGTTCGATGCACTGCGCGCGGCGCCCGACGTGCGGATCGACGAACCTAATGTCCGGGACGAAACGGCGCTGATGTACCTCAGCATCCTGGGACAGACCGACCGGGCCCGGGCGCTGATCGCCGCAGGCGCCCAGGTCAATCGCCTGGGATGGACGCCACTGCACTATGCTGCATCCAAGGCCCAGGTAGACACGGCGCGCATGCTGATCGAACAGGGCGCCATCGTCAATGCGCCAGGACCGGACGGCACGACGCCGCTGATGATGGCGGCCCTGTCCGGCACGCCGGACATCGTTCGCCTGCTGCTGTCCAGCGGTGCCGACCCGACCATGTTCAACACGGCCCACGAAACAGCGGCGGACTGGGCGCGCAAGCGCAACCACCAATCCCTGGCCGCCGCCCTGGATGATGCAGCCCGCGACATGCGGGATCGTCGCAACGCATCCGCCGCGTCAACGGCAGACGCAGAGCAACAATCCCCGCCAGCGCCGGCCCCGGAAACTCGGACAGACGCGGATGACGCGGCTTCCTTTTCGCGCTACTTCGATCTCGGGCGTTTCGAAGACACGGCGCCGGGCCGCTAGCCAGCCTCAGTTCAGAAACACCCGCGCCTGACGGGGCCGGGCGATGAATCGCCGATGGCCCTGTGCCCGCATCCGGTCGAATTCCAGACTGGGCATGACCACTTCGATGATTTCCTGATTGTCCTCGCGCCGCAGTTCCAGCTGCGCCAGCGGCCCAAAGGCGTGCGCCCGCTGCAGGTTCACCAGCAAGCCCTGGCCCGCCACGGCAGGCGCCGACGGCGGCAGGGGTTCGATCTGGATGTCGTGCGGCCGGACATAGGCCGTGCCGGGGGCATCGCTCGCGGCCTCCAGCCCCGGCACGTCGAGTGCCGCAGCGCCGGTGTGCAGCCGGCCATCGCGGACCCGGCCATGGAACAGGTTCACATGTCCCAGGAACCCGTACACGAAGGCCGTCTCGGGCTTGTCGTAGACAGCCTGTGGCGCGCCCTGTTGCTCGACCCGGCCTTGGTTCATGATGACGACTTCGTCGGCGACTTCCAGGGCTTCTTCCTGGTCGTGCGTGACAAACAGGCTGGTCATGTGCAGTTCGTCGTGCAGGCGGCGCAGCCAGCGCCGCAGTTCCTTGCGGACTTTGGCATCCAGCGCGCCAAAAGGTTCGTCCAGCAGCAGCACGCGCGGTTCCACCGCCAGGGCGCGCGCCAAGGCAATGCGCTGGCGCTGTCCTCCGGAAAGCGCCGCTGGACGGCGATCCGCCAGCCAGTCCAGTTGCACCAGTTCCAGCAGGCCCATGACCCGTTCACGAATCCGGCGCTCATCGGGCCGCTGGCCGCGGGGCTTGACGCGCAGGCCAAAGGCGACGTTCTCGAACACCGTCATGTGTTTGAACAGCGCGTAATGCTGGAACACGAACCCGACCTGTCGCAGGCGCACGTGCGTGCGGGATGCATCCTGGCCAGCCAGCAGCACCTGTCCACTGTCCGGATGTTCCAGGCCCGCGATGATGCGCAGCAATGTCGTCTTGCCGCAGCCCGACGGTCCCAGCAGTGCGGTCAGGCGGCCGTCCGGAAAAGACAGGGACACGTCGTCCAGCGCCGTGAACGCGCCAAACTGCTTGTGGATGTGACGGACTTCGATGCTCATGCGGTTTGCTCCGACGCGATTCGGGCGGCCTGGACGCGCAGGCGCCATTCCGCCAGGGACTTCAGGGCCAGTGTCAGCAAGGCCAGCAAGGCCAGCAGGGACGCCACCGAAAAAGCAGCCGTGAAGTTGTATTCGTTGTAGAGGATCTCCACGTGCAAGGGCAGGGTGTTGGTCAGCCCCCGGATATGGCCCGACACCACCGACACTGCGCCGAATTCGCCCATGGCACGTGCGTTGCACAGGATCACACCGTAGAAAAGCCCCCAACGGATGTTGGGCAGCGTCACGTGCCAGAAGACGCGCCAGCCCGAAGCGCCCAGCACGATGGCGGCTTCCTCTTCTTCGCAGCCCTGGGACTGCATCAACGGGATCAGTTCGCGGGCGACAAACGGCACGGTGACGAAAACGGTCGCCAGCACGATGCCCGGAACGGCAAACAGGATCTGGATGTCGTGTGCCTGCAGCCAGGGCCCGAACCAGCCCTGTGCCCCGAACAGCAGCACGTAGATCAGGCCCGCGATCACGGGAGAAACGGAGAATGGCAGGTCGATCATCGTGACGAGCAGGCTCTTGCCCCGGAAGTCGAAGCGGGCAATGGCCCAGGCTGCACAGATCCCGAACGCCAGGTTCAAGGGCACGGCGATCCCGGCCGCAGTCAACGTCAGGCGGATGGCCGCACGCGCGTCGGGCTCGGCGATTGCGGCCACGCAAGCTGCCCAGCCCTTGCTCAACGCCTCGTGGAAGACCGCCGCCAGCGGAATGAACAGGAACAGAAACAGGAATGCGAACGCCGTGCCCATCAGCGCCAGCCGTATGAACCGGCCTTCGGCAGGCGGGCTCAGGGCAGCGAAGTCTCGGGCGCGCGTATCGAGCGTGATGGAAGTCATGGATTGAACCCCGGCAGTTCAGGGCAGACCGGACGAACGACGCCGCGTCCAGGCCTGCAGCAGATTGATGGCCAGCAGCAACAGAAAGGAAATTCCCAGCATCACCACGGCAATGGCGGTGGCGCCCGCATAGTCGTATTGCTCCAGCTTGGTGACGATCAGCAGCGGGGTGATTTCCGAGATCATCGGCATATTGCCGGCAATGAAGATCACCGAACCATATTCACCGGCCGCGCGTGCGAAGGCCAGGGCGAAACCCGTCATCAGGGCCGGCAGGATGGTGGGAAAGACCACGCGGACAAAGACCTGCCCGCGCGAAGCGCCCAGGCTGCTGGCTGCTTCCTCGTATTCGGGCGCCATGTCCTCCAGCACCGGCTGGACCGTCCGCACGACAAAAGGCAGGCCAATGAAAATCAGCGCTACCACGACGCCCAGTGGTTTGAAAGCGACCTGAATGCCCAGCGGCGCCAGCAGCGCGCCCAGCCAGCCATTGGGCGCGTACAGTGAACTCAGGGCGATCCCGGCCACCGCTGTGGGCAGGGCAAAGGGCAGATCCACCAGGGCATCGATCAGCCGTTTGCCGGGGAAGTCGTATCGCACCAGCACCCAGGCCACCACGCCACCGAACACGGCGTTCACGGCCCCGGCCAGCAGCGCGGCACCAAAGCTCAGGCGATACGAGGCCAGCACACGGGGTGCGCTGACCGCCCGCCAGAACGCTTCTGCGCTCAGGGTCGAGGCCGTCAGGAACGCGGCCGACAACGGCAGCAGAACCACCAGGCCGAGGTAGGTCAGCGTCAACCCCAGTGTCAGGTTGCGGCCAGGCAGCACCGGGGCCGCTGCGAAGGTCCGTGGCGCAAGCATCAGGGGCATGGACTCAGTGCGCATTCGGCTGGTAGATCTGGTCGAATACACCCCCGTCCGCAAAATGCGTCTTCTGCGCCTCGGCCCAGCTTGGCGCCACATCCGTGATGGTGAACAGGGACAGCCGGGGGAATTGTTCCGCATGCCGGTCGGCGACTGTCTTCAACGTAGGACGATAGTGATTTTGTGCCGCGATCTCCTGGCCCGCTTCTGTGTACAGATAGTCCAGATAGGCTTGGGCCACGGTACGTGTACCGCGTGCTTCGACCACCTTGTCCACCACTGCCACAGGCGGTTCGGCCAGAATACTGACCGAAGGCACGACGATCTCCACCCGATCGGGACCCAGTTCCTTGATGGCCAGGAAGGCCTCGTTTTCCCAGGCCAGCAGGACATCGCCGATGCCGCGTTCGACAAAGGTCGTGGTCGCGCCTCGCGCCCCCGAATCCAGCACCGGCACCTGGCGATAGAGTTTGCCGACGAATTCCCGCGCCTTGGTCTCATCGCCGCCAGGCTGGCGCAAGGCATAGCCCCAGGCCGCCAGGTAGTTCCAGCGCGCGCCGCCGGAAGTCTTCGGGTTGGGCGTGATGACCTGCACATCCAGCCTGATCAGGTCGTCCCAATCCTGGATGTGTTTGGGATTGCCTTTGCGGACCAGGAATACGATGGTCGAGGTATAGGGTGCGCTGTTCAGGGGCAGCTGCTGTTGCCAATCCTGGCGGATCGATCCACGGGCCGCGATGGCGTCGATGTCCGGCGCCAGCGCCAGCGTCACGACATCGGCTTGCAGGCCATCGATCACCGAACGGGCCTGCTTGCCCGAACCGCCATGCGATTGGCGGATCACGACATGATCGCCCGTCTTGTCCTGCCAGTATTGCGCGAAGGCCGCGTTATAGGCCTGGTACAGTTCCCGCGTGGGGTCGTAGGACACATTCAGCAAGGTCACATCGGCCGCATGCGCGGCGCCCGCAAGACTCAGTGCTGCAGCCAGGGAAAGCAGGAATCGCATGAAAAAAACCCTCGGTGGATGAACGAGGGTTCAGGTTAAAGCGTTCCTTTCCAGGACAGAACGAATCGTTTCGTCCAACGATATGAACGCGACGCATTATGCGATGCTGCTATATGCGTATGGTCGCGCAAGGAGGCCTAGGACTGCGGGGGCAGGTACTGTGGGCGCAGGACGCCCCGCAAGCGGTCGTAGGGGATCAGCAGTTCCGGCTGCCCCCAGGCATAAGGGGCGATCTCGTAGGGCTGGTATTTGACCAGCACGCCCGCATCGGTCAAACCCACGTTGTCACTGGAAGCAAAAGGCCACATGCGGTCGAAACTGTCCCGGTCGTCGATGGCGTCCGCATGCTGGTCCAGCCAGCGGGCATGTTCGGCGCGCAATGCGGCGTCAAAGGCTGGCCGTGCGCCTGGTGCCAGCAAATTGTCGATTGTCAGGGCTTTTTCCGAGGCATTGTCCCAGTTCAGCAACTGCGATCCGCCCATGCCATGGGCCATGCCGGTCCGGTACTGGCCCGCGTCCAGTTCGACCACCGTCAGGCGCTCATTGCGATAGCGCGTTCGTGCTGTCAGGTGGACCTCGTCGCGGGCGCCGGCAGTCTTCCAGTAATAGGCTTCGAAACCGTCCAGGGTATCGTAAGGCGCCGCATGCTCGACATCGACCCAGGTCATGGCGGCCAGCGCATGGTCGATCAGGGTCGTCAGGCGGGGATGCCCTGGGAACACCAGGGAATCGACCACCAGTTTCGGGCATTCGCCCTGGCAGCCCGGCCGTTCGCGCGACCATTTGACCGGCTGTGTGAACAGACCGTCCAGACGGGTCTGCTGATCGAGCTGGGCAGGCACCAGGCTCAGGTTGTCGGACGGGCCACTGGCGCAACCGGCCAGGGCCAGGCTCAGGGCCAGGGCAGTGGCCGACAGGGCCGTGCGCGGATGAAAGGGACGGTGTTTCAACGATTGGAGTGGCAGTGGCAAGAACATCATGGCAGAGGCAGCGGCATGCGGATTCAGAGTGCGGCTGGCTGATCCGAAAAAGGTCGAATCATGGATAATAATGGCTTTCCATCCGGGGAAGACATGATCAGAATCTACCATAACCCGCGTTGCAGCACGTCGCGCAAGGCGCTGGAAACGCTCCAGGCTACCGGGCGCCCCGTCGAGGTGATTGAATATCTGCATGGCTTGCCGCCGCGCGATACGCTGCGGGCGCTGATCGGGTCCGCTGGCCTGACGGTGCGCCAGGCCATGCGTTCCAAGGAACCGATCTACGAATCCCTGGGCTTGGCGGATCCCTCACTGACCGACGAACAGTTGCTCGACGCCATCGAACAGCATCCAGTCCTGTTGAACCGGCCTTTTGTCGTCACCGACAAAGGCGTGCGCCTGTGTCGTCCTTTCGAGGCGATCCAGGAAATTCTCTGATTCGCGCCAAACGTTCATTACGCGCTTCCAAAGAGCCTGCGTCTGCCGGCATTTCACGAGGGTCACATGTACGACTTCATGTACGACCTGCCCGAATGGGCCATGTTCATTGGCTGCACACTGCTGGTGGGCGGCCTTTCGTCCGTTGCCCTGATTTCCATGTGGGGTTTGCGCAGGCTGTGGCCCCTCGACACACGGGGTTCCAATATGGCCAACACCATGCTGTCGGGCATTCTGCTGCCCACAGGCATTGTGATCGCCTTCGTGGCATCGGATATCTGGCAGCAGGATGCCAAGGGCCGCACGGCTGTGGAACAAGAGGCCGTTGCCGTGGCCGACACGCTGCGCATTGCCAAACTCCTGCCGACCGATCTGCGCGAACAGGTCACGGGGGTGCTGGATGATTACATCCGCGAGGTCATCGAAGTCGAATGGTTACTGATGGGCGATGGCCGGTCGAGCCAGGTCGCCGAGGATCAACTGGATACGTTGGTGCGCATCTCGATGCAAGTCGAGGCCGGGTCCAGCCAGATCGGTCTGCATCGTGCTGCCGAATCGCTGCGGCGCTACACGATGGATATCGAGGATGCCCGCAATCAGCGCCTGCTGGTCTCCCATAGCCGGGTGCTGCCGACCAAATGGGCCGCGATGCTGGTCTTGCTGTTCGTGGCTGCCTGCGTGCTGTGTGAACTGCACATGGGCCATCGCCGTCCCCTGGCCCTGGCCCTGACCCTGTTT
>NZ_JAVERO010000007.1:0-42081 GCF_034007085.1 Castellaniella sp. | reverse complement strand
CCAGGGATCAGGCCCGTGCGCACGCCAGCGCTGCCGCCTCGGCGGGCGCGGACACCGGCGCCGCGCGTCCGGCACAACCTGCGCGCCTGCCCTCGGCCCCGGAAAAAGTCGTCAGCCCCGCTCCGCAACGTCCGCGCCACAGCGCCCCGGCCGACGCGCCAGCCCCCCGCGCCACCACCGCCAAGCCGGCCCTGCGCGCGCCCGGCAAGCCAGCCCCGGCCTCGGCCGACACCGAGGAATGGACCGAATTCTAGGGAACCTCTGATTCAGAGGTTCCCTAGCAACCTCCCTCTCGGCTTGCACCCCCTCGCGGCCTGCAGGCCGTTCCAATTCGTCCAGGAGACATCCGCTGTGATCACCCACATCCCAAGGGGGCCGCTGAACCCGTCCTCGCGACGCGTGCATCCGCTTTCCACACGACTGATTCAGATGTTTCCCGGTGCGGTCCTGATGGCCGCCCTGGCCGTCCCATGCCTCGCCCATGCCCAAGTGAAAGTCGGGGTGGTCGTGTCCGCCACCGGCCCGACGGCCCTGGTCGGCATCCCCCAGAAGAACACCGTCCCGCTGCTGCCGACCCAGGCAGGCGACCAGACCATCGAATACATCACCCTGGACGACGCCAGCGACCCGACGCAGACGGTCACGGCTTTCAAGAAACTGATCAGTGAAGCGCACGTGGACGCCTTGATCGGCCCCACCGGATCGCCCAACGCCATGAGCGTGCTGCAATTCGCCGCCGAATCCGGCACCCCGATGCTGGCTCCCGTGGGCGCGGCCTCGGTCGTGCTGCCCATGACCGAACAAAAAAAATGGGCCTTCAAGACCACCCAGAATACCGACATCATCGCCCAGGCCCTGATCCAGGACATGCTCAAACGCGGCATCAAGACTGTCGGGTTCATCGGTTTTGCCGACGCCTACGGCGACGACTGGTACCAGGTCTTCAGCCGCATGGCCAAGGACCAGGGCCTGGAATTGACTGTGGTCGAACGCTACCAGCGCACCGACAGTTCCGTGACCGGCCAGGCCCTGAAACTGCTGGCGGCCAGGCCAGACGCCATCCTGATCGCCGGCACCGGCGGCGCAGCCGCCCTGCCGCAGACCACGCTGGCGCAACAGGGCTACAAGGGTCGCTATTACCAGACCCATGGCGCCGCCCTGCCTGCTTTCCTGAAGTTCGCCGGCAAGTCGGCGGATGGCACCATCCTGGCCGCCAGCCTGATGCTGGTACTGCCCGAAATCCCCGACAGCAATCCGTCCAAACCCATCGTCCAGGACTACATCCAGCGCTACCAGGCCATGTACGGCGAAAAACCAGCGACTTTCGGGGCCAACGTCTACGATGCCGGCCTGCTGCTGCAACACGCCATTCCGGTCGCCCTGGAATCCGCCAAGCCAGGCACGGCGGAATTCCGCCGTGCCCTGCGCGATGCCCTGGAACAGACGCACGAACTGGTCGCCACCCAGGGGGTCTACACCATGACGCCCGAAGACCACAGCGGCTTCGACCAGCGTGGCCGTGAACTCATCACCGTCCGGGACGGCGCCTGGAAGCTGCTGGAATAGTGCGCCCGCCTGGGATCAGTCCGCAGGGACAGTCCCAGGCTTTTCGAGTTCGTTCAGTTTCTTTTCCAGTGCCTTCAGCGGCAGCGCGCCGTTGATGCGAGATCCATCGGCGAAGAACAGCGCCGGCGTGCCGCGCACATTCAGCTGGCGCCCCAGGGCCAGATTGGCCTGGATCGGCGTGTCGCATTCGGCCTTGGCCGGGTCCTGGCCGTCCAGCATCCAGGCCTTCCAGGCCTTGGCGCGATCGGCAGCACACCAGATGTCACGCGAGCGGGTGGTGGAATCCGGCGTCAGGATCGGAAACAGAAAGGTATAGACTGTGATGTCATCGACGTCTTCCAGCGTCCGGTGCAACTGCTTGCAATAGCCGCAGTTGGGATCCTCGAACACGGCGATCTTACGCGCGCCAGTCCCCTTGACCTGCTTGATCGCCTGGTCCAGCGGCAGGCTGTCGAACGCCACCTGCTGCAGGGATTCGAGCCGTTCGGCCGTCAGGTCGCGGCGCGCATGCGCATCGATCATCGACCCCTGCAGCACATAATCCACCTGGGCATCGGTGTACAACAGATCCATGCCGACCTGGACCTCGAAGATCCCGTTCATGGGCGTCACCCGGACGGCGTCCACATGAATTCCGGGAAAGCGTTGCTCAAAGGTCCGGGTGACGGCGGCAGCCGAATCGGCCTGGACAGGTGCCGTGGACAGCACACGGTCCGCCGTGTCGGCACGCGCTGGCGCTGACGCATTGGCCGGTGCCGCCTGGGCCGATGGCTGGGTGCTCAGCACCCGATCACCCGCAGGCTGTGCCAGGGCGGACAGACTGCCGCCGCACAACAGCAACGCGGCCAGGATCAAAGAAGGTTTCATGTGTATACCTTGGAAAAACACACCGGCATTCAGTCGCCGGCGGCCGCCCGGATCAGGCGGCGTTTCAGGAAAGGCAGGCCATCGACGATGCGCATGCCCTGGTTGCGGGCCCAGGCCATCGGGGCATTCGAGGCCCCAAACAAACGATGCAGGCCGTCCGTGACCAGCCCCATGGCCCAGACCGGTTCGGCCCGACGGCGACGATAGCGCGCCAGGACGCGCGGATCGCCCGGCGCGCGATGGGGACCGCGCGCCTGCAGGACATCCAGCAGATCCTGCACGTCGCCCAGCCCCAGGTTCAGGCCCTGTCCGGCCAACGGATGGACCCGATGCGCGGCATCCCCCACCAGGGCAACGCCCGGGGCAATCATGGCGCTGCGTTCCAGCGTCAATGGGAAACCCTGGGGGCGCGTGCGCAAGCGCAGATGCCCCAGGCGATCACCCGTGATGGCGCGCGCATGCGCGGCAAAAAACGCCTGCTGGGCATCGGCATCCATCGCCAGCCATTTTTGTGCCTGGCCTTCGTGCATCGACCACACCAGGGATGCCTGGGGTCCATCCGCCGTATCCGGCATCGGCAACAAAGCGAACACACTGTCGCCCGTGAACCACTGACAGGCACGGTGCTGGTGCGGCAGGCCGATGTCCAGATGCGCGACGACCCCCATGTCGCCATACGGCGTGTAGTGGTGTTCAATGCCGGCCGCCTGCCGCACCGGGGACCGGGCACCATCCGCGCCCACCAGCAATGCGGCGTCCAGCACACGGCCCTGGCTGGTCGTCACCCGCACGCCCGCCGCGCGGAATTCCAAGGACTGGAAACGATCCTCGTGCCAGACAATGCCCATGACCTGGACGGCCTGCTGGAGCGCGCGTTCAAGTTCACCGGATTCGACGATCCAGGCCAGGGAATCGCGTGCGTCCTGCCAGGCTGACAGATCCAGTCGGCCATCGGCATCCCCCTGGATTTCCATGGCCTCGACAGCCGTGACGCGACGCGCATCCATCAGCCGCCAGGCACCCAGGCGATCGAGCAGGGCGCGGCTGGCAGGTGAAATCGCGTAGACACGCGGATGGTAGTCATCGGCCCCCCGCACCGCCGGCATCTGGCGCGGCCCCAGCAGGGCGGCGGGCAGCCCTGCCCGCGCCAGCCCCAATGCACACGCCAGGCCTGCAATGCCGGTGCCGCAGACCAGTATGGATTCCTGATTTTTCATGCACTCATCCTACCGCGCGGCACCGCCGCGCGCATTGTTTCAGGCCAAGAGAAAATCCGGTTTCAGCCATGCCACCAGCAGCCTCACCGCGCCGACGGCGCCCCCGCACGCGCAGGCCACAATAGCCACATGCGGCCCGACTGCTTCATGCGGCCAGCGCGTGCGCCAGCGGCTTCGCCCGTCCCCCAGTAGAAGTCGGCCCGTGCAGCCCCCTTGATCGCAGCCCCCGTGTCCTGGGCGAACACCAACCGCCGCAACGGCGCCGCCCCCCCTTGGGGGCCCACATCCAGGAATACCGGCGTACCCAGCGGCACGTAGGCCGGGTCCACGGCAATCGACCGCTGCGGCATCAACGGCACCCCGTAGGCGCCTCGGGGGCCGAGTTCCGGATCGACGATGGGTTCCTCGCGGAAGAACACCATGGCAGGATTCACGTTCAGCAGTTCCGTGACGCGGTCCGGATGCGCGCGCGCCCAGGCCTTGATGTTCTGCATGGATGTCCGGGCAAGCGGCATTTCGCCCTGGCGGGCCAACCACTGGCCAATGGAGGCATACGGTCGGCCATTATGATCTGCATAAGCCAGCCGCAGAACCCCGCCGTCGGGCAGGATGGCCCGCCCCGAACCCTGGATCTGCAGGAAGAACGCCTCGACGGGATCGTCCGCCCAGACGATGACGGCCGGCTGGCGGTCGGGATCGGCTGCGATCTGCGCCCGTGTATCGTAGGGCACGACCCGGCGGCCTTCGAGTTTGCCGCGCACCCGCTTGCCGGCCAGTTCCGGATAGACCGCCCCCAGGTCGATGGTCAACAGGTCATCCGGCGTGGCATAGAGCGGCCATTGATAGGCTCCTTGGCGCACGCGCGACGCCCGGATGAGCGGTTCGTAATAGCCCGTCACCGTGCCGGCGGCCGCCTGCCCGGAAGCATCGTCCAGTCGCCAGGGGCGCAATTGTTCCTGCAGGAACTGGCGCACGGCCAGGCCACCGGCCTGGGGACCCAGACCAGACTGCACCGCCGCCCGGCAGACTGGCTGCCAGGCCCTGGGCGCTGCCCGAGCCGGCAACGCCAACGAGCCCGACACGGGCCGCATCAGCCCCCGGCAATCATTCAGCAATGCCTTCCAGACATGGCCCAGATCATCATCTGCCCAGCCCGGCACACTGCCCCAGGACACCGCCGTGTAGCGGCCGTGCAAAGGCCGCACAGGCGTTTCGGGCAGCGCCGACAGTGGTGGCACGGACAAGGGCTGTTCGAGCGACAGCGGCGCCCCGGCCCCGTCGCCTGGGGCAGGTTCTTCGAGGGGAACCGAGGAACAGGCGCTCAGGGCGACCAGCGCAGCAACGGACAACCAATGGATTTTCATGCCTGCTTGCGGCACCCGGGGGTGCACTAGAATGTGGGCTGCAAAACCGTCATCATGACATATCCGGACCCTCTTTCGCCATGACCGAACTGCCCGCCGCCCGAATCGCCCCCAGTCTGCTGTCCGCCGATTTCGCCCGCCTGGGCGAAGAAGTCGCCACCGTGGTGGCCGCAGGCGCCGATTGGATCCATTTCGACGTCATGGACAACCACTACGTGCCCAACCTGACCATGGGTCCCATGGTGTGCGCAGCCCTGCGGCCCCACACCACGGCCCCCATCGACGTTCACCTGATGGTCGAGCCCGTCGATGCGCTCGTGCCCGCCTTCGCCAAGGCCGGCGCGGACATCATCAGCTTCCACCCGGAAGCCTCGCGCCACGTCGACCGGACCCTGGCCCTGATCCGCGACCACGGTTGCCGGGCCGGCCTGGTGCTCAACCCGGCCACGCCGCTGGAATGGCTGGACCACGTCATGGAACGCCTCGATCTGATTCTGCTGATGTCGGTCAACCCCGGCTTCGGGGGGCAGTCCTTCATCCCGCATACACTGGACAAGCTCGCCCAGGTCCGCACCCGCATCGACCATTGGCAAGCCGAAGGCGGCCAGGCCATCGATCTGGAGGTCGATGGCGGGGTCAAGATCGACAACATCGCCGCCATCCGCGCCGCCGGAGCCGATGTCTTCGTCGCGGGCTCGGCCGTGTTCGGCCAGCCGGACTATGCCCGCGTGATCGCGGCCCTGCGCCACGGTATCGACCAGGGGGATGCCCAGCGCCGCGCAACGACCGCCAGGCATTCGTGATCTGTCACGAATCGGGCTGGCATGTTTGATGATACGATGGCGGCCAGCCGAAGCCGGCACCCATGACTCACTCGGCTGCCGATCCCATTCGGCTGCTTTTTCCAGCACGCAACACCATGCAATTTTCCGGAATTCTGCTCGACCTGGACGGCACCTTGCTGGACACCCTGCCCGACCTGGCGGACGCTGCCAATGCCATGCGCCAGGACATGGGCCTGGCACCGATCGCCGAAGACATCATCGCCACCTACATCGGCAAAGGCGTGGAACAACTGGTCATTCGCGCCCTGGGCCACGAGGGCAGCCCAGCCAGCGTGGACATGGTCATGCGCGGCCTGGCCCGCTACCAGGATCACTACCGCGCCCTGAACGGCCAGCGCAGCCGCCTGTACCCCGGCGTGCTGGCTGGCCTGCAGGCCTTCCGCGCCCAGGGGGCCCGCCTGGCGGTGGTCACCAACAAGGGCACCGAATTCACCACCCCCCTGCTGCGCCAGACGGGCCTGGACGCCTACTTCGAGGTCGTCGTCTGCGGCGACACCTGCGCACGCAAGAAACCGGATCCGATGCCGCTGTTCCACGCCTGTGAACTGCTGGGCATCACGCCCGACCAGGCCCTGTTCATCGGCGATTCGATCAACGACGCCCAGGCGGCCAAGGCCGCCGGCATGCGCGTGCTGGCCCTGCCCTATGGCTACAACGAAGGCCGGCCCGTGCAGAGCCTGCCGGTGGATGCTATAGTTGAGTCCCTCGTCGAGGCAGCCCAATGGGCCGCCGGCACGAACCCCCAGACCGAACCTGCATGAACACCATCCGCTACTACCCGATCACCACTGGCGCCTATTGGCGCTGGTGGTGTCTTTGTTCCGGGTAGTCACGGTCACCCGGCGCGCGGGCCTACCCGCGCCGCCCGCCTCCGCAACCCGGACCCTTGATCGGCCGGGTTGTTTCAATTCTGTCCCGGTCCCCTTCTTCTACCCAGAGACCACCATGACGGAAATCGAATTCAACGCACTGGCCGCCCAAGGCTACAACCGGATCCCGCTGATCGCGGAAACCTATGCCGACCTGGATACACCGCTGGCGATCTACCTGAAACTGGCCCATGCGGGGCCGGAAGCCGGGCGCAACAGCTGCCTGATGGAATCGGTCGTCGGCGGCGAACGCTTCGGCCGCTATTCCTTCATCGGCCTGCCGGCCAAGACCCTGATCCGTGCGACCGGCACCACGACCGAAGTCGTGACGCGCGGCCAGGTCGTGGAAACCCACGAAGGCGATCCCCTGGCCTTCATCGAGTCCTTCCAGAAACGTTTCCGGGTGGCCCTGCGCCCCGGCATGCCGCGCTTTGCCGGCGGCCTGGCGGGCTATTTCGGCTACGACACCGTGCGCCACATCGAACCGCGCCTGGGCCCCTGCGTCAAACCACGTCCGGCAGGCCAGCAGCCGGGCACACCCGACATCATGCTGCTGCAGATCGACGAACTCGTCATCGTGGACAACCTGGCGGGTCGCACCTACCTGATCGTCTACGCCGATCCCCAGCAACCAGAAGCCTATTCCCTGGCCCGCCGTCGCCTCAAGGCCCTGCGCGAAAAACTGCGCACACCCGTGGTCATCCCCTATGCCTACGCCAGCATGCAAACGCCCACGGAACGCGACTTCAAGAAAGACGACTACCTGGCCGCCGTGCGCAAGGCCAAGGACTACATCGCGGCCGGCGACCTGATGCAGGTCCAGATCGGCCAGGTGATCGCCAAGCCTTTCCGTGACTCCCCCCTGTCGCTGTACCGGGCGCTGCGGTCCCTGAACCCCTCGCCCTACATGTACTACTGGAATTTCGACACCTTCCACATCGTGGGTGCCTCGCCCGAGATCCTGGTGCGTCAGGACCGTGAATTCGAGGACGGTCGCATCCGCGAAATGGTCACCATCCGCCCCCTGGCCGGCACGCGCAAGCGCGGCGCCACCCAGGACGAAGACCTGCGCCTGGAACAGGAACTGCTGGCCGACCCGAAAGAACGCGCCGAGCATGTCATGCTGATCGACCTGGCGCGCAACGACATCGGCCGCGTGTCCAAGCCCGGCACGGTCGAAGTCACCGACACCATGGCCATCGAACGCTATTCCCACGTCATGCACCTGGTGTCCAACGTGCGCGGCGAACTGAACGACGGCATGAGCAACATCGACGTGCTGCGCGCAACCTTCCCGGCCGGCACGCTGACCGGCGCGCCCAAGGTCCGCGCCATGGAAATCATCGATGAACTCGAACCCGTCCAGCGCGGCATCTACGGCGGCGCCGCCGGCTACATGAGCTACGGCGGCGAAATGGACCTGGCCATCGCCATCCGTACCGGCATCATCCGCGACGGCATGCTGTATGTGCAGGCCGCCGCCGGCATCGTCGCCGATTCGGACCCCGAAAAGGAATGGCAGGAAACCGAGGCCAAGGCCCGCGCTCTGCTGCGCGCGGCCGAACAGGTGCAATTCGGGCTGGACGAGCCGATCTGAATGTTTGCCTTGGGGCGGCCCCAAGGCAAAAAGGGGGATTACCCTGCAGCCGTGATCGCCTGGCGCAGCTTGGCGATCACTTGTTCCGTGGTGACAAAGCCCACGGCAAGCGGCGTGACATCCTGGCCCTGCTCCAGCAGCAGAGTCGGGAAGGAACGCACGCCCCATTGGCGACAGCGCACGAACTCCTGCCGCACTGCCTGCCGGGCTTCGGCTGACTCGAACAGGCTGTGAAATATGTCGAAATCGAGGCCGAGGCCCGCGCAGATGTCCCGGTAGAAATCCGTGGCCTTGGGGTCTTCCCCCTCGACATAGAACTTGCGCTGTACCGCAGAGAAGAACTTCAGCACAGTCGAGGCATCGAGCGAGTCCCTGGCTTGGAGCAACTTGATGGCCGCGACCGCCCGGCACGCAGGCTCGGTGTCGTAGTCGAACTGCGGCAGATCCAGCAAGGTGCAGCCGAACGGCTGCCCGGTGACTTCGGCAATGTGATTCCACTCCGTGCGCAGGAACGCCTTGAACTTTTCGTTCCATGGGTCGCCTCCGCCGGCGCGCAAGCCGCCAACCGTCACTAAGAATTCGATGCCCGCAGCGGCGCAGAAGGCGGCGACTTCGCCAACGGTGGGTGAAATGCCCCAGCACCACGAACACATCGGATCGCCAACGTAGTGCACCGCCCATCCGCTGCGCTTCGCCGGCGGTACAGGAACGACCGGTTTGTCCTGCTCGGGCAGAAGGCAGGCGCCGGTGATGGGATCGCAGTGAATCATGGTCGAATGTCTCGTGTCGGGTTGAAGGGGAGTATCGGCAAGCCGATGGGGGGATGGCCGGATCATTGCGCCGGCTGTGCGATGCCGAACGGGTTGTCGATGGCATGGGCCCAGGTACCGTCGGCCTGGTAGACCTGACGGTTGGTGAGCGTGATCGGCACCTTGGACGCCATGAATTGCGCTTGCGCTTGAACGCCGCCAAGAACGGTCAGGGACAGCACGACAGCGGTTGCCAGGGATTTGAGCATGTCATCAACTCGGTTGGATGGGGTGCGAGGTAAAGTTTATTTATTATTGAAACAGAGATATATACTTGAAATAATGACTCTCAGTTCAATTTAATTGAACAATCGAATGGACAAACTCTCGGCGATGGCGACCTTCGCCACAGTAGTGGAGGCTGGCAGCTTCACGAAGGCGGCAGACGTGCTGGCGTTGCCCAAGGCGCGCGTGTCCCAGCGAGTGTCCGACCTGGAGCGCCACCTGGACGTACGCTTGCTTCATCGAACAACCCGGGCCTTGAGCTTGACCGAGGACGGGCAAGCCTATTACGAACGCTGCCAGGCCATTCTCCAAGAGATCGACGAACTGGAAGGGGCACTCAAGAACTGCACGGTGCAACCACGGGGCCGGCTACGGATCGAGGTGCTGGTGTCCGTCGCACGCTGGGTGATCGCGCCGCGCCTATATGAATTCAAGGCGCTCTATCCCGACCTCTTGGTCCGGCTGGGTAGCAATGATCGCATCAGCCATCTGCTGGAGGAAGGCATCGACGTTGCGATCCGTGGTGGCCCCCTGGAGGATTCGAGTCTGATCGCACGCCACGTCTGCGACGTTCGTTTCGGACTCTATGCCGCCCCGGCCTATCTCGAAGCGGAAGGCCCGCTGCATCATCCTCGAGAACTGGCCCGCCATCGCCTGCTCTCGTGGTTCAGCGGGCAACGCCATCCCTTTGCCTGGCGGCTGGAGGCGGCCTCGGATGCGTTCGACCTGTCTGCGGCGGACGGCTTGCAGTTCGATGATCCGGACGTGGCGATTGCGGCATGCATGACCGGCAGCGGCATCTGTCCGGGCTCGCCGTTCGCGGTCGAAAGCTGGGTACGCGCCGGTAAGCTGGTGCCGGTACTTCCGCACTGGTCTTTCCCTGCCCGTCCCATTCACATCATCTACCCCAGCAACAAGCAGCTTTCAGTTCGGGTTCGCGTCTTCGTTGAATGGGCGCTGAAATTGATGCAAGGCAGCCAAAACGTGTGGATGACGCCCCAGGAACTGGCAGCGAGCCTGTAGGCGGCGCTCATCCGATTGATGGCCCGCGTGTGCGCCCAATTCCCCACGACACGCCAGCACTGCGCACGGCGAACTGCTGCTCCAGCCGCAGTTCGATCACCGGCCGCCACGGCACCAGGCTGAATCCCATGCCGTCGTCCAGCATCACGTAGCGACCGCTGGCGAACATGACGGAGCACCGGTAGATGCCTGCCACACGCTGACCATCGGTACCGGGCGGATGCCCAAGACCAGTGCGGCGGCATTCAGGCATTCAGCCACGCACCAGCAAATCCCGCGTGATGTCGGCAACGGTGCGCGCGCCGGTCAGCGTCATGGCCACGCGCATTTCCTTTTCGATCAGATCCAGCAGATTGGCGACCCCCGCCTCGCCGTCTGTCGCCAAGGCATACAGCCAGGCGCGGCCCAGCAGCACGGTATCCGCGCCCAGCGCCAGCATGCGCACTACGTCCAGGCCGGTACGAATCCCCGAATCCGCCAGCAGCGTGATATCGCCCTTGACCGCATCGGCGATCGCCGGCAGGGCGCGGGCCGTGGACAGCACCCCGTCCAGTTGCCGCCCGCCGTGATTGGACACCACGATGCCGTCGGCCCCGAAACGCACCGCCTCGCGCGCATCGTCCGGGTCCAGAATGCCCTTGATGACCATCGGTCCCTGCCAGAAATCGCGGATCCACTGCAGATCCTTCCAGGAAATCGAAGGATCGAAGTTGGCGCCCAGCCAGCCGATGTAGTCCTCCAGCCCGGTCGGCTTGCCCAGGTACCTGGAGACATTGCCCAGATCGTGCGGCCGCCCCCACAGGCCCACATCCCAGGCCCAGCGTGGATGCAGCACGGCCTGGACATAGCGGCGCAAGGCGGCGTACGGGCCGCTCATCCCCGCGTGGGCATCGCGGTAGCGCGCGCCCGGTACCGGCATGTCCACGGTGAACACCAGCGTCGAGACCCCAGCCGCCTGGGCGCGTTCCAGCACGCTTTTCATGAAACCCCGGTCCTTCAGCACATACAGCTGGAACCACATGGGCCGGCTGATCCCGGGCGCGACTTCCTCGATAGGGCAGACCGACACGGTGGACAGGGTATAGGGGATGCCCTTGCGATCCGCGGCCCGTGCCGCCTGGACCTCGCCTCGGCGGGCGTACATCCCCGTCAGGCCCACTGGCGCCAAAGCAACCGGCATGGACAGGGATTCATTGAACAGCCGTGTGGACAGGTCCAACTTGGACATGTCATTCAACACCCGCTGGCGCAGCGCCACGTCCGCCAGGTCGCTGACATTGCGCCGCAGGGTGGATTCGGCGTACGCCCCGCCGTCGCCGTAATGGAACAGAAAAGGGGGCAGCCGCCGCCGGGCGGCTTCGCGGTAATCGGTAGATGCGGAAATGATCATGATAGCGCTGTGAAAGGAGGCAGGCGGGAAACACGCGCGCGACGGGCTTCATCTTCGTCAAGTCCGCGCACACTGCCGTGTACAAACTCGATGTGGCGCCAGACCGTTGCCCGGGCGGTTTCAGCATCGCCACGCAGGATGGCTTCCATCAGCGCCTGATGCTGGGCCGTCAGCTGATCCTGGGTATGCTGGATCAGGTACATCCGCTGGCGATTTTCGGTGACCGTGGCACGCAGCAGTTCGAATACACCACGCATCATCTGCAGCAACACCGCATTGTGGGACGCTTCGGCGATGGCCAGATGGAAGCGGGCGTCGGCCTGCGCCGACAGATCCGCATCATGGCGGCCCTGGAAACGCACCATGTCCTCGAAACGGCGCAGAATCTCCCGTCGATCCTGCGCCGTCGCGCGCAAGGCGGCATGCCAGGCCGTGCCGCCTTCCAGCGCATGGCGGGCCTCCAGCACATCGTAGCGGTACTCGGGGTCATCGGACACCAGTTCGTCCAACGGACGCACCAGGTGCCGTTCGGGCCAGGTACCCACCGAGACGGAGTCCGCATGGACATGCTGGACATAGGTGCCACCACCCTGGCGGCTGCGCAACAGCCCCTGGCTGGCCAGCTGGCGGATGGCCTCGCGGATCGAAGGCCGCGAAACCCCCAGATCCTCGGCCAGCCGGCGCTCGGCCGGCAGGCGGTCGCCGGGCTTGAGTCCCTGTTCGTCGATCAGGGCCTGGATCTGTTCTGCGATCCGGTCGGAAAGGCGCATGCTCAATCAGATGCCTGCTTAATGGTCTGGCCAATTATCCGGATAGCGGATGGTTTCGGCATTATAGAGAACAGATCCTCTATGAATCAATCCGGATAATGGTATGACCTATCAAATCTGTTCAGGCCAATATTCCAGCAAACGCCAGAGATTCGACTCTCTCGGTATTTACCCCGCTCGACAGCGCCCCGGGCGCACAGTAGAATGCTTGCCATGATTTCACATGCGACCGTACACGCTTCGTTCTGGTGGCGCTCCTCCTAGGGGCGGCATCCTCATGCGTGATTCATCGCACCTTGCCGCCGTTCTGGCAGGCATGGTCCCAGCGAATCTGTCTCCGGTGCGGCGGCTCCTGACTCCAAGGAAGACCATGTCCGTATCATCATTCCCCTGCCACATTCTCCGGCTTCCGCAGCACGCCCCCGCCTGCGCGCTCGTTTCCCGACTCTGACCAGGACGACCCGATCATGAAGCTGCTGATGCTGGACAATTACGATTCCTTCACCTACAACCTGGTGCAGTATTTCGGCGAACTGGGCGCCCAGGTCCAGGTCGTGCGCAATGACCAGATCGATCTCGCCGGAATCGAGGCGATCGACCCGGACCGCATCTGCGTGTCCCCAGGGCCATGCTCACCGGCCGAGGCCGGCATTTCCATCGAACTGATCCGGCATTTCGCCGGCAAGAAACCCATCCTGGGCGTCTGCCTTGGGCACCAGGCCATCGGCGCCGCCTATGGCGGCCGCATCGTGCGCGCCCAGGAAATCATGCACGGCAAGGTCTCGCCGATCACGCACCGGGGCACCGACGTCTTCGCCGGGCTGCCCTCGCCGTACACCGTCACTCGCTATCATTCCCTGGCCATCGAACGCGGCTCGCTGCCTGACTGCCTGGAGATCACGGCCGAGACTGCCGACGGCGAGATCATGGGTGTTGCCCACAAGTCCCTGCCCGTCTACGGCGTGCAGTTCCACCCGGAATCCGTGCTCAGCGAACACGGTCACGCGCTGCTGCGCAATTTCCTGGAACTCTGACGCCCTCGAACAGGCCATCCGACAGACACGAAGACAGAAGGAATCATCCACATGCCGCCCATTACCCCAACCGAGGCCCTGGCCCGCTGCATCGAGCACCGGGAAATCTTCCACGACGAAATGCTGGAACTGATGCGCATGCTGATGCGCGGGGAAATGCCCCCCCAGTTGGCCAGCGCCCTGCTGATGGGCCTGCGCGTCAAAAAGGAAACCGTCGGTGAAATCACGGCCGCCGCCCAGGTCATGCGCGAATTCGCCCTGGGCGTCGACACCCCTTACCCCGAAGAACTGCTCGACATGTGCGGCACGGGCGGGGACGGATCCCACACCTTCAACATTTCGACCGCCGCCATGTTCGTCGCCGCCGCAGGCGGGGTCAAGATTGCCAAGCACGGCAACCGCAGCGCCTCGTCCTCGTCGGGCAGCGCCGACGTCCTGGAAGCCCTGGGCGTGCGGCTGACCGCCACGCCGGCCCAGGTCGCCGAATCCATCGAGGCCACCGGCATCGGCTTCATGTTCGCTCCAGCACACCACGGTGCCATGAAAAACGTCGCCGCCGTGCGCCGCGAACTGGGCGTACGCACGATCTTCAACATCCTGGGCCCGCTGACCAATCCGGCCGGCGCCGCCAATCAGCTCATGGGGGTGTTCCACCCTGATCTGGTCGGTATCCTGGTGCGCGTGCTGCAACGCCTGGGGTCGCGCCACGTGCTGATCGTGCACGGCAAGGACGGCATGGACGAGGCTTCTCTGGGCGCCGCCACCCTGGTGGGCGAACTGAAGGACGACGAAGTCCGCGAATACGAGATCCATCCCGAAGATTTCGGCATGGCCATGGTGTCCAATCGCAGCATCAAGGTCGCCAACCGCGACGAATCCGCGCAACTGGTGCGCGCCGCGCTGAACAACACGGCCGGCACGGCCCGCGACATCGTCGCCCTGAACGCCGGCCTGGCACTGTACGCTGGCCAGCGCGCCGACTCGATCGACGCCGGCATCCGCCAGGCATTCGAACTCATTGCCTCGGGCGCCGCGCGCGACAAGCTGGAACAATTCCGCCAATACACGCAAAGGTTTTCCGCATGAACGACATCCTGGCCAGAATCCTGGATACCAAGCGCGCCGAAGTAGCCACCGCGCGGCAGATGCGCAGCGAATCCGAAGTCCTGCGCGAAGCCCAGAGCCGCCAGGACATCCGCGGCTTCGCACGCGCCATCGAAGACCGGATCGCCCAGGGCAAACCCGCCGTGATCGCGGAAATCAAAAAAGCATCCCCCTCCAAGGGCGTGATCCGCGAGGACTTCCGCCCGGTGGACATCGCCACCAGCTACGCCTGCCATGGCGCTGCCTGCCTGTCGGTCCTGACTGACGTGCAGTATTTCCAGGGGGGGTCCGATCATCTGCGCCAGGCGCGCGCGGCCTGCAGCCTGCCCGTGCTGCGCAAGGATTTCCTGATCGATCCCTATCAGGTCATCCAGGCCCGGGCGCTGGGGGCTGACTGCGTGCTGCTGATTGCCGCCGCCCTGTCGCCTACCCAGCTGCGCGAACTGGAAACCGTCGCCACCGACCTGGGCATGGACGTGCTGGTCGAAGTCCACGATCACACAGAACTGGATGCCGCCCTGGCCCTGGACACACCGCTGATCGGCATCAACAACCGGAATCTGCGTACCTTCGAAACGCGCCTGGAAACCACCCTGTCGATGCTGAAGGACCTGCCCGCAGGCAAACGGGTCGTGACTGAAAGCGGCATTCTGCTGCCCGAGGACGTCGATCGCATGCGCGCACACGGCGTCCAGGCATTCCTGGTCGGCGAGGCCTTCATGCGTGCGCCGGATCCGGGCGCTGCCCTGCACGAACTGTTCTTTGCCCGCTGACCCCGCGCCGCCCCCGTGCCTGCGGGGGCGGACGTCCGACCCAGCTGCCTTCGACATGGCCTCTCACCCCGACTGCCCGCTCTGTTCCCCCGACCGCGACCGCCTGCTCTGGCAGGACGACCGGCTGCGCATCATCCACGTGGATGATCCCGGTCATCCAGGCTATCTGCGTGTCATCTGGCAGCAGCACGTGACCGAAATGACGGACCTCGACGAACCGGATCGCCTGCACCTGATGCGCACCGTATTCCAGGTCGAGCGCCTGCAGCGGGCCCTGCTGCAACCCGACAAGATCAATCTGGCCAGTCTCGGCAATCAGGTGCCCCACCTGCATTGGCATCTGATTCCCCGCTGGCGCGGCGATCCCCGCTTCCCCGATGCCATCTGGGCGCCAGCCCGGCACGACGCTGCCCGCGCTGCCGTCTGGTCGGATGTCTGCGCCACCCTGGCGCCCCGGGTCGAACAACTGCATCGGATGCTTGCAGCCTGCGGCCCGGCAGCAGCCATCCCTGACACCGGCACCTGATCTGCCCCGCCGCATCCCCGCCCGATTCCATTGCCTCGCACCACTTGTTCATGTCTGCATCCGCCTCCACACCCAACGCCTCCCCCGCCACCCTGGCACGTAGCCTGAAGAATCGCCACATCCAGATGATTGCCCTGGGCGGCGCCATCGGCACCGGCCTGTTCTACGGTTCGGCCGCCTCCATCCAACTGGTCGGCCCCGGCATCATCCTGTCCTACCTGATCGGCGGCCTGGCGATCTACCTGATCATGCGCATGCTGGGTGAAATGTCCACGCAGGAACCCGTCAGTGGCGCCTTCAGTCATTTTGCCTATCGTTACTGGGGCGGCTTCGCGGGCTTTCTGTCGGGCTGGAACTATTGGCTGCTATACGTGCTGGTCAGCATGGCGGAACTGTCGGTGGTGGGCATCTACGTGAGCTACTGGCTGCCGGATTTCCCCGCCTGGGCCAGCGCCCTGATCGTCTTGCTGAGCATCACGGCGCTGAATCTGCTGAACGTGCGTCTGTATGGTGAAAGCGAGTTCTGGCTGGCCTTCATCAAGATCGCCGCCATCGTCGGCATGATCATCCTGGGGCTGCTGCTGATCGTCCTGGGTTCGGACCAGAAGGCCAGCGGCCTGAGCAATCTATGGGTGCACGGCGGCTTCCTGCCCAACGGCATCCACGGCCTGCTGTTGTCGCTGGTGGTGGTGATGTTCTCTTTCGGCGGTACTGAACTGGTCGGCATCACAGCGGGTGAAGCCGATGACCCCCAACGCAGCATTCCGCGCGCCGTAAACCAGGTGATCTGGCGCATCCTGATCTTCTACATTGGCGCGCTGACCGTCCTGGTGACGCTGTACCCCTGGAACGAAGTCGGCCTGGACGGCAGCCCCTTCGTGCTGATCTTTTCCCGCCTGGGCATCCCCGCTGCGCCGGACATCCTGAACCTGGTGGTACTGAGCGCCGCCATTTCGGTCTACAACAGCGGCATGTACAGCAATGGCCGCATGCTCTACAGCCTGGCTGAACAGGGTAACGCGCCGCGTATTTTTCTGCGCCTGAGCCGGCGTCAGGTCCCCTGGGTCGGCATCCTGTTCTCGTCGGCCTGCACGCTGCTGATCGTGGTGATCAATTTCCTGGTCCCCGAAGGCGCCTTCATGCGCATCATGGCGGTCGCCACCGCTGCCGCCGCAACGACCTGGATGATGATCGTGCTGGTCCACCTGCGATTCCGGCGGGCGCACGATGCTGCCCAGCTGCATTTCCCATCCCCCGGCTTTCCCTGGGTGAACTACCTGTGCGCGGCGTTCCTGGTGGCCCTGGTCGGGCTGATGACGCAATTGGACGACACCCGACCAGCGGTGTACGTACTGCCCGTGTGGCTGCTGGTGTTGTACGTGGGGTACCGCCTGCGCCAACGTGCGCTGGAACCCTGAACGGTCCAGGAACCGGCCGCCCCGCCCCGGATTCTGGCAATCCATCCCGCCATCCTGCGGACGGACACGGGCCTGCCAAGCGGGATTCGCCGCTCGGTAGAATAAAAAGGGCGCTCCGGAGAGCGCCCTTTTCATCGTGGCCTGAAAATCCGCCGATCAGTGCGAAGTCCGCTTCGAGCTGAATTTGCGTGCCGCAGCCGCCTGGGCCGCCAGCATGGCAAGTTCGGCTTCGACCACGGCGATGTCGGCCTTTTCCTTGGTGTTGCGCAAGGCTTCTTCGGCGCGCTCGCGCGCGGCGACGGCCTTGGCCTCGTCCAGGTCGGCGGCGCGGATGGCCGTGTCCGACAGCACCGTCACGGCGTGCGGCTGGACTTCCAGGATGCCACCGGCCACGAAGATGTGTTCCTCGGTGCCGTCGGCATGCCGGATCTTCAGCGTGCCGGGGCGCACGCGCGAGATCAGCGGGGTGTGTCCCGGCAGGATGCCGAGATCACCCGATTCCCCCGGCAGGGCGACGAACGCCGCCTCGCCGGAAAAAATCGAGGCTTCCGCGCTGACCACTTCGATGTGAAGAGTCGCCATGTGCAATCCTTATTGGAGGGTTTTGGCCTTCTCGAAGGCCTCGTCGATGCCGCCCACCATGTAGAACGCCTGCTCGGGCAGCGCATCGCATTCGCCATCGACGATCATCTTGAAACCACGCAGCGTTTCGGCCAGCGGCACGTACTTGCCGGGCGAACCCGTGAAGACTTCGGCGACGTGGAAGGGCTGCGACAGGAAGCGCTGGATCTTGCGGGCGCGGGCCACGGCCTGCTTGTCTTCCGGCGACAGTTCGTCCATGCCCAGAATCGCGATGATGTCACGCAGTTCTTTGTAGCGCTGCAGCGTCTGCTGCACACCACGGGCGATGTTGTAGTGCTCTTCGCCGACGATCTGCGGATCGAGCTGGCGGCTGGTCGAATCCAGCGGGTCCACGGCCGGGTAGATCCCCAGGGCGGCGATGTCACGCGACAGCACCACGGTGGAATCCAGGTGCAGGAAGGTCGTGGCTGGCGACGGGTCGGTCAGGTCATCGGCGGGCACGTACACGGCCTGGATGGACGTGATGGAACCGGTCTTGGTGGACGTGATCCGTTCCTGCAGCTTGCCCATTTCTTCGGCCAGCGTCGGCTGATAGCCCACGGCGGACGGCATCCGGCCCAGCAGGGCGGACACTTCGGTACCGGCCAGGGTGTAGCGGTAGATGTTGTCCACGAAGAACAGCACGTCACGGCCTTCGTCGCGGAATTTTTCCGCCATCGTCAGGCCGGACAGGGCCACACGCAGACGGTTGCCTGGGGGTTCGTTCATCTGGCCAAAGACCATGGCGACCTTGGATTCCGCCAGGTTGTCCAGTTTGATGACGCCCGCATCGGACATTTCGTGGTAGAAGTCGTTGCCTTCGCGGGTGCGTTCGCCCACGCCGGCAAACACCGACAGACCGCTGTGGGCCTTGGCGATGTTGTTGATCAGTTCCAGCATGTTCACGGTCTTGCCCACGCCGGCGCCACCGAACAGGCCGACCTTGCCGCCCTTGGCGAAAGGACACACCAGATCGATCACCTTGATGCCGGTTTCGAGCAGTTCGACCGAAGGCGACAGTTCGTCGAATTTCGGGGCGGCCTGGTGGATGGCACGCTTTTCATCGGACTGGATCTCGCCACGTTCGTCAATGGGGCGGCCCAGCACGTCCATGATGCGGCCCAGGGTGCCCGCACCCACGGGCACGGAGATCGGCGCGCCGGTGCCGGCCACGGACATGCCGCGGCGCAGGCCGTCGGACGAACCCATGGCGATGGTCCGCACGACACCGTCGCCCAGCTGCTGCTGGACCTCGAACGTCAGACCCTTTTCCGCGAATGCGGAGGACTCGTCGGTCAAGGTGAGCGCGTCGTAGATGTTGGGAATGCTGTCGCGGGGGAACTGAATGTCCACCACGGCGCCGATGCACTGAACGATGGTACCGTTGCTCATGTTTAGTCCTATAAATATCTCTGGGTTGCCGGTGCTTGCGTCGGTCAGACTGCGGCGGCGCCGCCCACGATTTCCGAAATTTCCTTGGTGATGGCCGCCTGGCGGGTCTTGTTGTAGACCAGCTGGAGGTCGCCGATGACTTTCTTGGCGTTGTCGGACGCAGCCTTCATGGCGACCATCCGGGCGGACTGCTCACTGGCCATGTTTTCCGCCACGGCCTGGTACACCAGGCCTTCGACGTAGCGCAGCAACAGCTCGTCGATCACGGTCTGGGAATCGGGCTCGTACAGATAGTCCCAGCCGTACTGGCTTTTCAGGGCTTCCTCGTCCTCGGAGCCTGTCTGGAACGGATCTTCCAGGCCCGAAGGCAAGGGCAACAGGCGGATGAAGCTGGGTTCCTGACGCATCGTGTTCACGAAACGGCTGGTGGCCAGATAGACCGCATCCACCTTGCCGTCGATGAAGTCATCGAGCTGAACCTTGATGGCGCCAATGAGACGTTCCAGGTTGGGCGCATCGCCCAGCTGGACTTCCGAAGACACCACATTGACGCCGACCCGGTTCAGCAGGCTCAGGCCCTTGGAGCCCAGTGCCGTGGCCTGGACACGCACGCCCTGCTGCTCGAATTCCTTGATCCGTGCGAGCACCAGGCGCGAGATGTTGGTGTTCAGGCCACCGCACAGCCCCTTGTCGGTGGTCACCAGCACGACGCCCACGGACGACAGCTTCTGGCGTTCCACCATGTAGGGGTGAGTGTAGTCCGGGTTCGCCTGCATCAGGTGAGCCGCGATGGCACGCACCTTGGTGGCGTAGGGGCGGCCCATGCGCATCCGGTCCTGCGCCTTGCGCATCTTGGATGCAGCGACCATTTCCATCGCCTTGGTGATCTTGCGCGTGTTTTGCACGCTCTTGATCTTGGTTCGAATTTCCTTGATTCCGGCCATTCCACTATCCTGTCAGAGCTTGTCCGGGACGCACGCCGCGTGCGCCCCGGCCGCTGCTTAAAACGTGCCGTGCTTCTTGAATTCCTGGATCGCGGCGCCCAAAGCGGCGTCGTCTTCCTTGGAGAGTTCCTTCACGTCTTCGATGCGCTGGATCAGGGCTTCGTGCTTGGCCTTCAGGTAGTCCTTCAGGGCCTTTTCGAAGGCCAGTACCTGGCTGACTTCGAGGTCGTCCAGGTAGCCGTTGTTCACGGCATACAGAGCCACGGCCAGTTCCCAGACCTGCTGCGGCTGGTACTGGGGCTGCTTGAGCAGTTCGACCACCCGCTTGCCGCGTTCGAGCTGACGGCGCGTGGCGTCGTCCAGATCGGAAGCGAACTGCGCGAACGCAGCCAGTTCACGGTACTGGGCCAGGTCGGTCCGGATACCACCCGACAATTTCTTGATGACCTTGGTCTGGGCCGAACCCCCCACGCGCGACACCGAGATCCCGGCGTTGATGGCGGGCCGGATACCGGCGTTGAACAGGTCGGTTTCCAGGAAGATCTGGCCGTCAGTGATGGAAATCACGTTGGTCGGCACGAAGGCGGACACGTCGCCGGCCTGCGTTTCGATGATCGGCAGCGCAGTCAGCGAACCGGTCTTGCCCTTGACGGCACCGTTGGTGAATTTTTCCACGTATTCGGGGTTCACGCGGGCCGCGCGTTCCAGCAGGCGGGAATGCAAGTAGAACACGTCGCCGGGATAGGCTTCGCGCCCGGGCGGGCGACGCAGCAGCAGGGACACCTGGCGATAGGCCCAGGCCTGCTTGGTCAGATCGTCATACACGATCAAGGCGTCTTCGCCGCGGTCGCGGAAATATTCGCCCATGGTGCAGCCCGAATAGGCCGCCAGATACTGCATGGCGGCAGAATCGGACGCTGCCGCAGCCACGATGATGGTGTATTCCAGGGCGCCGTGTTCTTCGAGCTTGCGCACCACGTTGTTGATGGTGGAAGCCTTCTGGCCGATGGCGACGTAGACGCAGGTGACGCCCTTGCCCTTCTGGTTGATGATGGTATCGACGGCCACAGCGGTCTTGCCGGTCTGGCGGTCGCCGATGATCAGTTCGCGCTGGCCGCGGCCGATGGGCACCATGGAGTCGATGGCCTTCTGGCCGGTCTGCATCGGCTGCGACACGGACTGACGGGCAATCACGCCCGGCGCGACCTTTTCGATCACGTCGGTTTCCTTGGCATTGATCGGGCCCTTGCCGTCGATCGGATTGCCCAGGGCATCCACGACCCGGCCCCGCAGTTCGGGGCCGACCGGCACGGACAGAATCTTGCCGGTGGTCTTGACGGCATCGCCTTCGGACACACCGACGTAGTCGCCCAGCACCACGGCACCCACGGAATCACGTTCCAGGTTCAGGGCCAGGCCGAACTTGTTGTTGGGGAATTCGAGCATTTCGCCCTGCATCACGTCGGACAGGCCGTGGATGCGGGTGATGCCGTCAGTGACGGACACGACCGTGCCCTGCGTGCGGACATCAGTGGACGCGCCCAGGCCTTCGATGCGGCTTTTCAGCAGTTCGCTGATCTCGGACGGGTTAAGTTGCATGGTAAGACTCCTGGAATCTTGTTGATTGGCCCGCCGTCATGCGGCCAGCGTATCGCGCAGGCCGGCCAGCCGGGCCTGCACGGAAGTATCGAGCACATGGTCGCCAACGGCGACGCGCACCCCGCCGATCAGTTCCGGGTCGACCGTCACCTGGGATTTGAGCTTGAGGCCGAACTTGCGCTCCAGCCCCTGCAGCAGGCCGGCCACCTGGGCATCGGTCAGCGGATAGGCACTGGTGATGCGCGCCAGAGCCGAGCCCTCGAGCCGGTTGCGCAGCAGTTCGAATTGCTCGGCCACCTGAGGCAATGCCTGCACGCGGCCGTTTTCCACCACCAGCGCAACGAGGTTTGCCGCCTGCGCGGGCAGTTCCTGGGGCACCAGGCCGGTCAACAGTTCGGTGCGCTGCGCATCGGACAGGCGCGGGTCGGCCATGGCATCGAGCACGTCGGGCATGCCGGACACCTGGGCCAGCAGCGACATCACACCGGACCAGAATTCGAGTCCGCGCGCATCATCACGCACGGATTCGAACAGGGCCTCGGCGTAAGGCCGCGCGATAGTAGACAGTTCAGCCATGACTCGCCCTGACTCAGAGTTGCGCCTGGAGCTGGTCGAGCAGCTCGGCGTGCGCCTTGGCGTCGACTTCACGACGCAGGATCTGTTCGGCGCCCTTCACGGCCAGTACGGCCACTTCGGCACGCAAGGTTTCTCGCGCACGCTGAACTTCCTGGGCAGCGTCCTGGCGGGCCTGGGCGACGATCCGGGCCTTTTCGGCCTCGGCCTCGCGGCGGGCTTCGTCGATCAACGCAGCGGCCTGTTTTTCGGCTTCGGCCAGACGTGCGTGGTTTTCTGTCTTGGAAGCCGCTTCCATCAGACTGACACGAGCCTGAGCCTGGGCCAGATCGGCCTTGCCCTTCTCGGCGGCGGCCAGACCGTCGGCGATTTTCTGGCGACGATCATCCATTGCCTTCGTCAGGGGCGGCCAGATGAATTTCATCGTAAACCAACCCAGAACGAAAAACACGATCATCTGGAAAAAGAGAGTCGCGTTTAAATTCACGGTCGTTTCCCTAATTTACCCGTTCGTGCCTTGCGGCGATTCCGCAAGGCACCTCATCCGGACGTCCGCAGCCCGCAGGCCGCCGACGAACCCCCGGCCTGCGGCAAGCGCAGGCCTGCGCCATCATCAGCCCACGAAGGGGTTGGCGAACGCGAACAGCATGGCCAGACCCACGCCAATCAGGAAGGCCGCGTCGATCAGGCCGACCAACAGGAACATCTTGGTCTGCAGGGTGTTCATCAGTTCGGGCTGGCGAGCGGAGGCTTCGAGGTATTTGCCACCCATCATGCCGATGCCGATGCAAGCACCAATGGCGCCCAGACCGATGATCAGACCGCAAGCGAGAGCAACGAATGCAACGTTGGTCATAACAACTCCTTGGTAAGTAAACGTTGTTTAGTCAAAAAATCAAAAACCAGAAATCAGGGCAAGCCCCGCGAGCCCGCCCGGGAAACCCCCGGGCGAATTTTTAGTGGCCTTCGTGCGCCTGCCCGATATACACCAGGGTCAGCATCATGAAGATGAACGCCTGCAGCAGCACGATCAGGATATGGAAGATCGCCCATGCCGAACCGGCGAGCACGTGTCCGAACGCAAGACTGATGCTGGAAGCATTCGCCCCCGTCCAGGCACCACCCAGCAAGGCGATCAGCATGAACAGCAGTTCGCCCGCATACATATTGCCGAACAGCCGCATGCCCAGCGACACGCACTTGGCCGCATATTCGATGAGGTTCAGCAGGAAATTGAAGGGCGCCAGGGCCAGCGCCGCGATGCCGTGCGCGTGAAAGGGCGCGGTGAAGAGTTCTTTGACGAAACCGCCCGGGTGCTTGATCTTGATGCCGTAGTACAGCATCAGGACCAGCACGCCCAGGGACATGCCCAGGGGAATGTTCAGGTCGGCGGTCGGCAGGATGCGGTGGTAGTACAGCGGGTCGGCGTGATCGGCACCCAGGCCGGTGACACGGAAGATCCAGGCTGCCAGGTCGACCGGAATCAGGTCCAGGGTGTTCATCAGCGTGATCCAGAGGAACACGGTCAGGGCCAGCGGCGCAGCGAATTTGCGCGTGGTCTCGTTGGGAATGATGCTCTTGGCTTCTTCGTGGACCATGCCCACGAGCATCTCGATGGCCATCTGGAAACGGCCCGGCACATCGGCCGTGGCCCGGCGGGCAGCACGCCAGAGAAAGAAGATGACGATGGCGCCCATCAGGATCGACCAGAACAGCGAGTCGTAGTTGACGACATCGAAGTTGGCAATGATGTCCTGCTTGTGTCCGAGATTGTTCAGGTGTACCAGGTGATGCTGGATGTATTCGGACTGAGGCGTCGTTACAGCGTCGGTCATCGGAAACCCTTTTTGTATTCAAATCATGGCAAGCGGCGCAAGGCCAGCAGCACCACGTACCCCTTCATGACGCCCAGCAGACCCAGCAGGAACGCCAGCCAGTCCAGCCAGCCGCCCCACCGCCACGCCACCAGGATCACGACCCCAGCTACCGTCAGCAGCTTGAGGAATTCGCCCCAGAAAAAGGCGAGCGACCCCGGGCGTTTCGGCCCAAGGTACCCCAGCAGCAGCCGCAAGGCGAACAGCGCATTGGGTACGAAATAAGCCGCCGCCCCAATCAGGGCAGATAACCCGGCGTCCTTCCCCGCAATTCCCCAGGCACCCAGCACCACCAGCATTCCCGTGAATGCCTGCGAAGCCAGCGCCCGAAACAGGCCGACCCGTGAGCGGCGGGCAATCAGCGCGCGTTCCGCCTCGCCAAGGACCAGCGTGCCAAGCGAGTCCTGCGACACACTCGATCCGCCATCCAGACCACAGGCAGTTTTCACATCCATAGGCCCATCGCTCACGTCCCGCTGCGCATCTTTCGGCCGGCCCGTCCATCCGTGCCAGCCAACCACATGCGCCGCGATAGTCAAACTCATAAATTATAGCGTCCCTTTCAGGGAATATTCAAATTCCAACTGCCAAGGGCGCATCATTTTAATGCGATTCGACTCGATCGCGCAGCCCCCCCTGTTCAGCCAGATGGCCTACGCCATTGCCCGGTCAATCGGCCGACAGCCCACCCAGAAAACGGCGTAGCGATTCCGGCCTATAGGTGACCGCTGAAACCGTCCATAACATGCCTCATACGGCATCACAGTTCGACACGTTCGGCAAAGATCATTGCTCTGGACAGGGGATTCGTCATGCAGGTCATGGGTTTCTGGCTTGGCATCATCATCGCGGCACTGCTGAGCGCAGCCGTGGCCGCGCAGGAGCCCGAACCGCCCAGGCGCAATCTCGACGAGGGCCGCATCAACAGCGACCCCCTGAAGGGACTGATCATCAACCGCACCATCACTGTGATGGGATGGGACTTCTACAGCAGTTTCACGCAGGTGTGGCAAGCGCTGTACCCGGAATCGCAGGACACGATGACGATCATCGAACGTCCTACCGCGCAGTTTGGCAGCGAAATCTGGATCACTTATTTGAACCGCAACGTATTCCATACGTTTCTTTCCCCCGCCCGCTCGCGGGCGCAGGACCAGAGCCGGAAAGCCGTCCAGGCAGTCCGGGAGAACATCGACATCATCAACGCCCAGAGGCAGTTCATCCAGAACGCCGACCTGGGACCCGAGGAGATGTAAATGCGCCAGCCCATACCTCCCTACGCCATGCGCTTCGGCAAGCCCGCTGCGATCTTCCTGGCCGCCGCAGTCGCGCTGCCATGGCTGCCATCCCCCGTCTCGGCGGGGCAACTGCTCTACGCCCCGGTCAACCCAAGCTTCGGCGGCAATCCGCTCAATGGTCCCACGCTGCTGCAAAACGCTCAGGCACAGAAACGATATCCCTACCCCATGGATGACCTGGGCCTGGACAACATCGGCCAGATCCTGCAGACCGACAACGGCTTTCTGATCCAGAAAGGCGACAAGCTCTATTGGATCGACCTGAACGGCAATTCACACCCCATCGAGCTGGGCAGTGCCAGCACCGACGCCCCCATCCCCTGATCCAGAACCCAAAAGGCCTGCCATGGACAACCTGAAAATGCCCGGGACCCGCCTGCTCTCAACGGCACGCAGATCATGGATCGCGCCGGCGCTGGTGCTGACCCTGTCCGCCTGCGCGATCCAGAAGCCCGTCACGGTTTCCGACGAGGCGCAGCTGACCCCGCCGACGCCTTCGGCCACCGCATTGCTGCAATTGCCGCCTCCCCAGAAAAAAATCGTGGCCGCCGTCTACGGATTCCGGGATGAAACCGGCCAGTACAAGCCGTCCCCCAACAGCGCGTTCTCGACCGCTGTCACTCAGGGCGCGGCGTCGATGCTGATGAAGGCGCTGAAGGATTCCGGCTGGTACATCCCGGTCGAGCGCGAGGGCCTGCAATCCTTGCTGACCGAACGCCGTGTCCTGCGGGCTGTCGACGAGGGATCGCAGGGCAGCGGCGGTGTGCCGAACCTGCTGCCGGCCTCCATCCTCCTGGAAGGGGGCGTGATTGCCTACGACACCAATACGAGGACCGGGGGCCTGGGCGCGAAATTCCTGGGAATCGGTATGGGCACGCAGTACAGCGTTGATCAGGTGACGATCAATTTGCGTGCCGTGGACGTCGCCACCGGGGCGATCCTGGACAGCGTTTCGACCACCAAGACGATCTTTTCGTACGAGATCCATCCAAGCTATTTCCGTTTCGTCAACTACTACGACCTGCTGGAGATCGAAGGCGGCTATACCCATAACGAGCCCGCCCAATTGGCCGTGAAAGAAGCCATTGACGCCGCTGTCATGCACCTGACGGTACAAGGCATCAAGAACAATCTGTGGCGCCTGAAAAACCCGGCGGACTGGAACAGCCCGCTGATCCAGCGCTACCTGTCCACCGGAGACCGCGAAGTCACGACGGTCACGCCGCGCCAGAAGGTCGGCGCGGATGCCACCCCATCTCCGGCCCCCGTCCAATGACCGCCTTGCCTGCGGCCCGGGACTCGCCCACATGAATCAAGGAATCGCCCCACCATGGACACCTCACTGCTTTCCCGTTTCGGCCCATTGCTTGGCCGCACCTGCCTGAGCCTGGGCCTGGCCGCCCTGTTGAGCACAGCCCCGCCGGCCAGCCATGGCTCCGGCATCGACCTGTCCCCGGGCGAATTGCCGCCATCGGAACTGGCCCATGACGGCGTGCGAGCGCACATCGCGCAGCAAGGCAGCATGAATACCGGAACCATGGCGCAGACAGGCGCGGATTCTGCGGCATCCATCCTTCAGGACGGCGCTCACAATCGGGCCGGCACGACGCAATCGGGCATCGGCAACACGGCCCTGGTCCAGCAGACAGGCGCTTACAACGACGCCCAGATCATCCAGGCCGGGACAGACATCCAGGGGGAGATCCATCAGACCGGTGCATTCAATCGCGGACGGCTGGCGCAATACGCCAGCAACAGCGACGCCCACCTGAACCAGATCGGCAATTTCAACCAGCTGACGGTGACGCTCACCACCCCGGGCCCGCTGGCCCCGATCACCCAGATCGGCAGCGGACTGAAGTTGTCCGTGTATCGCTGACGCATGCCAGCCACCTCTTTCACCGACGCCCCGGTTCCAAGACCGCCGGTCAGCGTTTTTTTCACAGGTCTTGTCGACTCAAGGAGCCTTACCATGAAGTACTCTCTTTGCGCACTGGCGTCCGGTCTTGCGGTGGCCTTCGCTGGCACTGCGGCATTCGCAAGCAGCACCGGCAATACCTACCAGAACGGTTTCAACAACGACGCCGAAATCACACAGGCCTACAACGGCAACGCCACTGCAACCATCACCCAGCTCGAAGTGAGCAATGTGGCCAAGGCCGATCAGTCCAATAACTTCTTCGGCCCCGCACAAATCGATCTCTACCAGAAGGGACACGACAACTACGCCAACGCGAAACAATCCGGGAACGTGGGCGCCAGTTCCAAGGTCGTGCAAAAGGGCTGGCAGAACGTGGTCAACACGGACCAGCGCCACAACGGGAATGCCCGCTCGGACGTCTATCAGGACGGGGTGAACAATACGGCTGACGTCAAGCAATCCTGGACGGGCGACGCCAGCGCCCAGATTGTTCAGGCGGGTTGGAAGAACGTCGCGAACACCACCCAGAAACACAGCCTGGACGCGACGGCGGACACCTACCAGAACGGCATCAACAATTCCGCCGACGTCACGCAGAAATGGACTTACGACGCCGACGCAAAAATCGTCCAGGCCGGTTTCCAGAACACCAGCACGGTGATGCAGCGCTACGGCAGCAACCAAAGCGCCGATCTCTACCAGAACGGCTGGGTCAATTCGGCGTCCGTGATGCAGACCGGCTCCAACCTCTCGGCCACGGCGGTGCAGATCGGGATCGGCAACACGGCTTCGTTCAATCAGACGGGCTGGTAATCCGCCAGGTTTGCAACAGACGCTCTGGCGGGCCATGCAGGCTTGGCCAGAGCGTTCGCCCCCTTTGTTTCCGGAGCATGATCATGATGGCAGCAGACCTGAACCTCCGGGTATGGCTGGGCAGCGGGGCCGATGCGCAGGCCGGCATGATCGTGCCCTACGTCCAGAGCCCGGCACACCGCATCATCGACTATCGCATCCGGGTCATCAAGCAAGGGCCCTCGGGCACCTCGCGCATCGCGCAAAGCGGCTCAGTCGATCTTCCGGCCGGCCGGCCCACCGCGCTGACGCGCTTTTCCATATCGATCGGCGCGCACGATCAGTGCCAGGTCGAATTGCTGATCTTCTCCCAGGGCATCCAGGCAGGCACCTACCGTTTCGCCTGCGCCAGCGCATTCTGAACCCCTCGCATTGCGAGCCGTATCATGCCTACTACACTGCGCCTCATCGCATTGGCTGTTCTCATGCTGCTGACACGGCTTGCCGCTGGCGAGGGTGCCACGGCCATTTTGCAGACGTACGAACAGGCCGGATCCCCCACGACAATCCCTGCCGCCGAACTCGAAACAGTGGCGCGCGCGTACCGGGACGCGCGCCAGTGGTCCCAGGCCATTGCGCTGTTCAGGCAAGGAGAACAGCGGTTCCCCGGGCAGACCTCTTTTTCCTACGGCCATGTCATGACCCTGGCGGATGCAGCGCGCCCGCACGAGGCCATCGAGCGCGGCCAAGCCCTTGTGGCGCGCCGACCCGGCGACCCGGATGCGCATCTCGCGCTGGCGTATGCCTATGGCCAGGACAGGCAACCGTATGCCGCCCTGGAACAGGCATCCCAGGCGTACTCGCTGGCCCCCGACCGCCCCTATGTCATGCGTGCCTACGTGCTGGCCCTGCAGGATGCGCGACTGCCGCACAGCGCGCTCCAACTGGCTGACACGCACCCTGGCCTGATCAGCCCGGCGCAGACACGTTCCCTGCAGGCCGATATCGCCGCCGAACTGACCCGCACGGCCGCCACCGTCACACGGGGCGAAGCACAACGGCACGCCGTGGCGGACCAGGCGCTGGCCCTGTACGACCAGCTGATCCCGCAGTGGCGCGCCCTGGGCCCTGAGGCGCACGAGGATTTGCGGCGCGCCGAGGCAGACCAGTTGCTGGCCTTGCGCGCGCGTGGCCGGATGCGGGATCTCACGGCCCGCTACGAAGCCCTGCAGGCCGACAGCGCCGCCGTCCCCGATTACGTGCTGGGCGACGTGGCCGGCGCCTATCTGACACAGCACCAGCCGGAAACCGCTGCCTCCCTGTTCCAACAGTCCCTGGCATCGGCCACCATGAGCCAGGCCCCCTCCGCACGGGCAGCCGACCAGATCGGCCTGTACTACGCGCTCTCCGAATCCAGCCGGAACACCGCCGCCAACACCGAACTGGACCGGGCGCTTGCCGCACAGCCCACGTGGATCAGATACAAAGGCAACCCCATGCGCCAACCCAACCCGGACAGGCTGGATATCGAACGGACGCGCGCCCTGGGCACGCTGTACCAGGGCGATACGCTGGCAGCCCAGGCCGCGCTGGATCAGATGGTCGCCACCGCGCCTGGCAACGCCAGCCTGCGTGTCGCCCGGGCCCAGGTCCTGCGCGCCCGGGATCTGCCTCGCCAGGCGGAACTCGACCTGAAAACCGCTGAAACCCAGGCGCCCCGAGCCATTGAAGTCGAGATCGGCCAGGCCGAGACCGCCCTCGCCCTGCAGGAATGGCACCAGGCCAGGCTGTTACGCGATGACCTGATGGCCCGGACCCCGGAAGATGCCGCCGTGCAACGCCTGAACGCTGAATGGGACGCGCACCAGAAAGCCGAATGGCGGACCACCGCCAGCCGGGGGACATCCACCGGAAGCCAGGACCGGGGCAGCCAGGATGCCAGCATCGACACCGTACTCTACTCGCCGCCTCTGGATGAAAACTGGCGCGTCTTCACCGGCACCGGCTACACCGAAGGACGATTCGACGAAGGAATCGGTCACGCTGCCTGGGCACGTGCAGGGCTCGAATGGCGTGGCCGCGACCTGACGGTCCAGGCCGAGGCCTCCGGCATCCGCTACGGCCACGGCACCCGGGCTGCGGCGGCATTCTCGGCGTTCGTGGATCTGAACGACCATTGGCAGGCCGGCATCGGCGGCGCCCTGCGGTCGCGCGACACACCGCTGCGGGCCTTGAAGCACGACATCACTGCCAACACGATCAGCGCATCCCTGCGCTGGCGCGGCGACGACCGCAGGGAATGGACCCTGACCCTGGCGCCTGGGTTCTTTTCCGACGGCAACCGCCGCCTGGAGATCGGCCTGTCAGGCCGCCAGCGTCTCTACACCGCGCCCCGATTCCAGGTCGATGCGCTGCTCGATCTGTCCGCCTCTCGCAACACGGCCGACGATGCACCCTACTTCAACCCCAAGTCAGACCTGGCGATCGTACCTGCCCTGCAGGTGACACACACCCTGTACCAACGGGATGAAACCCGCTGGGACCAGCAGTTCCAGCTGGCCGCCGGCAGCTACTCGCAGCAAGGGCACGGCACCGGCGGCCTCTACACCATCGGCTATGGCCAACGCTACCGCCTCAGCCGCACATTCGAGATCGGCTTCCTGGCCTCGGGCACCTCGCGCCCCTACGACGGCCAGCGTGAGCGCAGTTTCAACATTCTCGTTGACATGACAGTCCGGTTCTGACCTGGGAGCGCACCATGCCACGATCCTTATCCTGCATCCTGCGCCTGTTTTCCCTGGCCTGTCTGGTGCTGCTGACAGGCTGCGCACGCGACATCCCGACCTTCGCACCGCCCGCGCTCAGGCCCATGGCCAGCATCGATCAACCCTGGCCCACCAACCACGTGCTGGCATTGGCCTATCACGATGTTGAAGACAGCGATCCCGATCAGCAGTTCCTGTCGGTACGCACGGATCAGCTGGTGGCCCAGCTCGAATGGTTGCGAAACAACGGCTATCAGGCCGTGTCCGTCGATCAGATCCTGGCCGCCGGGCGCGGCGGCCAGGATCTGCCGCCCAAGGCCGTGCTGCTCAGCTTCGACGATGGCTACCGCAGCTTTCGCAGCCGGGTCTTTCCAATCCTGCAGGCCATGCACTGGCCTGCCGTCTGGGCGCCCGTAGGCCGCTGGCTCGACGCGGCACCCGGCCAGCCCGTGCGCTTTGGCGATCGATGGGTGCCAAGGGAACGTTTCGCCACCTGGGAAGATATCCGGCAAATGGCCCGTTCTGGCCTGGTCGAAATCGCTTCGCACACCGATGACCTGCACCAGGGCATTCTCGCCAATCCCCAGGGCAATGTGGAACCCGCCGCCATCACGCGCCGCTACGACCCAGGCACGCGCACCTATGAAACCGATGCAGCCTACCGCCATCGGATCGCAGAAGACGTCCAGCGCATCACGCACAAGATCCGCCAGGCAACCGGCACGCCCCCCCGCGTCTGGGTCTGGCCCTACGGCGCAGCAAACGGCGAAGCGCTGGACATCATCCGCAACCAGGGCTATCAGATGGCCCTGACGCTCGACGACGGCCTGGGATCGGCCGCCAGCCCTCTGTCCATGCCCCGCCTGCTGGTGACGGACTCACCCGACATGCAGACGTTCGCACGTTCGGTCACCGGTTTCGAGTCCCGAGGGGATTTCCGGGTGGCCCAGGTGGATCTGGACTACATCTATGATCCCGACCCTGGTCAGACAGACCGCAACCTGGGCACGCTGGTGCAACGGATTGCCGATCTGGGCATCAATACGGTTTTTCTGCAGGCTTACGCCGACCCCACGGGCGACGGCCTGGCACGCTCGGTCTATTTCCCGAACCGCCGACTGCCCATGCGTGCCGATCTGTTCAATCGGGTCGTCTGGCAACTGCGCAACCGCGCCCAGGTGAAGGTCTATGCCTGGATGCCAGTCCTGAGCTTCGATCTGCCACAAGGCATCGCTCGCGTCGTCTGCCAGGACCCGGCCGACCCGAATGCGCCGCCCAGACCGGACCCCGCGCAGTATCAACGGCTGTCCCCCTTTGATCCCCAGGCCAGGGAAGCCATTGCAGAACTGTACGAAGACATGGCGCGCGCGGCGCCGATCGACGGCATCCTGTTTCACGACGATGCCGTGCTCAGCGATTTCGAGGACGCCGGCCCGGCGGCGCTTGCAGCCTACCACCGCGCGGGCCTGCCCGATACCATCCAGGCGCTGCGGGCCGACCCTGAAACCCTGCAACGCTGGACCCGTTTCAAGCGCCTTGCCCTGATCGACTTCACCCGTTCGCTGGCGCAGCGGGTCCGCGCCATCCGGGGCCCTCAGGTGCGTACCGCCCGCAACCTGTACGCCGAACCCGTCCTGAACCCGGCCAGCGAAACCTGGTATGCGCAGAACCTGGATGATTTCCTGCAAGCCTATGACTGGACCGCGCTCATGGCCATGCCGCTGATGGAACAGGTGCCCATGGCACATTCCGACGCCTGGATCGAACGCCTGGTCGCAGCGGTGCGGCGCCATCCTGGCGGACTGGAGCACACCGTATTCGAACTCCAGGCCCGCGACTGGGGCCGGCCAGGCCAGCCAGCCGTGGACAGCCGGACCCTGGCCCGCTGGATGCAGCGCCTGCAGCGCACTGGAGTCCGGCATTTTGGCTACTACCCGGACGATTTCAACCAGGACCAGCCGGCGCTGGAGACCATCCGGCCCGCGATTTCAACCGCCTGGTATCCCCACCGCTGAGGAGCGCCGCCATGATAGACCGACTGCTCGCCTTTCTGATCCTGTGCCTCGTTGCAGGCGCCCCCTTCGGGGCAGCCCTGGTGTGGACCGGCAACCTGATCCTGGATTTCGTCTTTTTCTACCCCCTGTTCATGTCGAGCCTGTGGATGTTCGGCGGGCTGTACTACTGGTTGCACTGGGAGCGATGCTGGCCCTGGACCCCCGACACAGCTGCGCCAGCCCTGCAGGGATCACCCTGGATTTCCATTCTGATCCCCTGCCACAACGAAGCCGAACACGGTGCCGACACCGTGCTGTCGGCCTTGAATCAGCGCTACCCCCGGATAGAGGTGATCGCCATCGACGACGGCTCGACGGACGGCACGGCAGACATGCTGGATCGCCTGGCGCAGGCACACGCGCGCCTGCGGGTGATCCATCTCGCCCACAATCAGGGCAAGGCCATGGCCCTGCGCATGGGCGCGCTGGCGGCCCGCAGCGAATACCTGGTCTGCATCGACGGCGATGCCATCCTGGACCGCGACGCCGCCGCCTACCTGGCCGCCCCCATGGTCCACCACCCCCGGGTCGGCGCGGTCACCGGCAACCCGCGTGTGCGCACACGTTCCACGCTGATCGGCCGCATCCAGGTGGGCGAATTCTCGTCCATCGTCGGCCTGATCAAGCGCACCCAGCGAGTCTACGGCCAGGTCTTCACCGTATCCGGTGTGGTCGCCGCATTCCGGCGCAGCGCGCTGGACCGGGTCGGCTACTGGAGTCTGGACATGGTGACCGAGGACATCGACATCAGCTGGAAACTGCAGCGGGACCACTGGTCGATCTTCTTCGAACCGCGCGCACTGTGCTGGATCCTGATGCCGGAAACCCTGCGCGGCCTGTGGAAACAGCGCCTGCGCTGGGCGCAAGGGGGCGCCGAGGTCTTCCTCAAGAATCTCCCGAACCTGCGGACCTGGCGCCACCATCGCCTGTGGCCCATGGCACTGGAATATTGCGTATCGACGATCTGGGCCTTCGCCCTGCTCCTGTCCCTGGGGCTCTGGGCCATTGGCCTGTTCGTGGCGCTGCCCGGCCACATCCAAGTTGAAACACTGGTCCCGCCCGCTTTCACAGGCATGGCCCTGGCGGTCGCCTGCCTGCTGCAGTTCTGCGTCAGCTTCTTTATCGACCGCCGCTACGAACACCACCTGTTTCGCGCCCTGTTCTGGGTCATCTGGTATCCCCTGGCCTACTGGCTGATCGGCCTGTTCACCACGCTGTACGGTTTTCCCAGGGTCATGCTCAGACGCGGCCGCCGCCGCGCCCGCTGGAACAGCCCCGATCGCGGCATCAAGGCACCTGCATCATGATGATCATCAAGACTCCTCGCTCTATATCTGCGGCCTTGCTCGACGGCCTGCTCACGATCCTGGCCTGGGCGGCGTTCGGCTTTCTGTTCGCATCGGGCATCCATTCCATCATGACAGACCCGGAATTCACCGCCACAGCACCCGCCTGGTCCCGGCTGTTGCCCAACATGCAGACCCTGCTGGCCTATGCGCTACTGGCAGCCTGTATCGGATTGCTGCTGTCTGCCTGGGCCTGCTACAACGCCGTGCGCTTCAGCGGCCTGGACCGGCGCAAGCCAACGGACGCACTGCAGCCCAACGCGCTGGCGCAGCATTTCGACATCAGTCCGACGCAACTGCAGATCCTGCATGCCAGCCGGACCATCCTCATTCACCACACTCCAGAAGGTCGGATCAGCATGATCGATTTCGTTGACGAACCCGCCGCCACTCAGCCCTTCATGCGACTGCACCAGTGACCGGGCCGCATTTGCAACACACGGCCCTGTAGCGAAAACCGGGATTGCCAATCCTGGTTCAAAGATAAACAATAAGCGCTCGCCTCTGCGCGCCCGATCCAGGATCTTTGCAAGAGGACACCACGATGGCGACCATTACGGTAGTAGAGCCCAATGCGCTTTTGCGCATGGGTCTGCTGGCGCTGCTGCGCACACTTGACAGCACACTCACCAGCACAGGCATCGACTACACCCAGCTCTTCCACGGCACGCCGTGCCGCACGGAGACGGATCTGATGCTGCTGTCCGTGCCCGACACCTACGGCCAGATGACCGAACTCGTCAACGCCGCCCAGACGCGCTACGCACCACGGCGCATCCTGCTACTGTCGGAAACCCAGACCCTGCCCTATTCCCTGCTCAATCTGCCTTCCGTCCTGTCCGGGTATATTTCCAAGCACGCCTCCCAGGACGTGCTGAAGGCATCGGTCATGCTGGTCCTGGCCGGAGGAAAATGCTTCCCACACCCCGACGCGTGCCAGGCCGACACATCCCTGCCAACAAGCCATGGCGGGCTGAAACGACGCTGGTACGACCACGAGGCCGCCCCACCCGCACCGCCCTGCAACGAATCGCCCGCCGACAGTCTCTTGCACAAGCCGGACAGCCCGGATCTGATGCCCAAACCGCTGGGCGCCCCCCAGGCGCTCGCGCCGGATCTGATTGCCCGGGAAGCCGCCCTGCTGAACCTGACGCATCGCCAGTACGAGGTACTGGCGATGCTGGCCAAAGGCCACCCGCTGAAGAAAATCAGCCGGGAACTGAACATCTCGGTGGCAACCACCAAGACCCACGCCGAGGCGCTCTACCAACGCCTGTCCGTCAACACCCGCAATTCAGCGGTCTATGCAGCCATCTCGCGCGGCGCCACGCTGGGGTGGCATGACCCCGACACAAGCCTGCAGGAGACGGCCAGGCACACCGACGTTTAGAGGTTCCTTAGCGGTGCTTGAAGTCCGGCTTGCGCTTTTCCACGAACGCGCGCATGCCTTCCTTTTGGTCTTCGGTGGCGAACAACGCATGAAAATTGCGTCGCTCGAACAGCAGCGATTCGTCCAGCGTGGCCTCGAAGGCGCGGTTGACGCATTCCTTGGCCATCATCACGGCAGGCAACGGCATCGCGGCGATCGTCGCAGCGGCTTCCAGCGCCTCGTCCAGCAGGCGTTCGGCCGGCACGATACGCGCCACCAGACCGGCGCGCTCCGCCTCGACGGCATCCATCATGCGGGCCGTCAGCACCAGATCCATGGCCTTGGCCTTGCCCACCGCGCGCGGCAAGCGCTGGGTACCGCCGTAGCCGGGAATGACGCCCAGTTTGATTTCCGGCTGGCCGAACTTGGCATTTTCCGCGGCGATGATGAAATCGCACAGCATCGCCAATTCGCAACCGCCGCCCAGCGCATAGCCGGACACCGCAGCGATGATGGGTTTGCGGGCACGACGCAGCGCGTCCCAATTGCCCCCCAGGTAATCGGATTTGTAGACGTCCATGTAAGACCAGTCCGACATGGCGCTGATGTCAGCCCCGGCGGCAAAGGCCTTCTGACTGCCAGTCAGCACCATGGCGCCGATGCCGTCGTCGGCCTCGAAGGCGCGCACGGCGGCCGACAGTTCATCGATGACCTCGTTGCTTAGGGCATTCAGGACTTGCGGGCGGTTCAGGGTCAGCAAGCCGACACGGCCCCGGACCTCGACCTTGACGAATGATTCGCTCATGGTGCCTCCAAAGTAAACTATCGACATGAAAAACGAACAGATGATCCAATACCAGGTGCAGTTGGCCGACCCGGCCGGGCACCGCTACGCCATCCGTCTGACGATTCCGCACCCCGATCCGGCCGGCCAGCGCCTGCGCCTGCCTGCCTGGATTCCAGGCAGCTATCTGATTCGTGATTTTGCCCGACAGATCGAAACTTTGCAGGCTTCGTCCGGCGGCACCCCCATTGCCACCCGCAAGACCGACAGCCATACCTGGCACTGCACCCCCTGCGCCGGCCCCTTGATCGTGGACTACCAGGTCTATGCCTGGGACCTGTCCGTGCGCGGCGCGCACTTCGACGAAAGCCACGCCTTTTTCAACGGCTGCAGCCTGTTCCTGGCCGCCGTCGGCCAGGAATCCCAGCCCTGCCTGCTGGACCTGTGCCCCCCCACGCACGCGCGCGGCTGGCAAGTCCACACCAGCCTGCCAGCCGCCGACGGCTACCCAGGGGCAGCCTCCTTGCGCGGATTCGGCCTGTACCGGGCTCGTGACTACGATGATCTGATCGACCATCCTGTCGAAATCGGCACCCCCCAGTTCATCAGCTTCGAGGCCCACGGGGCCATCCACGATCTGGTGTTCACCGGCCTGGCCCCCGGCCTGGACCTGGAACGCATCGCCGCCGACGCGCAGAAAATCTGCGCGGCCCAGATCGAACTGTTCGAACCCAAAACGCGCCGCGCCCCCTTTCTGGACAGCGCCACACGTTATGTGTTTCTGGTCATGGTCACAGGCGATGGCTATGGCGGCCTGGAACACCGCGCTTCTACCGCCCTGATCACCCGCCGCGCCGATCTGCCCACACGCGACTGCGACGCGCCCGAAGGCTACGTCTCGTTCCTGGGCCTGCTCAGCCACGAATACTTCCACACCTGGAACGTCAAGCGCATCAAGCCCGCCGCTTTCGTGCCCTATGATCTGAGCCGCCCCGTTCATACGGAACTGCTGTGGGTATTCGAAGGCTTCACGTCCTACTACGACGATCTGATGCTGCTGCGTGCGGGCGTGATCGACGAACCCGCCTACCTGAAGCTGGTCGGCCGCACCCTGGATCAAGTGCTGCGTGCCGGCGGACGCCTGAAACAGTCCGTTGCAGAAAGTTCCTTCGACGCCTGGACGCGCTACTACAAGCAGGACGAAAACTCACCCAACGCCCTGGTCAGCTACTACACCAAGGGCGCGCTGGTGGCACTGGGCCTGGATCTGGAAATCCGCCGTCAATCAGGCGGCACACGCAGCCTGGACGATGTCATGCGCCTGCTGTGGCAGCGCTATGGCCGGGATTTCTACCGGGGCCGCGCCCGCGGGGTGGCCGAAGACGCCATGCCGGCCCTGATCCGCACAGCCACTGGCGCCGATGTCGCCGACTTCATCGCACGCCATGCCCTTGGCCGCGAAGACGTCCCCCTGAAAGCCGCCCTGGCGCAAGTCGGCATCGAACTGGTCACACAAGCCGAACACCCCCGCCCCTCGCTGGGCGTGCGCACCCAGGCAGACCCGGCTGGCGTGCGCCTGTCCACCGTGTACGAACATGGCCCCGCACACCGCGCCGGGCTGTCCGCCGGCGATCTGCTGATCGCCGCCGATGGCCTGCGCATCGCCGACGCCGCCGGCCTGGATCGCCTGCTGGACGCACGCCGGCCTGGCCAGCGCCTGACGCTGCATGTGTTCAGGCGAGATGAACTGCGCTCGTACACAGTCCGGCTGGGCAAACCCACTGCCCTGCGCCACCAGTTGCAGCGGTCCGGCATCAGGGCACACGCATGAACCCGAACACCCGCCGCGTCATCCTGGACGACCTGCGCGTCCGGGCCTCGATCGGCATGCTGGACCATGAACGCCAAGCCCCGCAGCCGTTGGTGATCCAGGCGGAATTCGAAACCGATGCCTCGCGCCCCGTCGACGATGCGGACATCGGCACGGTGCTGGACTACCGCCTGCTGCGCGATGCCCTGATCGATGAGTCCACTCGCACCCACACCGATCTGCTGGAGACCCTGGTGGACCGCATGCTGGATCGCGTCCTGCGCGATTTCCCTGCCGTCCTCGGCGTTAGAATCCGCATCTGCAAGCCGCAGGCCTTTGGCGACTGCACCGTCTGCGTCGAACAGGCACGCCACCGCTGAATCCATCCCCGCCAGCCCCATGAACACACCCATTCCGGCCCCACAGCGCCGCAGTGTCAACGAAAACAAACTCGTCAAGCGCCTGCTGCGCGAAACCGGCAAGGCCATCGGCGACTACGGCATGATCGAACAGGGCGATCGCGTCATGGTCTGCATGTCGGGCGGCAAGGATTCCTACGGCCTGCTCGACATCCTGCTGACGCTGCGCGAACGCGCCCCCATCGATTTCGAGATCGTGGCCGTCAATCTGGATCAGAAGCAGCCCGGATTCCCGGCACATGTGCTGCCCGATTACCTGAACGCGCGGGGTATCCCCTTTCACATCGAAAACCAGGACACCTACTCCATCGTCCAGCGCCTGATCCCGGAAGGCAAGACCACCTGTTCCCTGTGTTCGCGCCTGCGGCGCGGCATCCTGTACCGTGTCGCCCGTGAACTGGGGGCCACCAAGATCGCCCTGGGCCACCACCGCAACGACATCCTGGCGACCTTTTTCCTGAACCTGTTCTACGGTGGACGGATGAAAGCCATGCCACCCAAGCTGGTGTCCGACAACGGCGAACACATCATCATCCGGCCCCTGGCCTACGTGCGCGAAAAAGACCTGATCGCCTACGCCAAGCTGCGCGAATTCCCCATCATTCCCTGCAATCTGTGCGGATCCCAGGAAAACCTGAAACGCAAGGAGATCAACCGCATGCTGGAAGAATGGGATCGCCATTTCACCAACCGCACCTGGAACGTATTCCGCGCCTTGTCGCACGTGGTGCCATCGCATCTGATGGACCCGGCGCTGATGGACTTCGCCGGCCTGCGGCCCACCGGCCGCGCCGATGCCGACGGCGACCGCGCTTTCGACGCAGAAGACTTCCCCCTGCCCGCTTTCTCCGAGGATGAGATCGAACACGAAATGGCCCCTGCGGACCATTTCGAGCCTATCGAAGCGACGCGGCTGGCAGGCCGCGACGTGGACGAACAGCACAGCAGGCCACGCGTGCGCAGGCCGGACGCCCGCTAGCACCCACCGACTACAGGTCTACCCACATGGCCCGCTGGACATTTGCTGCTCTTGCCCTGCTGCTCATCCCACTGGCGGTCTGGTGGCTGAGTCTGGAGCCATCGAACGATCGAGATTGGGCCGACGATGTTTCCCGTACCCTGCGCGGCAGCGTACACGGGTCCCTGGTCACACTGCATGACATCCGCGATTTCGACTGGCGCAGCGATACGGACTACACCGCGCGCTGGCACGACGGGACCTACGATCTGGACACCCTGACATCCGTGGACATGGCACTGTCCTACTGGATGGGGCCGGCCATTGCCCACACCCTGGTGTCCTTCGGCTTCGCGGACGGACGCCATCTGGTGTTCTCCGTCGAGATCCGCCGGGAACGCGACGAAGCCTTTTCCACCCTGGGCGGCTTTATCAAGCAGTTCGAACTGGCCATCGTCGCCGCCGAAGAGCGCGACATCCTTCACGTGCGCGCCGGCCCCCGGGGCGAGCAAGTCTTTCTGTACCCGGTCAGGCTGCCCGTCCCCGCCATGCGCGCCCTGTTCCTGTCCTACGTGGAACGCGCCAACCAGCTGGCAGACGAACCGCGCTTCTACCACACGCTGACGGCCAACTGCACGACCCTGGTCTACGACATGGTCCGCCCACTGGTTCCTGGCCTGCCGCTGGACATCCGGCTGATCCTGTCGGGCTATCTGCCCGAATACCTGTACAAGCACCACGGTCTGGACACGAGCCTGCCGCTGGACACCTTGCGCGCCCGGGCCGATATCACCCGCCGCGCCGCGCAGGCGGGGCCAGCCCTGGAATTCTCGCAGCGCATCCGGACCCCGGAACCGAGGCACGACCCGACGCGGGACACCCCCGCGCAATCCTCATGAGCGCCCTGGATACCGCCTCGCTGGCGCGCACAAGCCGCTGCGCGCGCTGGTTCGTCCTGCTGCTGGCAGCCAGCCTGCTGGCCGGCTGCGCCGGTGTCCGGATCCGCCCCGTCAGCACCCAGGATTTCATCACCCAGCGCCGAGGCGACATCCTCAGTTCCAACGCGCTCAGTATCGCCGCCCGCGACGCCCTGTCCATCGTCGGCCAGGATCCTGCGCCCTGCCGCCGGGATCCAGCACCCTGCATCAAAGCCCTGTCCAGCCCTTCGGGACTGGCCACAGAACAGCGGCTCTCGGCGCTGGCGGAACTCTGGCTGGCCCAGGCCCTGAACGAGGATGTCCCCGACAGTGCCGCCGGCCTGGACACCTATCTGCAGGCGGCCCGACAGGCATACGCCTATCTGTTCCATACCGCACGGCCACCGGCCCTGCGCGCCTTCGAGGACCGCCAGACCCAGGTGCGCGACTACTACAACTACGCCACTCAACAGGCTTCCCTGAAAGCCTACCGCCACTACCTGGGGCATCCGGCCGGCACCCTGCGCGGCGGGGCCATGCTGCAGACGGCAGGCTGGCGGCTGTGCATCCACAACACCGATGTGCGCCTGCCCGAAGACGCGCACCTGCCTGACGAACTGATTCCTGCCAGCACGCTGACGTTCAAGGGCCTGCGCAACATCTATCGCCGCGATGGCCTGGGCGCCGAGCTGGTCACCGTCACCCGATCTGGGCAGCAAAACGCCGCCGATTTCCCACATCCATGGAGCGAGCCTGCTTTCCCGGCCGTGAGTGCTGTCCTGTCCTTTCCGGGAGACGACCTGGACACCGTTCTGCACGCCCGAGAGGCCACGCTTACGGTCTACGACCCCTACCGGCACGATGCGGTCCACCTGGCCGGAAACTCCGTGCCGCTGGCAGCCAATTTCACCTCTGGCTACGGCCTGTGGCTTGCCCGTTCCGACTTCGCGGTCCAAGCGATCCGCAATGTCCTGGGCGGAACCAACGGCCTGCAGGCGCCACACATCTACCTGCTGCAACCGTACGACCCCGAACGGCGTATCGTCCTGATGCTGCACGGCCTGGCCAGCAGCCCCGAGGCCTGGGTCAACGTGGCCAACGAAGTGCTGGGCGACGAGGAACTGCGCCGCAATTACCAGATCTGGCAGGTCTACTATCCCACAGGCCAACCCCTGGCCTACAACAACCAGGCCATCCGCCAGGCGTTCCAGGAAACCCTGGCCCATTTCGACCCCGAACGCACGGCCC
>NZ_JAVERO010000017.1:0-29228 GCF_034007085.1 Castellaniella sp. | reverse complement strand
ACAGCATGGGCGGCGTGCTGGGCCGGCTGCTGGTCTCCACATCCGGCTCCGTGCTGTACGACGCCATCCAGGCCCACTACCAGCCTGGACGCGACCTGCAGGCACGCATCGTCCGGGATTTCGGCAGCCTGCTGCACTTCACACCAGTTGCCGGCATCAGCCGCGCCGTGTTCATCGCTGCCCCTCACCATGGCACCCCCTATGCCGACAAGAACATGGTGCGCCTGGCCTCGGCCCTGGTCCGCCTGCCCCTGACGCTGCTGGAACAATTCGGCGGCCTGTCCCAGGCGGCGCATCAGGACACGCTGGACCGCGCCCTGGTCGCCAATGGCATCGACAATCTGAGCGAACGGGATCGTTTTCTGCAATTGAGCCAGACGATGGCGATTTCACCTGCCGTGCGCTATCACAGCATCATCGCCCGCCGTTCCGCAGCCGGACCGCTGGAAGCATCCGACGACGGGCTGGTGCCCTGGCGCAGCGCCCACCTGGAAGGCGCGACATCGGAAAAGATCATCCTGGGTTCTCACAGCATCCAGGAAAGCCCTGCCGCCATTCTGGAAATCAGACGGATTCTGCATGAGCATCTGCGGGCGCTCACGCCAGGCCGCTGAGGGGTCAGTGGCATCCGCCGTGCTGATGAATGCCCATCCCCCGTTCATGGGGTAGCGCCTTCGTAAATTGCCCCGAGTTTTGCGGAGGCTCCAAGCTCTGAGAGAATGGCGTCATGGCAAATCAAACGCAGTTTTCCCCTGAAGTGCGTGAGCGCGATGTGCTGTACCCGCTGCACTGCAACAGATCGAGATCGACCTGGACGACGGTATAAAGGTGAACTACCCAAAATTCGGCGCCGCCGTGAAGAAGATCTCTGGGCTGGTAGCCAAGGACGAGGATTGAGATGATGGCATCCCCCGATCCGCTCTTGCAGCAGCCAGAAAGCAAGACGCTGGAATTCAAGCGCGACCTGTCTTCACCGCGCCATGTGGTCAAAACCCTGGTGGCCTTTGCCAATTCGGCCGGCGGGCGGCTCATCCTGGGAGTGAGCGATGACCGACAAGTGATCGGGGTGGCCGACCCGCTGGACGAAGAAGAACGCATCTGCAATTTGATTGCGGATTCCATTACGCCCAGGCTGGTGCCCAATGTGGAACTGGTCAGCCAGGGTGAGCGAACCATTCTGGTGGTCGAGGTCTTTCCCAGCAACAGCCGACCGCACTATGTCAAACATCAGGGGCCAGATGAGGGCGTGTATGTGCGTTTGGGGTCCAGCAACCGACAGGCCGGCCCGGATCTGATCGCCGAACTGCGCCGGTCGGCACAAGGCGTCGTCTTCGACGAGCAGCCCATGCCGGAACTCAGTGTGGATGACCTGGACCTGGAGGCTGCCCAGGCCCTGTTTGGTGACCGGCGACAGCTGGATGGCAAGGCATTGACGACCCTGAAACTGGTGCGCCGTGAACAGAATCGCCTAGTGCCTACCCATGGGGGGGTTCTGCTGTTCGGCAAAGATCGTGAGCAGTATTTTCCTGACGCCTGGGTGCAGTGCGGGCGTTTCCAGGGCATAGACAAAGTTCACATCTTCGATCAGGTGGAGATTCACGACCATTTGCCGCAGATGGTGGATGCAATTGAATTTTTTCTGAAGAAACATGCCTTCAAAAGCGCCCAGTTCGGCGCGATGCGTCGCGAGGATGTCTGGAGCATCCCACTGACGATCCTGCGCGAGGCCATCGTCAATGCCTTGGTACACAGCGACTATTCGCAGCGCGGTACACCGATCCGTATCGCCTTCTTTGATGACCGTATTGACATCGAGAGCCCCGGCCTGCTGCTGCCAGGCATGACCGTCGAAGACATGAAAAGTGGGGTCTCCCGGATCCGCAACCCGGTGATCGCCCGTGTTTTTCGTGAATTGGGCATGATCGAGCAATGGGGCAGCGGAATCAGGCGGATTTTTGATCAGGCTGCCACCCAGGGCCTGCCAGAGCCGATCATTACAGAAATTGCGACGGGCGTGCGTCTGAGCATCTTTCTATCGCTGACACAAAGCCTAGACGCGACCAAAGGAACTCATGTTTCGGAAGTCTCACCGGACAATGATGATCATTTACGGCTAGAGTCACGGCTAGAGTCACGGCTAGAGTCGAAACTGGCGGCTAGAGTCGTAACGCTTCTGGCCGAACACGAGTCCGGCAAGGCTGGACTGGCCAGGAGCCTGGGCCACAGAACGGTATCGGGGGAGCTGCATAAGCAGATCCGGCGATTAATGGAATTGGGCATGATTGAAATGACACTACCCGACACCCCCACCAGTCGCATGCAACGCTATCGGCTGACCGACCGTGGTCAATCCACCATAGTGGCGTTGTTGAAGAAACCCCAAGATTGACGAACCCCAGCAGAAGTGCCTGCTGTACCAGGACGGTCCGCTGCCCGCCAGGGACACCGACGACTATTGATTTTATTGGGATTTACATGGTGGGCGGTACTGGGTTCGAACCAGTGACCCCTGCCGTGTGAAGGCAGTGCTCTACCACTGAGCTAACCGCCCAATCGGGCTGCCAAGAATTTGCGCAAAGCGCGCAGGATCAGCCGACTGGAAAGACGGCCATTATACATGGTTTTCCAAAACAGCGCTGACAGTCACGCGCCCCTGGGCCGCATTCCACCCCGTCACCCAGCCCAGATCAGCCTGCTGCCCCGTTCACCCCAGCCTGGGACTCGATCTGCCGCCACAGGCAGGCTTTGCCCGCCGCCTTGTCCAGGCCATCCAGGTAGGCTTCGTGGGCCTGCAGCGCCTGGGCATCGACCTGGATGACCGGCAGTCCCGAGGCATCGAACCGCCCTCGCCCTCCGGCTGCGTCGGTACCGGCACGGCCGGGCGCATCATCGGGCGCCTCGTCCAGCAGGGAATCCTGGCCGCGCGTCATGGCCAGCCAGACCTCGCCCAGCAGTTCCGAGTCCAGCAACGCCCCGTGCAAGGTCCGGTGTGCATTGGAAATGCCGAATCGTTCGCACAGCGCATCCAGATTGTTGCGCTTGCCAGGGAACATCTCGCGCGCCACCAGCAGCGAATCCGTGATCTTGGCGCATAGTTCAGTGAACGGAGGCAACTGGGCGCGCTGCAATTCGGCGTTCAAGAACTTCACGTCGAAAGCCGCGTTGTGGATGATGACCTCGGCGTCACGCACGAAATCCACCAGCTGCTGGGCGACCTCCGGAAATCGCGGATGGCCGGACAGAAATTCAGTCGTCAACCCGTGGACTCGCAGCGCTTCGGGATCGCTGTCCCGGTCCGGGTTCAGATACAGGTGCAGATGGCGGTTGGTCACCTGCCGGTTGAGGATCTCGACGCAGGCCAGTTCCACCACCCGGTGGCCCTGATCGGGCTCCAGGCCCGTGGTTTCGGTATCGAGAACAATTTGACGCATGGGAATCCTTGTCGATCCGCCGGGATCGGCCGTGTGCTGATGAGTGCGGCAAAGCCTAAGGCGCGCGCAACCCCTGTGGGTCCTCCACGCCGAGATTGGCCAGGGCATCCGCCCGTTCGTTGCCGGGATCACCGGCGTGACCCTTGACCCACCGCCAGTGTAATTCATGCCCCGCCGCCAATTCGTCCAGCATGCGCCACAGGTCGGCGTTCTTGACCGGTTTTCTGTCGGCCGTGCGCCAGTCACGCCGCTTCCAGTTGGGCAGCCATTCGGTCATGCCCTTTTGCACGTAGGAAGAATCGGTATGCACCGTCACGATGCAACGCCGCTTGAGCGCCCGCAGCGCCTGGATCACCGCCATCAGTTCCATGCGGTTGTTGGTCGTGTCCGGCTCGCCGCCATGCAGGGTTTTTTCGTACGGCCCCTGGCGCAACAAGACGCCCCATCCGCCTGGACCGGGATTGCCCTTGCAGGCGCCATCCGTCCAGGCATCCACTCTGGGTTCAGCCATGGATGTCCTCATTGATTCGATTGGCGGCAGGTGCCACCGCGCCACGGCGCATGCGACGGCGCGGCTGGCGCCACGCAGGTCCGACCAGGCGCATGCCCGACACCCGTTTGACTGCCGCAATCGCGTACACCGCGCCACCGGCCGGCCACCAGCGATCGCCGGCATGTTCCATGAACCGCCAGCGATGCAGCCAGGCCTGGGTCGCGCACAGAGGCACATAACAGCCGAAACGCCCGCGATCCAGTTCAAAGGACAAGAGCTTGAACCAGTCCTTCAGGCGCGCGGGCGAAACCTGGGATGGCACCGGTACCGGCAAGCGCAGATCCAGGCCCGGCAGGGATTCCCGCAACCCCCACAGACTGTAGGGGTTGAAACCCGTCAGCACCACCCGGCCTTCGGGCATCAGGATGCGTTCGACCTCGCGCAGCACCTGGTGCGGGTCCATACACCATTCCAGGGTATGGGGCATGACCACCAGATCGACGCTCTGCGTGTCGAAAGGCAGCTGTTCAGGCTCACAGACCAAGCGACCCGCCCGCGAGCCGAACGGCGCGCTGGGGCTATGCGCCCAGGCCTTGTAGGGTATGCGATTGGCCTGCAGGAGATTCCAGTGCGGCAGCCCAATTTGTATGGCATGATAGCCGAACGCATTGCCGACCATGGCGTCCACCTGGCGCTGCTCCCAGGCGCGCGCGTACCGCCCCACAGGGGTTTCCAGCCATTCGGCCAATTCGATCGGCATTTCGCGCTGCGGTGCCACCCTGATCTCCTTGCCATGCATTCTTCCGCCCGGGCCGTCCTGACGCCCATTCCCGCCCTGTCAGACAATTACATCTGGATGGTACAGAAAAACGGCCATGCACTCGTCGTGGACCCGGGGGAACCCGGCCCCGTCGAAGCCTTGCTGCACGATGGACTGATTCTGGACGCCATCCTGATCACCCATCATCACGGCGACCACGTCGGCGGCGTGCGTGCATTACAACAGCGAACCGGGGCGCGCGTCTACGGGCCGCGCCACGAAAACATCCCGGCCTGCGACGTCCCTCTGGCCGAAGGCGACACAGTGGACTTGCCCGGCATGGGGCTGCAGTTCCGGATCCTGGACATTCCCGGCCATACGGCCGGCCATATCGCCTACACCGGGCCACTGGACCCCGATCGGTCGGCGGTCTTCTGTGGGGACACCCTGTTCGCCGTCGGTTGTGGTCGCCTGTTCGAAGGCACGCCCGCCCAGATGCTCGATTCCCTGGACAAGCTCGCCGGGCTGCCGCCGGACACACTGGTCTGCTGCGCGCACGAATACACGGCATCCAACATCCGTTGGGCCCTGCAGGTTGAACCCGACAACGCTGCCCTGCACGCCCGCGCCCGGGACGTGACGCAACTGCGCGCCCAGAACCTACCCACGGTGCCCTCCTCGATCGGCCTGGAACTGCAAACCAACCCATTTCTACGCACCCGCCAGGCCACAGTACAAGCCGCCTCGGCCCAGTATGCCCAGTCCTCCCTGGACACCCCCCAAGCCGTCTTTGCGGCGCTGCGGCAATGGAAAAATGATTTCAGGTAAGGTCGCAGCCGGACGCCGACATTTCCGGCGTTTTCTCAGGTTTCTTGCACAAACATGTGATTCCTTGGGTAAAATCGGGAAATTCGCGCCTCAAAATCCCCCAATGATCCATCCATGAAAATCCTGCGACTCCTCCTGCCGCTGATCCTGGTGGCGCTGGCCGGTTGTGCCACCCGCCCCCAGTCGGCCGATCAACGCCAGGCCTATGTGGCAGAAGACACGTCTCGCACCGTCGATCTGACGCACCCACCCCGCGATATGTGGGACCGCATCCGGCGGGGTTTCGCCATCCCCAACCTGCGTAACGAACGGGTCGATTACTGGACGGACTACTACGCCTCGCACCCGCAATCCGTGCTGCTCATGAGCCAGCGGGCCGGCAAATACCTGTATTACATCGTGGACGAACTGAACCGGCGCGGCCTGCCCACCGAACTGGCGCTGCTGCCCTTCGTCGAATCCGCCTACAACCCCAATGCCCTGTCGCGGTCCCAGGCCTCCGGCCTGTGGCAATTCATCCCCAGCACCGGGCAACACTACAAACTGCAGCAGGACTGGTGGCGCGACCAGCGGCGCGATCCGGTGGCATCAACCCAGGCCGCGCTGGACTACCTGAGCTATCTGTACGATTTCCAGGGCGACTGGTATCTGGCGCTGGCCTCGTACAACTGGGGCGAAGGCGCCGTGAAGCGCGCCATGGACAAGGCCGCCGACGCTGGCAAGCCCACAGGCTACACCGCCCTGGACATGCCCGACGAAACCCGCAACTACGTGCCCAAGCTGCAAGCAATCAAGAACATCATCGCGCGCCCGGAAAAATTCGGCATCACCCTGCCCAAGGTCAGCAATACCCCGTACTTCACCACCGTACACAAATCGCGCGACATGGACATCGCCGTGGCTGCCGCCCTGGCTGAAATGCCGCTGGAAGACTTCCAGGCGCTGAATCCCTCGTACAATCGGCCCGTCATCCTGGCCGCGCACAAGCCCGCCCTGCATCTGCCACTGGACAAGGTCGGCGTTTTCAATGAAAACCTGGCGTCCTACACGGGCCGCCTGTCATCCTGGCAGGTCATCCACCCGAAAAAAGGCCAGTCGCTGGCCAGCATCGCAAAAACACACGGCATCTCCCTGAACCAGCTGCGCCAGGCCAACAACCTGGGATCACGACAAACCCGTGCAACCACCGCCGCCTTGCTGATCCCGGCTCAGGAAGCCCCTGCAGGCGGCCTCATGCTGGCGTCCTACCAGTCCTCCAACGCGACATCGGCAACCGAACCGACTCGCCCCCCCACCCGGCTGAAAGCCCAGGACCTGAGATCCAAGCCCAGCATCCGCACGCATACGATTCGCCGGGGTGATACGCTGTATTCCCTGGCGCGGCGCTACAACACGTCGGTGGATGCCCTGCGCAAACTCAACAACCTGAAGAACTCTTCCCTGTCCACTGGCCAGCGCCTGCGCGTGCCTGGCACCGAGGTACAGGGATGAGGCAGGACACGGCCTAGTCCCCTGCGGACTATGCCGCGCCTGACGAATCCGAGCCGCATGCAGGCGGCGAGGTGGAGAGATCTTCGCTCCGATTGAACTTTCTAGACTGGAACACATCATGGGCTTTCTGAACGGCAAACGCATTCTGATCACCGGCGTCCTCTCGAATCGATCCATCGCCTACGGCATCGCGCACGCCTGCCGCGCCCAGGGCGCCGAACTGGCCTTCACCTACGTCGGTGAACGTTTCGAGGGGCGTGTGCGCGGCTTTGCCGAGGAACTCGGCAGCAGCATCGTCATCCCCTGCGATGTCGCCGACGACACCCAGATCGAGGCCACCTTCACCCGCCTGCGCGAGCACTGGGACGGCCTGGACGGCCTGGTGCATTCCATCGGCTTTGCCCCGCGGGATGCCCTGGAAGGCGATTTCCTGGACGGCATGACGCGCGAGAATTTCCGCATCGCACACGACATTTCCGCCTACAGTTTCCCCGCCCTGGCCAAGGCCGCGCTGCCGATGCTGGAAGGCCGTAACGGATCGGTCCTGACCCTGACCTACCTGGGCGCGGAAAAGGCCATCCCCAACTACAACATGATGGGCCTGGCCAAGGCGTCCCTGGAAGCCAGCGTGCGCTACCTGGCCCGATCCATGGGCCGCAAGGGCCTGCGCGCCAATGGCATTTCCGCCGGGCCGATCAAGACCCTGGCGGCCAGCGGCATCCGCGACTTTTCCAACATGCTGAAATACGTCGAATCGCAATCGCCGCTGGGCCGCAACGTCACCATCGAGGATGTCGGCAATGCCGCCGCCTTCCTGCTGTCGGATCTGGCCAGCGGCATCACGGGCGAAATCCTGCACGTGGACTGCGGCTTTTCCAATACCGTGCCGGGGATGGACTGATTTCGGTCACGCGCCCGCACCCTGCGCCGTCATCACGACGACCTAGATATGAAAAAACCCTGGATCCCGATGGGATCCAGGGTTTTGTGCAACTGGCGGACAGGGGGGGATTCGAACCCCCGATACGCTATTCACGTATACACGCTTTCCAGGCGTGCGCCTTCAACCACTCGGCCACCTGTCCTGCACGTTTGCGTACCATGACACGCAAACGAAGTCCGCTATTCTAGCATAACGACAACGATCGGCATGGCCCGCTGCAATCAGGCAACGACCAGCCCAGCCACCCCCCCCATGCCGCCGACCATGCGTTCGACATAGCGCGCGATCAGATCGATTTCCAGATTGACCGGCGCGCCCACTTCCAGGTTGCGCAAGGTCGTGACCTGCACGGTGTGCGGAATCAGGTTGATGGAGATTTCCGTGCCTTCTTCCTGGTCATCCACCCGGTTGACCGTCAGGCTGACGCCATTGACCGTGACGGACCCCTTGTAGGCCAGGTATTTGGACAAATGGGCGGGGACGATGATGCGCAGTTCGATCGATTCTCCCACGGCATCAAAGCAGGTCACACGGCCCACGCCATCGACATGGCCGGATACCAAGTGCCCGTCCAGGCTATCGCCCAGACGCAGGGCGTGCTCCAGATTGACCTCGCCAGGCCGATCCAGGCCACAGGTGCGATCCAGGCTTTCGCGCGACACATCGACCTCGAATGCGTCCTCGTGCAGGGCAACGGCCGTCATGCAGGCCCCCTGAATGGCAATCGAATCACCCAGCCGGACCGACGCCAGCGGCAAGCCTCCCGCCTGGATGAGCAAGCGCACACCTGCGTCCTCGCCAGCGCCCAGGGGGCGAACTTCCGTGATGCGGCCTACGGCCGCAACGATCCCAGTAAACATGACGCTACCCTATATTCATCACCGGGCCGCCCCAAGATGCAACGTGCGACCTCGGGGAGCAGCAAGCCGAAGGTGCAGCATGGGGGCCATTGTACAGGCCACAAACCTACAACCCGCAGGCCTGGACCAGCGCGCGCCAGCGCGCCGGGTCGCGCAACCGCAACCGCATGTCCGGGCCCAGTTGCAGGGCGTCCAGAAATTCGTACCGATGGGCTCGGTCCAGGCCCGCAATGGGCGTCGGTAGCGCCGCCAAACCCAGGCCGTCACCCATGATGCTGGGCGCGAGATAGGCCACCCATTCATCGACCAGCCCCGCCTGAACCAGCGCACCATGCAATCGCGCGCCAGCCTCGACGTGGACCTCGTTGATCTCGTGTTCACCCAGCCAGCGCACCAGCGCAGTCAGGGACAGGGCACCGCGATCATCCCCAGGCAGCACGATGACGCGCACATTGCGCGCTGCCAGGCGGGCGGCCTTGCCCGCATCGGGCCGTGCAGTGAACACCCAGACCGGATCGCCATTGATGATCCGCGCCTGTTCGCCCAGTACGAACTGGGTGTCCAGCACGGCGCGGATCGGCTGGCGCGGGGTTTCGACCGCGCGCACGTCCAGCATGGGGTCATCGGCCAGGATCGTGCCGATTCCAGTCAGCACCATGCAGGACCGCGCCCGCCAACGATGCCCGTCATCGCGCGCGGCATCGCCCGTGATCCACTGGGAACGGCCATCCGGCAATGCGGTGCGGCCATCGAGGGACGACGCCGACTTCAAGCGCAGCCACGGCGTGCCGCGCGTCATCCTGGCGCAGAAACCGGGGTTCTGCACCAGGGCATCATCTGCGAACAGGCCGACATCGACCTGAATACCAGCGGCCCGCAGCCGCTCGATCCCGCCACCGGCCACCTTGGGGTTGGGGTCCCGCAAGGCAACCACAACCCGGGCGATGCCGGCTGCGGCCAACGCATCGGCGCAGGGCGGCGTGCGGCCTGTATGGCAGCAGGGTTCCAGCGTGACGTAGGCCGTGGCGCCGCGCACATCCACACCCTGCAGCGCGGCCTCGTGCAAGGCATGGGCTTCGGCATGCCGCCCACCGGCCTGCTGGGTGCTGCCCTCGGCCAGCCAGCGACCGTCGCGCACCAGCACGCAGCCGACACGGGGATTCGGGCTGCTGACGAACAGCGCCTGCTCGGCCACCGCCAGGGCACGCCGCATCCAGCGGTGATCCTCGGTGGAAAACGAAAATTCAGGCCGGGTCATCGGCATCGTCCGCTGCCCGGCGGAATTCATCAATGGCCTGGACGAATTCGCGCAGGTCCTCGAAACTGCGGTAGACCGAGGCAAAGCGCACATAGGCCACAGGATCGAGCTGCCGCAGTTCGGACATGACCAGTTCGCCGACATGGTCGGACGGCACTTCGCGCCGCCCACTGGCCATCAGGCGTTCCTGAATGCGCGCCACGGCTGCGTCCAGCGCCGTGGCGCTGACCGGGCGCTTGCGCAGTGCCAATGCCATGCTGCCCTGCAATTTGGCCGGATCGAAGTCCACCCGTGTCCCGTTGCGCTTGACGATGGCCGGCATCATCAGATCGACCCGCTCGTAGGTCGTGAAGCGGCGGTCGCAGGCCGTGCATCGGCGGCGGCGGCGGATCGTGTCGCCTTCCTCGGAGACCCGGGAATCCACGACCTGCGTATCGGCACAACAGCAGAATGGACACTTCATCTGCGCTGCGGGCGCCCGCAGGCGCCCGTTCCGGTTGGATTAGCGGTAGACCGGCAGGCGCGCGGTCAGTTCATTGACCTGCGCGCGCACGCGGGCGATATTGTCGGCATCGTCCGGATTGTCGAGCACGTCGGCAATCAGGTTGCCGGTGAGTTCGGCTTCGGCTTCCTTGAAACCACGCGTGGTCATGGCCGGCGTGCCCAGGCGGATGCCGCTGGTGACAAAGGGCTTTTCGGGGTCGTTCGGGATGGCGTTCTTGTTGACCGTGATGTGCGCCTGGCCCAGAACGGCCTCGGCGGCCTTGCCGGTGATGCCCTTGGCACGCAAATCCACCAGCATCACATGGCTTTCGGTGCGACCTGACACGATGCGCAAACCGCGCTTGACCAGGGTATCGGCCAGCACGCGGGCATTGGTGGCCACCTGGGCAGCATACGCCTTGAATTCGGGTTGCAGGGCCTCGCCGAAGGCCACGGCCTTGGCGGCGATCACGTGCATCAGCGGCCCCCCCTGGATGCCGGGGAAGATCGCGGAATTGACGGCCTTTTCGAATTCGGCCTTCATCATGATCACGCCGCCACGCGGACCGCGCAGGGATTTGTGCGTGGTCGAGGTGACGAAATCCGCATGCGGCACCGGATTCGGATACACGCCGCCAGCCACCAGGCCCGCGTAATGCGCAATATCCACCATGAACAGGGCGCCGTTGTCGTGCGCGATGCGCGCCATGCGTTCGAAATCGATGTGCAGGGAATAGGCCGAAGCCCCGCCCACGATCAGTTTGGGCTTATGGGTCCGTGCGAGTTCTTCCAGCTTGTCGTAGTCCAGGACCTCGTTGGCGTCCAAGCCGTAGGAATGGAAATCGTAGAGCTTGCCAGAAGCATTGACCGGCGAGCCGTGCGTCAGGTGCCCACCTTCGGCAAGACTCATACCCAGCACGGTATCCCCCGGCTTGAGCACGGCCATGTACACCCCCTGGTTGGCCTGGGAGCCGGAATTCGGCTGCACATTGGCCGCTTCGGCCCCGAAGATGGCCTTGAGCCGGTCGATGGCCAGTTGTTCGACCACGTCCACGTGCTCGCAGCCGCCGTAGTAGCGCTTGCCGGGATAGCCTTCGGCGTACTTGTTGGTCAGCTGCGTGCCCTGGGCCTGCATGACGGCGGGGCTGGCGTAGTTTTCCGAGGCAATCAGCTCGATGTGCTGTTCCTGGCGGATGTTTTCCTGCTGGATGGCGGCCCAGATGTCCGGGTCGACCTGATCGAGGGTGCGGGAACGATCAAACATGGGGTAGTAGTCCTGAATGGCAGAGAGATCGGTGAAATCGGGTCATTCTAGCGCGAACCCCCAACGGACTACAGCGCGTGCAGGCGAGGGTTCAGGGTATAGGTTCCGGTCAGGGACGCCTGGGCCAGCACATGCCCGCGCATGGCTTCCAGGGCCTGCGCGCCGGTGAAGCGGCCGGATACGCCCAGTTCGGACACGTCCAGCGCGTAAACCGTGAAGACATAGCGATGGATGCGCGCGTCGTTCCAGGGCGGGCAGGGACCGTCATAGCCAAAATAGTCGCCATTCATGTCACGGTCGGCAGCAAACCAGCCGGTATAGTCGTTCAGCCCCTGGCGAGTGCCATCCAGGGCCAAGGGGCCGGCCTTGCCGCGTGGAGTGATGCCGTTGGAATAGTCGCCTTCGGCGATGGCGCGCGTGTCGGGCGCCACATCTACCAGAATCCAATGGAAAAAATCGGTACGCGGCAGGTCGGCCGGAACCTCTCGGCCTTCCTGGTTGACGTCGTCGGGTCGCGTCGGCACGTCCGGATCGACGCACAGCACCGCGAACGACCGGGTGCCCTCGGGCACGTCCGTCCAGGACAGCTGGGGATTGCGATTGCCAGCCAGCGCAACGTGGGTCTGCGGATCGATCCGCGCAAAAGCGTTGCGCTCGGGAATGACCCCCTGGTCGGGAAAGGATGCGCTGTGCAGTTTCATGGAGTCCTCCGTAGGTTGGCGCCCGCCGCTCGACGGGCCGCCGGCTCAGGTCAGGGTGACCCGGGCGAACTTGCGCTTGCCGACCTGCATCACATAGGTGCCTGCCGGCAGCTGCAAGGATTTGTCCTCGATGCGGTCGCCGTCGATGCGCACGCCACCCTGCTCGATGTTGCGCTGGGCCTCGGACGCCGAGGCCGCCAGCCCCGATTCACGCAGCACCTTGAGAATGCCCATGGGTGCTGCCCCGGCGGTGACTTCAGGCATGTCGTCCGGGATCGCGCCATCGCGAAACCGTGCATTGAACTGTTCCAGTGCGCGTTCGCCGGCTCCGGCGCCATGAAATCGGTCGACGATCTCGCGGGCCAGTTGCACCTTGGCATCCCGCGGGTTGCGGCCTGAGGCGATTTCTGCCTGCAGTGCACCGATGTCTTCCAGTGAACGAAAGGACAGCAGTTCGAAATAACGCCACATCAGGGTATCGGAAATCGACATCAGTTTGCCGAACATGGAATCTGGCGGTTCAGTGATGCCGATATAGTTGCCCTTGGACTTGGACATCTTTTCGACCCCATCGGTGCCTTCGAGCAGCGGCATCGTCAGGACACACTGGGGTTCCTGGCCGTATTCCTTTTGCAGTTCGCGCCCCACCAGCAGATTGAATTTCTGGTCGGTACCGCCGAGTTCGAGATCGGCCTTCAGGGCCACCGAGTCATAGCCTTGCAGCAACGGATACAGGAATTCGTGCACGGAAATCGGCACCCCACCCTTGAAGCGGCGGGTGAAATCGTCGCGCTCCATCATGCGCGCCACGGTATAGCGCGAGGCCAACTGGATCAGACCGCGCGCGCCCAATGAATCGCACCATTCGGAGTTATAGCGGATCTCGGTGCGGTCGGGGTCCAGCACCAGGCTCGCCTGTGCATAGTAGGTCTTGGCGTTTTCGCGGATCTGTTCCGGCGTCAGCGGCGGGCGAGTGGCATTGCGGCCGCTGGGATCGCCAATTTGCGCCGTGAAATCACCGATCAGGAAGATCACGGTATGGCCGAGATCCTGCAGCTGGCGCATCTTGTTGAGCACCACCGTGTGTCCCAGATGAATGTCAGGCGCAGTGGGGTCCAGCCCGAGCTTGATGCGCAAAGGAGTACCGGTGGCGCGGCTGCGCGCCAGCTTGGCGGCAAGTTCGGTGGCGACGAGCAATTCGTCGCAACCCCGCCGGGCCACGTTCAGATCTTCGGTGATCCGGGGGTCGGCAGGATCGGGAAGGGACGACATGATATACGCTTTTATTAGAAAGAGAGCCAGAAAAAATGAAAAACCGCTCGAAAAAACGGCAAGTATGCGCTAGCATAACGTGCCATCGCAGCTTCTGCACAACACATTCGACGCCACTCCGGGCGGCGGGGGTTTCATGTTAGCAGACCCCCCCTGTCCAGGACAGGTGCAGCCCGACCCCACCACACCGATTTCGCCCATGATCCCCGAGGCCCATCGGCAGCAACGCCGCCGACACATCACTCGCAGTCTATTGTTCGCCGCCGGCGGCCTGTTCCTGACCGCAGCCGCATTGGCCGTCGTCCAACCCGCCCCCCCACCGGAACCCGTCTTCCAGGCTCGCCAGACCCTTGACCTGCCGCCCCTGACAGCCGGTGCGGCTCAGGACACCGCACCTTACATCGCTTCGACCCGCATCCGGCGCGGCGACACAGTCGCCGACCTGCTGAACCGCCTGGGGGTCAACGAAAACGGCCTGCTTGCTTTCCTGACGCACGACGAACGCGCGCGCTCGATCTATAAACTCTATCCGGGCCGCACGGTGCAGGCCGCCCTGGACAGTCAGGGCCGGATGGTCTGGCTGCGCTACGCCCACACGCCCGGCACTGCCGTGAAATCCGGGGTCAATTCCGCCTGGCTCGAAGTCCGACCCGCCGACAATGGTTTTACCGCCCAGGAACGCACCACGGCTGCCGCGCTTGAAACCCGCATCGCCGAAGGCGAGATCTCCAGTTCCCTGTTCGGCGCTGCCGACCAGGCGCGCATCCCGGATGCCATCACCCTGGAAATGGTCGATATCCTGGGCAGCCGGATCGACTTCCTGAAGGACCTGCGCAAAGGCGACCGCTTCCGCATCGTCTATGACGCCTACATGCACGACGGCGAAGAAGTCGGCACCGGTCATATCCGTGCCCTGGAATTCATCAACCGCGGCAAGACCTACAGTGCCGTCTGGTTCCAGAACGGCAAGGAACCCGGCGGTTATTACGATTTCTCCGGCGCCAGCCTGAAAGGCGCCTTCCTGCGCACCGCGATCAAATTCACCCGCATCAGTTCGGGTTTCGGCATGCGCATGCACCCGGTCCACAAAAAATGGGTCGGCCACAAGGGCGTGGACTACGCCGCACCCACCGGCACACCGATTCACGCGACCGCCGACGGCACCGTGGAATTCATCGGCTGGCAGAACGGCTACGGCAACGTCATCATCCTGAAAAACTTCGGCAAATATTCCACGCTGTATGCCCACCAGAGCCGCTTTGCCAAGGGCCTGAAAAAAGGCGACCGCGTCCAGCAGGGCCAGTTGATCGGCTACGTAGGATCGACCGGCTGGGCAACCGGCCCGCACCTGCACTACGAATTCCGCATCGACAAGCGTCCGGTCGATCCGCTGTCGGTGGATCTGCCAGTGGCCCGCACGCTGGACGCCGCTGACCGCAAGGCATTCCAGACGGTTGTGGCACGCTACCAGCCGCAGATCCAGCTGATGGCACGCCTGCAGGACAGCCGCATCCAGATCGCCCAGCAATAGTCACCGCATGGCACCCCACCGGGCGACCGAACCCTACATCGGCCTGATGTCGGGCACCAGCACGGATGGCGTGGACGGTGTGCTCGCCGATCTGGCCGGCGGTTCGATCCGCCTGCTGGCCCGTGCCAGCCGGGCCTTGCCCGACGAACTGCGCCGCGAACTGCTGGCCCTGAACACCCCCGGCCCCGACGAACTTGCCCGTGCGGCCAATGCAGCCAATGCGCTGACGGACTGCTACGCAGACGTCGTCCACGATCTGCTGGCCTGCGCCAAGCTGCCGGCATCCGCTGTGCGCGCCATCGGCGCCCATGGCCAGACCGTGCGCCATGCGCCCGAATCGGGCTATACCCTGCAGATCAACGCGCCGGCACGGCTGGCGGAACGCACAGGCATCGCCGTCGTCGCCGATTTTCGCAGCCGCGACGTGGCGGCCGGAGGCCAGGGCGCCCCACTGGTGCCGGCCTTTCACGCAGCCTGTTTTGGCTGCGGCACGGGCCGAGCCGTCCTGAACCTGGGCGGCATCGCCAACCTGACCGTGCTGGATGATCCTGTGCGCGGATTCGATACCGGGCCGGCCAATATGCTGATGGACGCCTGGATCCAGCGCCACCAGGGCCTGGCCTATGATCGGGACGGGGCCTGGGCAGCACAAGGCAGCTGCCATGATGCGCTGCTGACGGCACTGCTGAACGAACCCTGGTTCGCCATGTCGCCGCCCAAATCCACGGGCCGCGATCTGTTCAGCCTGGCCTGGCTGGACGACCGGATCAACCGCCTGCCCTGCAGCAAGCCACTGCCAGCGGTCGATGTCCAGGCCACCCTGCTGCGCCTGTCAGTGGACACGATCGCATCAGCCGTGCGCCAACACGCCCCCGGCGCACAGGAAATCCTGGCATGCGGCGGCGGTGTGCGAAACCCGGTTTTCATGAACGCTCTGGCACGGGCACTGCCCTGCCGCCTGAGCTCCACGGACGCCTGCGGCGTGCCTGCCCAGGACGTCGAAGCGCTGGCGTTCGCCTGGCTGGCGCAGGCGCACCTGCAAGGCCATGCCGCCTGCCTGCCCGCCGTCACGGGCGCACGTCACGCGACCATCGCCGGCTGCCTGTATCCCGCATGAATCACCTTTGCGGCCATTCTGATGGGATGCAAGGCAAGGCGCGAACCGCAGCGATCGCCGTCGCGATCGCGCGGATGGGCAACGCCGCAGACCGCCCGAATCCACAGAGGCGGGCGGCGCGGGGACCGGTGCAGAGGTTCCCTGGCGTTCAGGGCGAAAACGAAGAACCGCAGCCGCAGGTGGTATTGGCATTGGGGTTGCGGATGACGAACTGCGAGCCTTCCAGATCGTCCTTGTAGTCGATTTCGGAGCCCACCAGATACTGGAAGCTCATGGGGTCCACCAACAACTGGACGCCATCGCGTTCGATGGTGGTGTCGTCCTCGGCCACGTCCTCGTCGAAAGTGAAGCCGTACTGGAATCCCGAGCAGCCGCCCCCCTGGACGAAAACCCGCAGTTTCAGGTCGGGATTGTTTTCCTCGATCAACAGTTCGCGGACCTTGGCGACAGCGGCATCGGTGAAGATCAAGGGGCTGGGCGGAACGTCGAGATCCGTGTGTTCGATGATGCTCAAGGCAAGACTCCTGCGCGGTCGGGAACCGCGCGATTCAGATCGGCATCCTGGGAAGCCCGGACCATATCGCCCTCGAGGATTTCGAGGCGGACCGATTGGATCGACAGACCAGGCACCCTGTGCAACATGCCCGTGCTGCGCTGGAATTGGTCAAAGACCAGTGCCAACGGATCCGCCCCCGAAGCGGATGCGGCAGTCTCGCTGGCGGCTGGAACCACCGGCGAATTAAGTTCGATTTTAACGGCTTTGCCCTGCGAACGGCCATTGGCCACGAACCGCATGCGGCCTTTGAAGGGTTCGGCCTGGGGTGCAGCGTTGCGTGTCAGCAGCACCCGGTAGCGCAGGAATTCACCATCGGCCTGGATGTCGAAGGCCCGCACCGCCACAGTACCCGCTGGTCCAGGTGGAATCAGCTGCTCATAAAAGGCCAACTGGTCTCGGGTGCGGCCCAGTTCCTGTTGCAGTTCGGTGTTCCTGTCCTGGAGCACCCGCTGGGTGCCTGCCTGGACTGCAGCCTCGCTGCGCAAGGCTGCCAGGTCGGCCTGGGCGCGCATCAATTCGGCCTGCAGGGATTCGGCCTGGGACTTCCAGGCCTGGATTGTCTCGCGGTCCCCCGCATGCATGCCGAAATGCATGGCCAGCGCCCCGATGGCGAATACCACCAGCAGCAGCACCAGCCGGGACAGGCTGCGCACCAGCCAGGTGCTGAAGCCGCCACCGCGCGTCACAGAGGATTGCGCCATGCCGGTTCCTTGTCAGGGCAGCACCGCCACATGCCGCAAGCCCGTGGTTTCCGGCAGGCCGAACATCAGATTCATGTTCTGCACGGCCTGGCCTGCGGCGCCCTTGACGAGGTTGTCCTGGACCACCAGCACCACCAGCGTATCCCCGCCGGCAGGCCGATGCACGGCGATACGCAGCATGTTCGAGGCGCGCACAGAGCGTGTCTGCGGCAGGCTGCCCGCCGGCATGACATCGACGAACGGCTCGTCGGCGTAACGCCGTTCGTACAGTGCCTGGAAATCCGTGTCCAGGGCATCAGGCAGGATGCGCAGATACAGGGTGGAGAACATGCCCCGGATCATGGGCACCAGATGGGGCACGAAAGTCAGGCCCACCGGCACGCCCGCGATGCGGGCGAGGCATTCGGAGATTTCCGGGTGATGACGGTGTCCGGCCACACCATAGGCGGCAAAATTGTCGGCCGCTTCGGAAAACAGGGAACCGACCTGAGTCTTGCGGCCCGCCCCCGACACCCCGGACTTGGAATCGGCAATGACGTGCGCCGTATCGATCAGCGGCCGACCCGCCTGCAGCACGGGGGCGAGCCCCAGCAATACCGTAGTCGGGTAGCAGCCGGGATTGCCGACGACCCGGGCCTGGCGGATGCGGTCACGGTCCAGTTCCGGCAGGCCATAGACGGCTTCTTTGAGCACGTCGGGACTGCTGTGCGGCATCTTGTACCACTGCTGAAAGGTATCCACGTCCTGCAGGCGAAAATCGGCGGCCAGGTCGATCACCCGCACATCATGGTCCAACAGGCTGCGCGCCTGTTCCATGGCCACGCCATGGGGCGTGGCAAAGAACACCACATCGCACTGATCGAGCGCGGCCTCGTCGGGAGACTGGAAACACAAATCCACATGGCCGCGCAGATTGGGGAACATGTCGGCCACCGGCATCCCGGATTCCTTGCGGGACGTGATGGCGTGCAGCTGGACATTAGGATGCTGTGACAGCAGGCGCAGCAATTCCACGCCCGTATAGCCAGTACCGCCGACGATGCCGGCCTTGATGGGGGTGGAGGTGTTCGTGCTCATGCAAGGTGTCCTGTCTGTAAGAATGGCGGCCCCGCCCCGATTGCCGGAACGGGCCACGCCCATGTTCATGGTTCAGATTATGGCACGTGCGCGATGCGGCGGGATTCGATGTCGCGCCCAAGCAAAAACGCCGCCCCGGAACCGGAGCGGCGTGGCTGTCTGGGCCAGGCACCCAAGGCACCCGGACACACACATCAGCGCTTGCTGAACTGCTTGCGCCGACGGGCCTTGTGGAAGCCGACTTTCTTGCGTTCGACTTCGCGGGCGTCGCGGGTCACCAGACCCGCCTGCTTGAGCGGCGATTTCAGCGTTTCGTCGTAGTCGATCAGAGCACGCGTGATGCCATGACGCACGGCCCCGGCCTGACCGGATTCACCGCCGCCATGGACGTTGACGTGAAAGTCGAACGATTCCAGGTGGTTGGTGACTTCCAGCGGCTGGCGCACGACCATGCGGCCGGTCTCGCGCGCAAAATATTCATCGACGGGGCGGCCGTTGACGACGATCTTGCCCGTGCCTTTTTTCAGGAACACACGCGCCACAGACGTCTTGCGGCGGCCAGTGCCGTAATTCCAGTTACCGATCATGATGGCCTATCCTCAGAAGTCCAGGGGTTGCGGCTGCTGCGCGGCATGCGGGTGTTCGGCACCGGCATAGACCTTCAGCTTTTTCGCCATGGCGTAGCCCAGGGGGCCCTTGGGCAGCATGCCCTTGACGGCCTTCTGCAAGGCGCGGCCGGGAAAACGCTGCTGCATTTTCTGGAAGTTGGTTTCCGTGATCCCGCCCGGATAGGTGGAGTGACGGTAGTAGCGCTTGTCCTGCGCCTTGGCGCCCGTGACAACGATTTCTGCCGCGTTGATGACGACGATGTAATCGCCCGTGTCCACGTGCGGCGTGAATTCCGGTTTGTGCTTGCCACGCAGGCGGCGTGCGACTTCGCTGGCCACACGCCCCAGGACCTTGCCCTTGGCATCGATCACAAACCAGTCACGCTTGACTTCATGCGGCTTGGCCACAAAGGTCTTCATGATGGTGTTCCTGATGAAAATGAATGAAAGGATTTTCGTCTGCCTTCGCCAGGGCTTTATGAAAAGGCCAGCAAAGCCGGCCTGTAAACCCGTACAAAGACATGAACCAAAACGAAAATCCCACCATTGTACCTGTCTGTCAAAGGATAGACAAATCCCTAGCCAGCCCGCGGCACAAGCATACCTGCAACGGCTTTGGGGACGCCGCGCAGGGCGCCCCCAAAGCCATCAAGCAGCCGGCATTATTTCTTCCGGGCCAGGGCAGCGCCCAGGTAGTTGTCGAACGAACCTTCGGCCACCCGGAACCAGGGCACGATGTTGTCGCGGAAGGCCATGTAGTTGTCGAAGATTTTCTTGAAGCCCGGATCCTTGTCGCAGAATTCCTTGTAGACCTGGCTGGAAGCATCGAAGCAGGCATCCATGACTTCTCGCGGGAAGCTTTTAAGGACGGCGCCCCCGGCGATCAGGCGGCGCAGGGCTTCGGGATTGTGAGCGTCATAGTCCTGGACCATCTTGGTGCCTGCGGCACGCGACGCCACGTCGATGACGCGCTGGTAGGCCTTGGGCAGTTCGGCATAGGCCTTGTCGTTGACGTACAGCGACACCTGGGCGGAGCCTTCCCACCAGCCCGGGTAGTAATAGTATTTGGCGACCTTCTGGAAACCCAGTTTTTCATCATCCACAGGACCGACGAATTCCACGGCATCCAGCGCGCCCTTTTCCAGGGACGGGTAGATGTCGCCAGGGGGGATCTGCTGGGGAATCACGCCCAGGCGCGACAGGACTTCGCCGGCAAAGCCGGCCGTGCGCATCTTCAGACCCTTCAGATCATCGACCGTCTTGATTTCCTTGCGGTACCAGCCCCCCATCTGCGTCCCGGTATTGCCCAGGGGGAAATTGACGATGCCGCGAGAGGCAAACAGTTCGCGCAGCAGCTTCAGACCATCGCCTTCGTACATCCAGGCGTTCATCTGGCGCACGTTCAGGCCAAACGGCACCGCCGTGTCGAAGCAGAACGCGGGGTCCTTGCCATAGTAGTAGTAGGACGCCGTCTGGCCGCATTCCACGGTGCGATTGCCGACGGCATCCATCACGCCATAGCCCGGCACCAGTTCGCCCGCCGGATACAGGCGAATATTGAAATTGCCGTCGGTGATCTCTTTGACCATGTCGCAGAACATCTGCGCCGTCGAAAACAGCGGCGGCAGCGAAGGCCCATAGGTCGAGGTCATCTTCCAGTTGATCTGGGGATTCGATTGGGCGATGGCCGGAGCGGCTACGGTTGCCGTGCCCGCCACCGCGCCCAGACCCGCCTTTTTCAGAAATGCGCGACGCTGCATGATGAAGGATCTCCTGTGTTGGAATGATGGGTGTGCGTTGCTGCCAAGTCTTTTGATATTACACTGCGCGCCCCCGTGCTGCACGCCGCAGCGCACGAGGAACCGCGCGGGCTACAGCCCAGCGATCGCCATGCCGTCGATCAGCACCGAACCACTGGACTTGGCCCCTCGGCCGTAGACATCCGCCCCTACGGCAGCGATGCTACGGAACATGTCGGCCAGGTTGCCGGCAATCGTGATTTCCTGGACGGGATGACGGATGACCCCATCCTGCACCCAGTAGCCAAAGGCACCGCGAGAATAATCGCCCGTGACGTAATTCACCCCCTGGCCGATCAATTCTGTGACCAGCAAGCCGGTGCCCATCCGGCGCAGCAGGGCAGGCAGGTCATCGTCCGGCCGGGTCAGGCGTGATCGCAGGCTGAGATTGTGCGACCCACCCGCATTGCCGGTGGTTTCCATGCCGAGCTTGCGGGCAGTGTAGCTGGACAGGAAATACCCCGTGAGCACACCCTGGTCCACCACCCGCCGGGCCTGGGGGCGGACCCCTTCGGCATCAAAAGGCGAACTGCCCTGCGCGCCCGGAATGTAGGGATTCTCGACCACGTCCAGATGGTCGGCCAGGACGGATTTCCCCACGGCGTCCAGCAGGAAACTGGCCTTGCGGTACAGCGCGCCACCACTGGCGGCCTGGACCAGCGCGCCCAGCAAGCCCACCGCCAGGGGCGCCTCGAACAGCACCGGATAGCGGCCTGTCTTGACCGGGCGAGCCCCCAGGCGCGACAGGGCGCGTTCGGCGGCATAACGGCCGACCTTGGCTGGCGCTGCCAGGTCATCCGCCCGACGTGCGGACGTATACCAATAGTCCCGCTGCATGCCGTCACCCTGTCCGGCGATGGGCGCCACCGACAGGCTGTGGCGCGAATAGGGGTAGCCCCCCAGGAAACCGCGCGAATTGCCCAGGACAAAATGGCCCTCCATGGTATCCAGGGAAGCGCCTTCGGAATTGGTGATCTGCCGGCTGGTCGCCAGCGCGGCGCTTTCGGCCTGGATCGCCAGGCGGGCTGCGCCCGCCGCATCGATCGCCCAGGGATGATGCAGATCCAGATCCGGGTAATGCACGGCGAAACGTCCGGGATCCGGCAGGCCAGCCGCAGGATCCTCGGCCGTATAGCGGGCGATGTGCCAGGCCGCATCCACCGTGCGGCGCAGGGCCTCGGGGGAAAAATCGGAGGTCGAGGCCGAGCCCCGGCGTTGGCCGGCAAACACCATCACGGCCATGGACCGGTCGCGGGTCTGTTCGATGGTTTCGATGGCGCGGCGGCGCACAGAAACGGACAGCCCCCGGCTTTCGGAGATTTCCACGGCAGCGTCCGTAGCGCCGGCCTTGCGGGCATGGCGCAGCGCATCGCTGACCAGTTCCCGGAACTGGTCCTGCTGGACGGGAATATCGAGGAAATCATCGGTTTGTTGATTCATGCGTCGGGTCACTCGGGATGGGCGTCGGAAAGGGACGGTTATCATAGACAATCCTGGATCATTTTATGCTCGAACCCATGGACGACACCCCTCTGTCCTCTTTGTCGGACGATCCGCCCGAACACCAGCGGCCCAGCAAATCCCAGGTCAAGCGCGATATGCACGCCCTGCTGGACCTGGGCCGCGAACTGATCGCGCTGCCCCCCGCCAAACTGGCCCGCTTGCCACTGGACGAACCGCTGCGCGAAGCCATCGCCCTGGCTCAGCGCATCCACAGCCACGAGGGCCGGCGCCGCCAGGTGCACTATGTCGGCAAGCTGATGCGCCAGGCGGATGCCTCGGCCTTGCGCGCCCAGCTCGATGCATGGGCCAGCGGTTCGCGCGCGGAAACCCGCGCGATGCATCGGCTGGAAGCACTGCGTGACCGCCTGATCGACAGTGACGAAGCCCTGACGCAATTACTGGCACAATTCCCCGGCCTGGACATCCAGTCCCTGCGCGCCCAGATCCGTGCCGCCCGCAAAGAAGCCCGGGACAACGCCGCCCTGCCCCAGGGCCGCGAACCGGCGCGCAAGCATTTCCGCGCCCTGTTCCAGACCCTGAAGACCCTGAATTTCGAGGACGAGACATCCCGATGACTGCAGCACTGGAAACCATCGAACACACGACCGGCCCCGAGCCTACGCACAGCGTGATCTGGTTGCATGGCCTGGGTGCCGACGGCCATGACTTCGAGCCCATCGTGCCCGAACTGCGCCACCCCGGCCTGCCGACACTGCGCTTTGTATTCCCGCACGCACCCGTGCGGCCGGTGACCCTGAACCAGGGCATGCCGATGCGTGCCTGGTACGACCTGTATGGATTGGACCGTGACGCACGCGAGGACATCGACGGCCTGCGCGCCGCACGTCATGCGATCACCGAACTGATCGAACAGGAGAACCGGCGCGGCATCCCGGCCGAACGCATCGTGCTGGCGGGTTTTTCGCAGGGCTGCGCCACCGCCCTGTACACCGGACTGCGACACCCGGAACGCCTGGCCGGCCTGATCGGCCTGTCGGGCTACCTGCCGTTGCGCAACACCCTGGCGGCCGAACGCCACCCCGCCAACGCCGACACCCCGGTTTTCATGGCACATGGCACGATGGACATGGTGGTGCCCATGGCCTATGCCGAGACCAGCCGGGACACGATGGTCGCGCAAGGACAGCCGGTGCAATGGCACACATATCCGATGCCGCACGGCCTGCACCCGCAGGAACTGAACGACATCCGTGCATTCCTGATGCAGGTGACAGGCGCCTGACAGGCCGGTCGGATGAACCAGGCGCCTGACAGTCCGCAGTGGACTCTGTCATAACCAACATCCACCTCCCGGCCTGCAGGCCGGTCGGATGAACCAGGCGCCTGACAGTCCGCAGTGGACTGTCAGGCGTCCAGGTTCATCCACAGCCGTCGCATGCTGGGGTCGGAGTTGTCGGGGTCGTTGCGCATGCCCAAGGATGTCATCAGGCCCAGCATGGGGCGATTGGTCGCCAGCACGATGCCTTCGATATAGTTCAGGCTCTGGCGGCGGGCGACGCCGATCAGGCTGCGCATCAACGCCGCGCCGACACCGCGCCGCTGCCAGTCATCGGCGATCACCAATGCATATTCGGCCCCCTGGCCGTCGGCATTGCGCAGGTAATGCGCGAATCCCACGATCCGCTCGCGCAGCAGCCCACGGTTTTCCGGATTGGGTACCTGGGCCGTCGCCACCAGCGCGACCTCGCGGTCGTAGTCGATACGGGTGTAGCGCGCCAGCATGCGAGGTGTCAGTTCACGCAGCATCGACACGAAACGCATGTAGCGCGATTCATCCGACAGCCCTCGGATGAATTCCTGCAACAACACCGCGTCCTCGGGCCGGATGGGGCGCAACAGCCATTCCTGGCCGTCTTTGCGCACCATCGGCTGAACCAGGCGGCGCGGATACGGATGAATTGCCATATGGCGGTAGGCGCGGTTCTCGGGGCGCTCACCGTCATAGTTCGGATCAAGGCTGACCTGGATGCCACCCGCATACAGACAGGTGTCATCCCACCAGAGCGGGTCGATCGACAGGGTGCGGATGCCGGGCAGTTCGCTGATGATCTCGGAGACCCGCTCCAGCGCTTCGCGCAGCTGTTCGAACGCAGCCGGGCTGAGATCGCGTTCGAGCACACGTGACCAGAACTTGCCCCGCTGGACCAACTGCCGCGCCAGATAGCCGTTCAGCGGCGGCAGTTCGATTTCCCGGTGCGGGGACGCCAGCCGGGCGGCATCCCCCCCCGGGCCAAATTGCATGTAGGGTCCGAACCGCGCATCCTGCCGTATGTGAATGGCCATGGGCACATGCTCGCGCGCGGCTTCAGGCACGGGCATGTCGTCTGGATGGATCGGCACATGAAAGCAATCCAGCAGCCAGCGGCAGCTGGCAGGGTCCAGTTCGGAACGCCCCGACATGATGGCATCGTTGAGCAGTGTGCGGGCCTCGTCCAGCCGCGGCGGCCGGCTGAGCATTTCCGGCGGCAGCGTCTGCTGCGACAGGGTCTGGTTGTACTGATAGGATGCCAGGATGCCGAACGCGTTGGCAGCCGATTCCGGCGTGCGAAAGGCCGGCAGCCCCACCGAATCCAGGCGGTGGCGCTGGTGGCGCATCGATGCGTCCCCCAGGAAGCAGGACATGATGGGTTTGGGCGAGGCCTCGGAAAACCTGGCCAAGGCCTCGGCGGCGCCATCCATGTCCGACAGGGCATCCGGCGCGATCAGCACCAGTACGCCGTCCACGTTGGTATCGCTCACCAGCAGGCCCAGGGCCTGCTGCAGCCGGTCGGGGCTCAAGGGCGCATGGCTGATCACGGGGTTGTCCAGCGCTGCCCCTGGTTCCAGGAGCGCTGCCAGGTCACGCCGCGTCTGCGTGGACAAATCGGCCCGCGATACCGGACCGCTGACACCGATCACGTCCAGCGCCAGATGCGCGGCGCCATAGCCATTGGAGAACAGCGCAATGCGGCGTCCCCGCTGGCGTTTGGCGTGAACCAGGACCTTCAGCGCCGAAAACAGCTGCACGAAAAACTGGATCCGGACCGCACCGGTACGCCGCACCAGCGCGTCGAACACGGCGTCAGCCGCCGGGTTGCTGTCCGAATGACCGGCCTTCAGCAGGATGACCGGCTTGACACTGGCTGCGGCCATCAGCGCGCTGGTGAAACGGCGCGAGGAATCGACTTCTTCCAGGTACAGCACAATGCTGTCCGTGCGCGGGTCCATCGACAGGTATTCGAGCACATCGGCCACCGTGACACCATCCGATTCACCCGCCGACACCACGGCAGAAAACCCAAGCTGGATGTCGCCCGCCCAGTCCAGCACGGCGGCCGCCACCATGCGCGACTGCGCGACCAGGGCGACCCGGCCCACGGGTGCGCCGTTCGGGTCCAGCCCCAGGTTCAGTCCCAGGTGCGGCCGCTGGATGCCCAAGGCACCAGGCCCCAGCACCAGGCAATCATTCATCCGCCCCCAGGACTGGCAATAGGCGCGGGTCTCGATGGGGTCGGCCGCTGGCGTGGGATGCGGCAGCAGCACCAGGACGCGAGGCCGGTGCGTCTTGAGCGCCCCCAGTGCGCTCGGCAACTGCGCTGGGTCCAGGCACAGCAGGGCCATGTCCAGACGCTGGCTGTCTTCCAGGAAATCCAGTCGCTGGGGCATCTGCCACCGACCGTCTTCTCGGATGCGCACGTCGGCAATTCTGTTCTTGAGCAATGCGGGCGGCGTGCGCACCACGGGCAGTTCACGAGAGCTCAGGATCAGCAGGGAACGCGGCTCGAACAGGGCCGCCAGACGGTGGCGCAACATGTGAGAGGCTCCGGACGCCCTTGATCGGGCTGTCCCTTAAAATAACGTATCGACATCCCGATTCTACAGGGGTTTCCCATCTTTTTTGTTGCATCGCAACAATTCCATTCGATCTCTTGCCATGACTGACCATTCATCGCGCCCGGTACGCACGCGCTTCGCCCCGTCCCCTACCGGCTACCTGCACCTGGGCGGCGCGCGCACTGCTCTGTTTTCCTGGGCCTTCGCCCGCCATTTCGGCGGGACGTTCGTGCTGCGCATCGAGGACACGGACCTGGAACGCTCCACGCCCGAAGCCGTGCAGGCGATTCTGGACGGCATGCAATGGCTGGATCTGACGCCCGACGAGGGTCCGTTCTACCAGATGCAGCGCATGGATCGCTATCGCGCCGTCATCGCCGACATGCTGGCCCAAGGCACCGCGTATTACTGCTACAGCACGCCGGCAGAGGTCGAGGCCATGCGCGAACGCGCCCGCGCCATCGGTGCCAAACCGCGCTACGACGGCACCTGGCGTCCCGAACCCGGCAAGACCCTGCCGCCGATCCCGGCCGGCGCCAAGCCCGTCGTGCGCTTCCGCAGTCCACAAGACGGCGTCACCGCCTGGGACGACCTGGTCAAGGGCCCCATCAGCTTCGACAACAGCGAACTCGACGACCTGGTGATCGCCCGGCCCGATGGCACCCCCACCTACAACTTCTGCGTGGTCGTGGACGACTGGGACATGCGCATCACCCACGTCATCCGGGGCGATGATCACGTCAACAACACTCCACGCCAGATCAATATCCTGCGCGCCCTGGGCGGCGAACTGCCGCGCTACGGCCACGTGCCGATGATCCTGGGGCCCGACGGCGAAAAACTGTCCAAGCGGCACGGCGCCGTCAGCGTCATGGAATACGACCGCATGGGCTACCTGCCCGAAGCCATGGTCAACTACCTCGCCCGCCTGGGCTGGAGCCACGGCAACGACGAACTCTTCACTCGCGAGCAGTTCGTGCAATGGTTCGATCCGCGCAACCTCAGCCGCTCGGCGGCCCAATGGGATCCGAAAAAACTGAACTGGGTCAATGCCCACGCGCTGCGCGCGCTCGATCCGGCCGACCTGGCCGACCGTGTCGCACCGCGCATCACCCGCCGGGGCGGCAATCCGGCCGCAACCGACCTGCCGGCCATCATGGCGTTGCTGCGCGACCGCAGCGAAACGCTGGAAGATCTGGCCGAAGGCGCCATGCTGTTCTGTGGCCCCTACACGCCAGCCGCCGAGGCACTGCGCACCGAGGTCCTGGATGACGCTGCGCGCACCCTGCTGGACGATTTCCTGCAACGCGCCAATGCCTTGTCCAACTGGACGGAACCGGAACTCGATGGCCTGCTCAAAGCCGTCCTGCAGGATCACGGGGTCAAGATGCCCAAGCTGGCGATCCCCTTGCGAGTGGCCGTCACCGGCCGCAAACAGACACCATCCATCACGGCCGTGCTGGCCCTGCTGGGCCGTGAAACGGTCCTGCAGCGCCTGGCGGCCAGCCTGGGCCAGCCCTGATTTTCAGAATGGCAGGCGGTAGCCCGGCGACATGCGCCGCGCTTTGACGGCACCGGCCGAGCCGTTCAGATGCAGTTCTGTCGCATTGACCCGATCGACGCGATACCGGTTGGTATAGATCGGGTCATCCAGGTTCACGGGCGAACCATTCGATTCCAGCGTGCGCAAGACCAGGGTCTGCCCCTCGTGCGACCAGCAGCCCGACTCATACAGGCCCTGGGACGGCGTACGCGGACGTTTGACCTGCTCGACGTAATTCATGGTGCCATCCGGGTTCAGCGTGTAGAGCGTGCGCAGCGCGCCCGCGACACCCTTTTGCGAGCTGACCGACAGCCAGTTGCCGACCAGCGGGTCACCTGCCGCAGCCACCGTGCAGGACGGCCGGGCAGCGGTCGCCGGCGCAGGTGCTGGCTTGATCGGCGCGCAAGCGGCCAGGGCACCCAGGACGACCACGCACGCAGCCCGGACATGAAGACGAATGCGATCCATTGCTTGATTTCCATCCATGACCAATGTCATTCAATACCCGGGATCGGCGCGGGGACGCAGCAGAGCGGCGAAGCGTGCCGGCTTACAGTTTTCCGGTGCGCACGCATCCTGCGGGCAAGTCACCATTCTACCGGCATGAGCCATTCACTACTCGTTACGCTGCATCTGTTTGCCGCCATGCGGTTCGTGGGCACTGTGTTCTTGCAGTGGTGACGACCGCCACACCGAATCAACGCGACTTTTTCGAGACAGGCGCACCCGAATATCGATCGCATCAACACGCAACCGGGAATAATGCTTGGAACGCGACAGGGCTTACGCTAGACTTGAAGCCGTGCAATATTCATGATATTGCGCGCCTGCGCCATTTGAGATGAGCCGCACACCCCGTGGGGGTCATATCAAATGGGTGGACACTCTCTTCGATCCCAAGGAGCATGACGATGGCAACCGCCAAAAAGGCAGCAACCGCCAAGAAAACCGCAGCCCCGAAGTCCGCATCCAAACCGGCAGCCAAGAAGTCCGCCCCGGCCGCCAAAAAAGCCTCTCCCACACCCAAGAAAGCCGCACCGGTGAAAGCCGCTGCGAAAAAAGCCGTCGCCAAAAAGGCCGCGCCGGTGAAAGCCGCCGCGAAAAAGACCGTCGCCAAAAAGGCCGCGCCGGTGAAAGCCGCCGCGAAAAAGACCGTCGCCAAGAAAGCCGCACCC
>NZ_JAVERO010000066.1:0-11348 GCF_034007085.1 Castellaniella sp. | reverse complement strand
ATGAAAAGGGCAATTTCGTCGGTCCGACGGTGTTCAGTGGCGTGAAGGCCGACATGAGCATCTATCGTGAAGAAATCTTCGGGCCGGTGCTGTCCGTGGTGCTGGTCGATACGCTGGAAGAGGCGGTCGAATTCATCAACGCCAACCCCAATGGCAACGGCACGTCGATCTTCACACAGGACGGCGGCCATGCCCGCTATTTCCAGAACAACATCGACGTCGGTCAGGTCGGGATCAACATCCCGATCCCCGTGCCGGTGGCCTGGTTCAGCTTCACGGGCTCACGCGCCTCGAAACTGGGCGATCTGGGCCCCAACGGTCGCCAGTCGATCTATTTCTGGACCCAGACCAAGACCGTGACTGCCCGCTGGCAGGCACACCCACGCGAGATCAACACCACGATCTCGATGCAGTGATCCCCTTGGCCGCCCCTCTGCGAAGGGGCGGCTCTTCTCTTAGTAAATAATAAAAAGTAATATAAACTAGATTCTATATTCCATATAATGGCTCTTCCTATGGGGCCATTGCCATGAACCTGCAGCAATTCCGATTTGTCCGCGAAACGATTCGCCGCAATTTCAACCTGACCGAAGCGGCACGTTCGCTGTATACATCCCAGCCTGGCGTATCCAAGGCCATCATCGAATTCGAGGATGAACTGGGTGTGCGGATCTTCGAACGCCACGGCAAGCGGCTCAAGGGCCTGACCAAGCCGGGTCAGTCCGTGGCGGCGGTCATCGATCGCATCATGCGCGAAGTCGATAACCTGAAAAAGGTCAGCGATGAATTCGCCCGGCGCGACGAAGGGGCCCTGGTCATCGCCTGCACGCACACCCAGGCGCGCTATCTGTTGCCGCGCGTGATTCCGGCGTTTCGCGCGCGCTTTCCCAAGGTCCATGTGTCGTTGGCCGAAGGCAACCCCGAACACCTGGCCCGACTGGTCCTGCACGAGCAGGCGGATCTGGCCATTGCCACCGAGACCCTGGCCCAGACCCCGGGCCTGGTGGCCCTGCCGGTGTATGCCTGGGAGCACACCCTGGTGGTGCCGCCCGATCACCCCCTGACCGAACTGACCTCCAGCGCGGCCCGCAATCTGTCCTTGGAGCATCTGGCCCAGTATCCCATCGTGACCTATGACCGGGCGTTTTCGGGGCGGTGCGCCATCGACGCGGCTTTTGAGCAGGCGGGCATCGTGCCCGACATCGTGCTGGAAGCCATCGATGCCGACGTGATCAAGACCTACGCCGATATCGGCCTGGGCATTGGCATCATCGCTGGCGTGGCCTTTGATCCGCGGCGCGACAAGGGGCTGGTTGGCCTGCCCGCCGGTCACCTGTTCGGCCGGCACACCACCAGCGTGGCGATCAAGCGCGGGGTGTTCCTGCGCGATTTCGTCTACGTGCTGATGGAAATGCTGGCGCCGGAACTGTCGCGCGACGTGGTGGCCGATGCGGTCGCCCAACCGGCGCCCTCGGTGCGCGACGTCGCGTAGGGGCAGGGGCGCCGGTGCTGCGTCCCCGGGGTTTCGTTACAAAAAACAGGATGGATGGAATTGAATTTGTTAATGGTAATCATTATCATTTAAAATCAAAATCATGACCAAGCGCCGGCCATGCCCTGCCGGCCATCCCCAGGAGTTCCATCCATGGTGCAAATGCAATCCCAAGTCAGTGCATTGATCGTCGGCGCGGACCGGCTGGGCAATATCCCGGACCTGCTGCGCGATCACAATATCGCCATCCGCCATCACATCAGCGGTCGTGATCCCGCGCATCAGAAGAAGGCGCCCCCGCTGCCTTCCGGCACGGACCTGGTCATCCTGCTGACGGACTTCCTGGGGCACAACGTGATGAAGACCTTCCGCCTGGCGGCGCAGCGTGCCGGTATCCGCGTGCTGGCATGTCGTCGGTCAGTGTGCAGTATGCAGCAGGCGCTGGACCAGTGCGGTTATTGTCGGACGTGTCCGTTGCGTGAAGACGATGCGGCCCGATCAGCAGCGCGCGTGCCGTGCAAACGGCGCGGAGGGTTGGTCCTGCAGTCATAGGGAAACTGTGGGCCGAAAGACTCGCGCAGCATGAAAAAGCCCCGGTAGCCGAAAGGCTCCGGGGCTGCGTGTTACTGGTGCGGACGATTCAGCGCTTGGCGACTGCGCGCTTGGGGGCGGCTGTGCGCTTGGCCGTTGCGGGCTTGGCGGTTGTTGCAGGTTTGGTCGCTGTACGTTTGCTCACCACACGTTTGGTGGTCGAGTGCTTGCTGGTGGTTGTGGGTTCAACAGACGTGGGTTCGGCAGTGTCCGTCTGCGCCTGGAGGCGCCGGGCGCCGTTGTAGCGCTTGCGCCAGTAGGCCACGTCCATGCTTTCGACGCGGATGTTGGCCCCGGTGCGCGGCGCATGCAGGAATTTGTGGTCGCCCAGGTAGATGCCCACGTGCGAGAAACGGTGGCCCAAGGTGTTGAAGAACACCAGATCACCACGTCGCAGTTCGCTGCGGTCCACGGAAATGCCCTGTTGGGCCTGTTCGCGTGCCCGTCGGGGCAGTTTCAGGCCCAGGGATTTTTCGGCGGCGTAGGCGACCAGGCCGCTGCAGTCAAAGCCTTCGCCGGGCGTGTCGCCCCCGTAGCGGTATTTGACCCCCAGGAATTTCATGGCAGTGGACACCATGGTCTTGGGGACTGGGCTGGTGCCGTAGGTTTCGGATTCTGGGGTGTCGATGGCCAGGCTGCGCTTGTTGTCGAGCCAGGCGCCCAAAGGATCCGATTGAGTGCTGAGCAGGTAGGTATCGCGCAGCAGGTGATTGGATGAATGCGTTGCGTCAGCCGTCTGGCGTGGCTGGGTGGCGCATCCTGCCAGCGTCGCCAGGCCTGCGCATAGCAGGAATTTCAGGGTGCGGGTGGCCCAGGGGTGAAACGGGTGTGGCTGCGCTGGGGCGGAATGAGGCGGTGGCATGGGCGGATGGCTGCGGAGATGTCGTCGTCCGCAGCCGTTGTGTGCAGCCGCAGCGCTCGAATGAGCGAGACACGGGGCACGGGCAGGCCGGATACCGGACGTCGGATTGATCTGGTGGTTGCCCGCCCTGCGAGCAACCCTTCGAGTGTAGAGGATCGAGCCGGACGAGTAAAGTGAAAAAATCCACCGATGGCGTCAGCCTGGCGTCAGAATCGCACAGTACCTTCGGGTCAGGGTGTAGCATGTCACCCAGCCCTTTTCCCTAGAAACATCCGCAGCCTGCCTGGGCTGCAGGGTGACACCGGAGACGAACCCATGCAGAAAATCCGTGAATTCCATCGCCAGTCGATCCAGGATCGGGACGCCTTCTGGGCGCGCGAGGCCCAGCGCATTCACTGGGAAACCCCTTTTTCCCAGGTGCTGGACTATTCCCGTCCGCCGTTTGCACGTTGGTTCGTCGGCGGACGCACCAATCTGTGCTACAACGCGGTCGATCGCTGGCTCGAGACCCAGGGTGACCAGCCTGCCCTGATCTGGGTGTCCACGGAAGTCGACCAGGAAATCGTCTATACCCGCGCCGATCTTGCGCGCGAGGTCAACGCTGCTGCAGCCACCCTGCAGGAACTCGGGGTCGTGCAGGGTGATCGCGTGCTGATCTATCTGCCCATGATTCCCCAGGCAGCCTTTTTCATGCTGGCCTGTGCGCGGCTCGGGGCCATCCATTCCGTCGTGTTCGGCGGTTTTGCCGCGCACAATCTGGCACAGCGCATCGACGACGCCCAGCCCCGGGTGATCGTGTCCACCGATGCGGGTTCGCGGGGGGGGCGGCCGATCGCCTACAAACCCCTGTTGGACCAGGCGATCGCCCAGTCATCTCATGCGCCGGAACACGTCGTGCTGGTGAACCGGGGCCTGGCGCCCATGGACCTGACGGCAGGCCGAGACCTGGAATACGCGCCGCTGCGGGCGCGGCACCTGGATGCCCAGGTGCCAGTCGTCTGGCTGGAATCCAGTGCACCCAGCTATATCCTGTATACCTCGGGCACCACCGGCAACCCCAAGGGCGTCCAGCGGGATGTCGGCGGCTATGCGGTGGCGCTGTGCGCGTCCATGGAATACATCTATGGCGGCAAGCCGGGTGATGTGTATTTTTCCAGCAGCGACGTGGGCTGGGTGGTGGGACATTCGTATGTCGTCTACGGGCCGCTGCTCAATGGCCAGGCCACTGTCATGTACGAGGGCACGCCCGTGCGCCCGGATGCAGCCATCCTGTGGCGCATCGTCGAGACCTATCGCGTCAATGTGCTGTTTTCTGCGCCCACGGCGATCCGTGTGCTGAAAAAACATGACCCGGCGCTGCTCAGACGGCACGATCTGTCCAGCCTGGAACGCATCTACCTGGCGGGCGAGCCACTCGATGAACTCACCGGCCAATGGCTGTCCGAGGCGCTGGGCAAGCCGGTGATCGACAATTATTGGCAGACCGAGACCGGCTGGCCGATCCTGTCGGCCCAACCCGGGGTCGAGGAAGTCCCGACTCGTTTCGGCAGTCCGTCCTTTCCGGTCTATGGCTATGACGCGCGTGTGGTCGACGAAACCACGGGACAGGACTGCGGCGCCGGCCAGAAGGGGGTGGTGGCGATCGAACCGCCGCTGCCGCCGGGCGCAATGAGCACGATCTGGGGCAATGACGAGCGCTTCGTGCGCACCTATTTCCAGTCCTTCCCCGGGCGTCTCTGCTATTCGACTTCCGATTGGGGGCGGGTGGACGAGGATGGCTACTGGTACATCCTGGGTCGCACGGACGATGTGATCAATGTCGCCGGGCACCGCCTGGGCACGCGCGAGATCGAAGAATCGGTCAATACGCACCCGGCCGTGGCCGAATCGGCGGTCGTCGGGGTGACGGATTCGCTCAAGGGCCAGGAGGCCATGGCCTTTGCAGTGCTGCGCAACCCGGCCATGCTGGGGGAATCCGGCGTCCGTGACCGTCTGGAAGCCGAAATCAAGCGCGTCATCGAGCAGCGCAATGGCGCGGTGGCCCGCCCGGCGCGCATCCTGTTCGTCAACAGTCTGCCCAAGACCCGCTCGGGCAAGGTCCTGCGCCGCGCCATCGTGGCGCTGTGCGAGGGCCGCGATCCGGGTGATCTGACGACGATCGAGGATCCCGTCGCGCTGGACCAGATCCGCGACGTGTTGTGAGCAGCGACAGGGACAAAGCCAATCTGCGGGCCGGCTCGCCGCTTCGGCCCGGAGTGACGCGGCGCGAGGTCTGGTCCTGGGCGATGTACGATTTCGCCAATTCCGGCTACACCACCGTGGTGCTGACGACGGTATTCAACGCCTATTTCGTCGGGGTGGTGGCGGCAGGGGAACACTGGGGCACCCTGGCGCTGACGGCCGCACTGTCCCTGTCCTATCTGGTGGTGATGCTGTGGATGCCGGGCCTGGGCGCCTGGGCGGATGCCCGCGCTGGCCACCGCCGGCTGCTGTTTGCCAGTACGGCGGGCTGCGTGCTGGCCACGGCGGTGCTGGCCAGCGTGGGGCCGGGCGACATTGCCTGGGGCCTGCTGTGGCTGGCGCTGTCCAATGCCTGTTACTGCATCGGTGAATCGGCGGTGGCGTCCTTTCTGCCGGGACTGGCCCGGCCTGAAGCCATGGGGCGGGTGTCCGGCTGGGGCTGGAGCTTTGGCTATTTCGGCGGCATGTTGGCCCTGGGCCTGGCCTTATGGATCGCGGTCCGGGCTGAAGCCGACGGCCTGCCGGCCCAGGCCTATGTTCCCTGGGTCATGGGGATGACCGCTGTCCTGTTTGCCACTGCGGCGCTGCCGGCGTTTCTGTGGCTGCGTGAACCTGTTGTTGGGACGGTCCGGGAGCCGGTTGCGATGCTGGCCCGGTTGCGGGTGGCGTGGCGCGAGACCCGCAGGGATTTTCCTGATTTCCGCCGTCTGTTGCTGTGCATCGCCTGCTATCAGGCAGGGATCGCGGTGGTGATCACGCTGTCGGCAGTCTACGCGACCGAGGTCATGGGATTCGGCATGCAGCAAACCATGCTGCTGGTATTTCTGGTGAATATCGGTGCTGCGGTCGGGGCTTTCGGCTTTGGCTACCTGCAGGATCGCATTGGTCATCGCAGGGCGCTGGCCCTGACCCTGCTGGGGTGGCTGGCCATGGTGTTGTTGGCGGCCTCGGCGCGTGCTCTGCCGGTGTTCTGGTCAGCGGCCGCCTTGGCTGGATTGTGCATGGGTACCAGCCAGAGCGCGGGGCGCGCCATGGTCGGGGTACTGGCGCCGGGCAATCGTCCGGCGGAATTCTTTGCCTTGTGGACTTTTGCCGTGCAACTGGCCGCCGTGGTCGGCCCCCTGTTCTACGGTGTGCTGGTCTGGGCGACCGCAGGCAATCATCGCGTCGCCCTGCTGGCGACCGGGGGGTTCTTTCTGGCGGGGCTGGCGCTGCTGGGCCGTCTGGATTTTGAACGTGGCATCCGCGCCCGCGACGCGGGCAAGTAACGCCGAAGACCCGCCGGAGAGGACGGGTCACATTTGTCAGGGTCGAGTAAGCATCGTGCGGTACGGTTGTGGAAATTCAAACATAAAGTGAAACCATCACTGAACTCAGGAGCGAGCCATGACCACGGAGATTGAATCCATATTGGTGGAAAACCGGGTGTTTCCGCCGCCTGCGGACCTTGTCAAGCAGGCCAATGTATCGGGAATGGAGGGCTACCAGGCCCTGTGTGACGAAGCCAGACGCGATCCCGATGCCTTCTGGGCCCGCCTGGCCAATGAAAATCTGCGCTGGACCCGACCGTTCACCCAGGTGCTGGACGAATCCAATGCGCCGTTCTACAAGTGGTACCCCGATGGCCAGCTGAATGTTTCGGCCAATTGCCTGGACAAGCACCTGGGGACCCCGGTCGAACAGCGTGTCGCCATCATCTTCGAGGCCGATGATGGCCAGGTGACCAAGGTCACCTACAAGGAACTGCATGCGCGGGTTTCGCAATTCGCCAACGCGCTGAAATCCCTGGGCTACCAGGCAGGCGAACGCGCCATCATCTACTTGCCGATGTCGATCGAAGCCGTGGTCGCCATGCAGGCCTGTGCCCGCCTGGGGCTGATCCATTCCGTGGTGTTCGGCGGTTTTTCGTCCAAGAGCATCCACGAACGCGCCGTGGACGTCGGCGCCACGCTGGTGATCACCGCTGATGCCCAGCTTAGGGGCGGCAAGGTCATCCCGCTGAAGGCCGCCGTGGACGAGGCACTGGCCATGGGCGGTTGCGATGCCGTGCGCAAGGTCATTACCTACAAGCGTGCCGGTGCCGAGGTCCAGTGGAACGCCGATCGTGACCTGTGGTGGCACGACGTCATCCAGGGGCAGTCCACGGATTGCCCCCCGGTCGCCGTGGACGCCGATCACCCGCTGTTCATCCTGTATACGTCCGGTTCCACCGGCAAGCCCAAGGGCGTGCAGCATTCCAGCGCCGGGTTCCTGCTGTGGTCGCTGATGACCATGCAATGGACCTTCGATGCCAAGCCGGATGATGTCTTCTGGTGCACCGCTGATGTCGGCTGGGTGACGGGCCATTCCTATGTCACTTACGGGCCGCTGGCGGCTGGCGTGACACAGGTCGTATTCGAAGGCGTGCCGACCTATCCGGATGCCAGCCGTTTCTGGAAGATGATCCAGACACACAAGGTCACGGTCTTCTACACCGCGCCGACGGCCATCCGTTCGCTGACCAAGCTGTCCGAATCCGATCCCAAGGTCCACCCGAAATCCTTTGACCTCAGTTCCTTGCGCATCATCGGTTCGGTGGGCGAACCGATCAACCCCGAAGCCTGGGTCTGGTACTACAACAACGTCGGCAACCAGCGTTGCCCGGTGATCGACACCTGGTGGCAGACCGAAACCGGGGCGCACATGATCACCCCGCTGCCGGGCGCCACGCCGCTCAAGCCCGGTTCCTGCACCTTGCCGCTGCCCGGCATCGATGCGGCCATCGTCGATGAAACCGGCGAGGAAGTCGAGCGCGGCAAGGGCGGGTTCCTGGTGATCCGTCGCCCGTGGCCTTCGATGATCCGCACGATCTGGGGGGATCCGGAACGCTTCAAAAAGACCTATTTCCCGGAAGAACTCAAAGGCTACTACCTGGCGGGTGATGGCGCGCAGCGGGACAAGGATGGGTATTTCTGGATCATGGGCCGCATCGACGACGTGCTGAACGTCTCGGGCCATCGCCTGGGCACGATGGAGGTCGAATCCGCCCTGGTGGCGCATGAACTGGTGGCCGAGGCCGCCGTGGTGGGCCGCCCGGACGACACGACGGGCGAGGCCGTGGTGGCTTTCGTGGTGCTCAATGGTCCGCTGCCCCAGGGGGATCAGGCGGCTGCGGTGGCCAGGCAATTGCGCGATTGGGTGGCCAAGGAAATCGGCCCCATCGCCAAGCCGCGCGAAATCCGCTTTGGTGAAAACCTGCCCAAGACGCGTTCAGGCAAGATCATGCGCCGCCTGTTGCGCGTGGTCGCCAAGGGCGAGCCGATCACCCAGGACGTTTCCACACTGGAAAACCCCGGCATTCTGGATCAGTTGGCCCAGGTGCAGTAAAAAAGGGGCCGTAAAGCGTGTTGAACGGCGTGCTGCGATCCAGGACGCCGGACACGACCAGGGGGGGCGGGAATCATTCCCGCCTTTTTTCTTTTCGTTCCGGCGCTGCTGCACCTGCAATCTGATGCAACCCCTGCAATACGTGCGTGTCCGTGGCATCGGCCCGGCGTACCGTTGGTGCGGCAGGTGCGGGCTGTCAGTGCGCCAGACCCGGCAGCAGTGCCCGGGTGCCCGCGAACACCATTTCCACCGCGATGGCGGCCAGGATCATGCCCATGATGCGGGCCATGATGACGCGCATCTTGGTGGACAGCAGTTTGCCGATCGAGGCGGCAAAATACAGCACGGCGAACAGGGCGGCCAGGACGATGGCCAGCACGGCGCCAAAGGCCAGGTATTGCTTTGACTGGTGCGCCTGGGCTCCGTAGATGATCAGTGTGGCGATGGTGCCGGGGCCGACGATCATGGGAAAGGTCAGGGGATAGAACGCGGGGTTGTCCTCGACCTCGGCGCGCGCTGCCGGGCCCCCGGCGTTCTTTTCCTGGGTGGCGCGTTCGTGGGATGTGATCGGCTGGCCGTTGAGCATGGACAGCGCGATGCCGCTGAGCACCAGTCCCCCTGCGACACGGAAGGAATCCAGGCTGACGTCGAAGAAGCGGATGATGTGGCTGCCGGCCAGCGAGATGATGACGCACATCGCCAGGGTGTAGAGCAGAATGGCCACGGCCTGGCTGCGCTGTTCGGCCACGGTCTTGCTGGCCGTGATCGCCAGGAACAGCGGCAGGGTGATGAAGGGGTTCATGATGGCGAACAGCGCGCCCAGGAACTTGGTGGCGAAAGCAATATCCATCGGCGATGGGCTTGCGCCCGGCAGGACTGTGTGATCGGAACCGGGCGCCGCGCATGGCGCCCGGGGCGCATTTTACATGCCGTTGTAGACCGGGCCTTCGCCCCCCTGGGGCGTCACCCAGACGATGTTCTGGGTGGGGTCCTTGATGTCGCAGGTCTTGCAGTGCACGCAGTTCTGCGCGTTGATCTGCAAGCGGTCTTCGCCGGTCTCGGTCTTGACGAATTCGTAGACCCCGGCCGGACAGAAGCGGGCCTCGGGGCCGCCGAATTTTGCCAGGTTGACTGCAACCGGCACGGTCTCGTCCTTGAGCGTCAGGTGAACGGGTTCGTTTTCGTCATGGTTGGTGTTGGAAATGAACACCGAACTGAGACGGTCAAAGGTCAGCTTGCCATCGGGTTTCGGATAGTCGATGCGCGCGCATTCGGCTGCGGGCTGCAGACAGGCGTGGTCCGGCTTGGTGCGATGGATGGTCCAGGGCATCTTGCCCTTGAACAGCCACTGTTCGATACCCGTCATCAGCGTGCCGACGGTACGGCCTTTTTTGAACCACTGCTTGAAGTTGCGTGATTTGTTCAGTTCGGCATGCAGCCAGGAACGCTCGAAGGCCGCCGGGTAGGCGGTCAGTTCGTCGTGGCTGCGGCCAGCGGCCAGGGCGTCGAAGGCGGCTTCGGCGGCCAGGGCGCCGGATTTGATGGCCGAATGGCTGCCCTTGATCCGGGATGCATTCAGCATGCCGGCTTCGCAGCCCACCAGGGCGCCGCCGGGGAAGCAGAGCTTGGGCAGGGACAGCAGCCCGCCCGCCGTCAGCGAGCGCGCGCCGTAGGCGATGCGCTTGCCGCCTTCGAAGGTGGTGCGGATCGCCGGGTGGGTCTTGTAGCGCTGGAATTCCTCGAAGGGCGAAAGCCACGGATTGGCGTAATCCAGACCCACGACCAGGCCCACGGCGACCAGGTTGTCGTTCAGGTGGTACAGGAAGGAGCCGCCGTAGGTATCGGAATCCAGCGGCCAGCCGGCGGTATGGATGACCGTGCCGGGCTGGGACTGGGCGGGATCGACTTCCCAGAGTTCCTTGATGCCGATGGCGTAGCTTTGCGGGTCGCGGCCGGCGTCCAGGCGGTATTTTTCGATCAGTTGGCGGCCCAGGTGGCCGCGAGAGCCTTCGGCGAAGATCGTGTAGCGCGCCAGCAGTTCCATGCCGGGCTGGTAGGCGTCAGTGTGGCTGCCGTCGCGTGCCACGCCCATGTCGCCGGTCAGCACGCCGCGCACGGCGCCCGATTCAGTGTAGAGGATCTGCGCGGCGGCGAAGCCGGGGAACACGTCCACGCCCAGGGCTTCGGCCTGTTCGCCCAGCCAGCGGGTGACGTGTCCCAGGCGCACGATGTAGTTGCCGTGGTTCTTGAAACAGTCCGGCAGCAACCAGGCCGGCGTGCCGCGTGCGCCCGATTCGGTCAGGAACAGGATGCGGTCGTTGGTGACGGCCACATCCAGCGGGGCACCGCGTTCTTTCCAGTCGGGGATGAGTTCGTTCAGGGCCTGAGGGTCCATCACGGCGCCCGAAAGGATGTGGGCGCCGATTTCGGCGGCTTTTTCCAGTACGCAGACGCTGACGTCCTGGCCGCGTTCGGCGGCCAGCTGCTTGAGGCGAATGGCTGCCGACAGCCCGGCTGGTCCCCCCCCGACGACGACGACGTCGTATTCCATCGATTCACGTTCAGTCATGGATGCAATTCCCGTTGCTTGAATGAGCGTTGAGGGCACGCAGAACTCGTTCAGAGCGCCCTTGCGAGGCTGGTCCCCGCCGTGTTGCGGACCATTGTATTGCAGATCGTTATACTGCACCTTTGCCGCCCGCCCGGCAGGAGCCTATTCATGTCATCAGAATCCCTTGATATTCAAACACCTTCTGGGACGTTTGAAACCCGGATCGATGTGCGCTGGGGCGAAAT
>NZ_JAVERO010000177.1:0-3464 GCF_034007085.1 Castellaniella sp. | reverse complement strand
GCGCCACGTCAACAACACGGCCTACTTCAGATATTTTGAAGAGGCTCGGGTACGTTTGTTTCTGGCGCTGAACCTGGATGGGACTACGGGCCGCTTCGGTGTACTGGCCCATGCTTCATGTGATTTTCTCAAACCGCTGATGTATCCTGCCCGTGTCGTCGTCGGCATGCGGCTCGCGCGCATCGGCCGGACCAGCCTGGAACTGGACTGCTGGATCGCGGACGCCGGGGATTCCTCAAGGCTGCATGCGCGTGGCCGCAACGTGCTGGTCTGCACGGACGCCGCCACCGGCCAGCCCTTGCCCTGGACGGACGCTGAACGCCAGGCGCTGGCCCGCTGCTTCGCCGCCTGACGCGCACCGATTTTCGCTCATCTCACGAAGGAACCGCAGTATGGATAAAGTCTACGAAAGTGCCGAAGCCGCCCTGCGCGGTGTCGTGGCCGACAACCAGATGATCGCCGTCGGCGGTTTCGGGCTGTGCGGCATCCCCGAAGCCCTGATTGCTGCCTTGCGGGATTCGGGCGTGCGTAACCTGACTTGCGTCAGCAACAATGCCGGGGTCGATGGCTTCGGTCTGGGGCAATTGCTGTCCACGCGCCAGATCACGAAAATGATTGCTTCCTACGTGGGGGAAAACAAGGAATTCGAACGCCAGTATCTGGCCGGGGAACTGGAACTGGAATTCACGCCGCAGGGTACGCTGGCCGAAAAACTGCGCGCCGGCGGCGCCGGCATCCCGGCATTTTTCACCGCCACCGGCGTGGGCACGGTCGTGGCCGAGGGCAAGGAAACCCGCGAAATCGATGGGCGTACCTACATCATGGAACGTTCCCTGGTGCCCGATGTCTCTCTGGTCAAGGCCTGGAAGGCCGATCGCAGCGGCAATCTGCTGTTCCGCCGCACGGCGCGCAACTTCAACCCCAATGTCGCCATGGCCGGCCGCATCACTATCGTCGAGGTCGAAGAAATCGTGCCCACCGGGGCCCTCGATCCGGACGAAATCCATCTGCCGGGCATCTACGTGCACCGTATCGTCCTGAATGCGCAGCCCGAAAAGCGCATCGAACAACGCACCATTCGTCAATAAGGAGGCAGATCATGGCTTGGGATCGCGAACAGATGGCGGCGCGTGCCGCGCAGGAACTGCAGGACGGCTTTTACGTCAACCTGGGCATCGGCCTGCCCACCAAGGTCGCCAACTACGTGCCCGAGGGCATGGAGGTCTGGCTGCAATCAGAAAACGGCCTGCTGGGCATCGGGCCCTTTCCCACCGAAGACGAAGTTGATGCCGATCTGATCAACGCCGGCAAGCAGACTGTGACGACGCTGCCGGGGTCTTCGATCTTCGCTTCGGCGGATTCGTTCGCCATGATCCGGGGCGGCAAGATCAACCTGGCCATCCTGGGGGCCATGCAGGTGTCCGAAAAGGGCGATCTGGCCAATTGGATGATCCCTGGCAAGATGATCAAGGGCATGGGCGGTGCCATGGATCTGGTGGCGGGTGTGGGACGGGTCGTGGTCCTGATGGAACATGTCGCCCGCGCCAAGGACGGCACCGAATCCCTGAAGCTGCTGCCCGAATGCACGCTGCCGCTGACCGGGGTGGGGGTGGTGAACCTCATCATCACCGATCTGGGCGTGATGGAAGTCACTGGTGACGGCCTGCGCCTGACCGAACTCGCTCCCGGGGTGACGGTGGACGAAATCCGTGCCAAGACTGCCGCCAGACTGGACGTATCCGCTGTCGCCTGAACCCTGCGTCGCCTGAAGGCTTTCACCGTGACTGTGCAATCTGTGTTGACGGCGCCTGCCGGGCGCATTGCCGCCCTGCGGGTTCGGCTGGCGCAATCTGGCCTGGCTGCCTGCCTGGTGCCGACCGCCGATCCTCATCTGTCGGAATACCTGCCGGAACACTGGGCCGCCCGTGCCTGGCTGTCGGGCTTTGACGGTTCGGCGGGCAGCCTGCTGGTCACGGCGGATTTCGCCGGCCTGTGGACCGACAGCCGCTATTGGGTCCAGGCCGAGTCCCAGTTGCGGGACTCGGGCATCGTGCTGATGCGGGCGGGCGCGTCCGATGTTCCCGATCCCCTGGATTGGGTACTGGCGCATCTGGCGCGTGGCGATCGGCTTGCGATCGATGGCCGGGTCCTGGACCTGGCGGCGGAACGCCGCTGGCGATCGGGACTGGATGGGGCCGGCATGGCGCTGGTCCTGGATCAGGACCCGGTGGGTGTCGTCTGGGCCGATCGGCCGGCGCTGCCCGAGGCCAGGATCTTCGAACACCTGCCGCCGCATGCCTGCCGCACCCGGGCCGACAATCTGGCTGCCGTGCGAGCCGCCATGCGCGACCACGGCGCAGGCTGGCATCTGCTGTCGTCGCTGGATGACATCGCCTGGCTGCTGAGCCTGCGCGGTGCCGATGTGGACTACAACCCGGTCTTTCTGGCGCATGCGCTGCTGGATGCGGACGGCATGCGCCTGTATGTTGCGCCGGGCAAGATCGACGCCCCACTGGCCGCCCGCCTGGCGGCCGATGGCGTGGTGCTGCGCGACTATGCGGCGTTGGCTGGCGACCTGGCAAGCCTGCCGACTGATGCGGCGCTGCTGGTGGACCCGGCGCGGGTCACGGCGGGTACGCTGGCGCATGCGCCGCAGGTGCGGCGCATCGAGGCCCTCAATCCGTCCCAGCTGTTGAAGTCCGTCAAGAATCCGGCCGAGGCCGACCAGATCCGCGCCGTGATGGCCCAGGACGGCGCGGCCCTGTGCGAATTCTTCGCCTGGTTCGAGGCCGCCCAGGCGGCGGGCGAACGCATCACCGAAATCGACGTCGATGTCCGCTTGTCGGCGGCGCGTGCCCGGCGACCAGGATTCGTCAGTCTCAGTTTTGCCACCATCGCCGGCTTCAACGCCAATGGCGCCATGCCGCACTACCGCGCCACGGAATCATCCCATGCCGAAATCCAGGGCGACGGCCTGCTGCTGATTGATTCCGGCGGGCAGTATCTGGGCGGCACCACCGACATCACCCGGGTGGTGCCTGTCGGCATGCCTTCGGATGCGCAGCGTGCCGACTACACCACGGTGCTGCAGGCCCACATTGCCCTGGCACGGGCACGCTTCCCGGCCGACACACCGTCTTTCGCCCTGGATACCCTGGCGCGCATGCCGCTGTGGCGCCGGGGGCTGGATTACGGCCATGGCACGGGTCATGGAGTGGGCTATTTCCTGAATGTCCACGAAGGTCCGCAGTCGATTTCCGTGCGCGGCCACGCGCGACCCCACCAGGGCATGAAGGCCGGCATGCTGACCTCCAACGAGCCCGGCCTGTACCGCGACGGGCAATGGGGCATCCGCATCGAAAACCTGGTGCTGGCCGTGCCGGCAGAGCAGACGGAATTCGGCGCCTTCCTGGAATTCGAGACGGTCACCTTGTGTCCCATCGATACGCGCTGTATCGTGCGCG
>NZ_JAVERO010000050.1:0-15028 GCF_034007085.1 Castellaniella sp. | reverse complement strand
GAGCCGTGATCATGGGGGCGCCTCCCGTCGCCCAGCCCGGCACGGCTCCCATGACCAGCGCGCCTTTGCATAGTGAAACCGCGGCCAAGGCAGACGCCACCCCCGTCGAGCCCCCCGCCTGGGAAGCCGCGCACGCCCCAGAACCCGCGCACGCCCCGGAACCCGCGCCCACACCCATCCCGGCGCCCGCACCCGATCCGGCCCCGAGCCAGGATCCGGCCCCAGCGCGTGACCCGGCCCCACCCGCACCGCCCGACGAGGCGACATCCGCATCCGACGACTGGACCGACGCCGTCCCCGACAACCTGTCCGATGCGTTCGACACGGCGGCATCCCTGGACGATCTGGGGATGGACCCCGATGCATCCGCAGCCATTGCCGGTCTGTCTGCCGCCCCCCCCGCCGCACGGCCCGAAACCCCCGATCCCTGCCAGATGACGGCTCAGGACTGGCCCGCCGTGGCCAGCCGCCTGCCGATCAGCGGCGCAGCCCAGGCGCTGGCACTGAACAGCGAATGGCTGGCGGGCGACGACCAGCAGATCCGCCTGCGGGTGGCCATCCATGCGTATGCAGACGGCGGCGGCCACGACCGGCTGCGCACGGTCCTGTCCGAATATTTCGGCCGGGTCCTGCGGCTGGAGGTCGAATACGGCGCCACGGGCGCGGACACCGCCCAGGCCGTCGACCAGGCCGAACGCGGTCGCCGCCAGCAGGCCGCCGAGCAGGCGGTCGCACAAGACGATCTGGTGCGCACCCTGGCGCAGCGCTTCGCCGCCCGGGTCGTGCCGGGCTCGGTCCGCCCGCCTGCGGTATAGTCGCCTTCTTTACTTGATGAACCCCTAGAACCAGGACACTGCCATGATGAAAGGTCAGATTGCCGGGCTGATGCGCCAGGCCCAGCAGATGCAGGAAAACATGAAAAAGGCACAAGACGCCCTGGCCGACCTGATGGTCGAAGGCGCTGCGGGCGGCGGCCTGGTCAAGGTCACCATGAGCTGCAAATACGATGTCAAGCGCGTGAGCATCGACCCGTCGCTGTTTGACGACGACCGCGACATGATCGAAGACCTGGTGGCCGCCGCCTTCAACGACGCCCAGCGCAAAGCCGAGGCCACCGCCCAGGAAAAAATGTCCGCCGTGACGGCTGGCCTGTCCCTGCCGCCGGGCATGAAACTGCCGTTCTGAGCCCCCAGACGCCGAGATGGCCACCGGCCTGCCCGAACCCGAACCCCTGCGCGCCCTGATCGATGCCTTGCGAGGGCTGCCCGGCGTGGGTGTGCGCACCGCCCGACGCATGGCCTACCACCTGCTGCAGCACGATCCGGACGGTGCCCTGCGCCTGGGCGATGCCCTGCGCGATGCCGTCAGCGGATTGCGCCACTGCGAACGCTGCAATTCCTTTTCGCAGACGCCGGTCTGCGCCACCTGCGCAAACCCGGACCGGGACCCGTCCGTGCTGTGTGTCGTCGAAACCCCGGCCGACCAGAACATGATCGAGGCCAGCCATGGCTACCGGGGCCTGTACTACGTCCTGATGGGCCGCTTGGCGCCCCTGGAAGGCGTGGGCCCGGATCAGGTCCAGTTCGCCGCTTTGCGCGACCGGGTCCAGGACGGACTGGTCAAGGAAGTCATCCTGGCCACCAATTTCACCGCCGAAGGCGAAACCACGGCCTATTACCTGGCCGAGATGCTGCGCGAATGCGGCGTCCAAGTGACCCGGCTGGCGCGCGGCGTGCCCAGCGGCAGCGAACTGGAATACGTCGATGCCGGCACGATCGCCTGGGCCCTGATGGAGCGCCGGCCCGGCTGATCACAACACCGCTGAACGCGCCATAGGCCTGGCACAAGGCGCTGCGCGCCAGGCCCCGGCACGCCACTGCGCTATCATCGAATCTTCAAATACGCCGCATGACACTACGGAGATACGCCACCATGCCGATTTCACGCCGCACACTGCTCAAGACTGCGGGAGCCGCCGGACTGCTGGGCACCCTGCCCGGCCTGTCCTTCGCACAGGCCCCTCTGCTCGAAAAAACATCCCTGACCATCGCCGTCGGCGGCCAGGCGCTGATCTACTATCTGCCCCTGTCCGTCGCCAGCCTGAAGGGCTATTTCAAGGACGAGGGCCTGGACGTCACCGTCGCCGACTTTGCCGGCGGTTCCAAGGCGCTCCAGGCCGTGGTGGGCGGCAGCGCTGATGTGGTGTCCGGCGCCTTCGAACACACCATCAACCTGCAGGCCAAGGGCCAGTACTACCGCTGCTTCGCGCTGCAAGGCCGGGCGCCCATGATCGTGCTGGGTGTCTCGAAAAAGACCCTGCCCGACTACAAGACGCCCGCCGACCTGAAAGGCAAGAAAATCGGCGTCACCGCCCCCGGATCCTCGACCAACATGATGGTCAGTTTCTTTCTGGCGCAGCACGGGATCAAACCCACCGACGTGTCCTTCATCGGCGTGGGCGCGGGCGCCGGGGCAATCACGGCCCTGCGCTCCGGCCAGATCGACGCCATCGCCAACCTGGACCCGGTGATCAGCACCCTGGTCAAGGAAGACGCCATCCACATCATCGCCGACACCCGCACCCTGGCCGATGCGCAGACAATCTTCGGCGGCAACATGCCGGCAGGCTGCCTGTATGCAGCCCAGACCTTCATCGACGCCAACCCCAACACCACCCAGGCGCTGACCAATGCCATGGTGCGCGCCGACAAATGGATCCAGGCTTCATCGGCAGACGACATCGCCGCGCTGGTGCCCCAATCCTACCTGCTGGGCGACCCCGATCTGTACAAGCTGGCGCTCAAGGGCAACCGCGAAGCCTTGTCGCCCGATGGACTGGTGCCAGAAGACGGCCCGCAGACGGCGCTCAATGCGCTGGCGGAATTCGTCCCGAATTTCGACCGCACGGCCATCGACATTTCCCGCATCTGGACCAATCAATTCGCCGCCAAGGCCAACCAGCAGTATCCTCATGCCTGAACACGCGCATCCATCCACGGCCGGGGCGGACCAGCCCGCCTTGCGGCTGGACCAGGTCACCTGCATCTTCAACGCGCCCGACGGCACGCCCTACACGGCCATGCGTGACGCCTGCCTGGACGTGGCGCCCGGCGAATTCGTCTCGGTCGTCGGCCCGACGGGCTGCGGCAAGTCCACCCTGCTGAACATGGCGGCCGGACTGCTGCGCCCCACGTCCGGCCAGGTCCAGGTGTTCGGCCAGCCGCTGCATGGCGTGAACACGCGGGCAGGCTATATGTTCCAGGGCGAAGCCCTGATGCCCTGGCGCAATGCCCTGGCCAATGTGTCTGCCGGACTGGAATTCGCCGGGGTCGCCGCCGCCGAAATCACCGCACGCAGCCGCGAATGGCTGCGCCGGGTCGGGCTGGGCGGTTTCGAGGACCGCTACCCGCACCAGATGTCGGGTGGCATGCGCAAGCGAGTCATGCTGGCCCAGACCCTGATCCGCGATCCCGACATCATCCTGATGGACGAGCCATTCTCGGCCCTGGACATCCAGACCCGCCAGCTCATGGAAAACGAGGTCCTGGACCTGTGGATGGACCGGCGCAAGGCCGTGCTGTTCATCACGCACGACCTGGACGAAGCCATCGCCATGAGCGACCGCGTGGTCGTGCTGTCCGCCGGCCCGGCCACCCATCCAATCGGTGAATTCACGATCGACATCCCTCGCCCGCGGGATGTGGCCGAAGTCCGCATGCACGCTCGTTTCGTCGAACTGCACCAGGCCATCTGGGCCGTGCTGCGCGACGAAGTCCTGAAAGGCTACGAACGGCAACGTCTGCAACCATGAAATCCGAATTTTCCAAACCTGTCCTGCGCGCACTGCAACTGGCCTTGCTGGTCGCCGTCCTGCTGATCTGGCACTGGGCCTCGCTGAGCCGCAACGTGGCGTTCTTCTTTGGCCGGCCACTGGAAGTCGCCCAGGTCATCTGGGCCTGGTTCGTCACCGATGCCGGGATCTACCGGCACCTGTGGATCACCCTGTCCGAAACCGTACTGGCCTTTTTCATCGGCACCGTCGGCGGGCTGGGATTCGGCCTGTGGCTGGGTCTGTCACGCAACGCCAGCGCCCTGCTCGAACCCTACGTCACGGCCGCCAATTCCATGCCCCGCGTGATCCTGGCGCCAATCTTCGGGATGTGGTTCGGCCTGGGCATCTGGTCCAAGGTCGCCCTGGCCGTGACGCTGGTGTTCTTCATCGTCTTTTTCAACGTCTACCGGGGCGTGCGCGAGGTCAGCCCGACCCTGCTGGACAACGCCCGCATGCTGGGCGCCAGCCGCCGCCAGCTGCTGCGCCATGTCTACCTGCCTTCGGCCACCAGCTGGGTGTTCTCTAGCCTGCATACCTCGGTGGGACTGGCCTTCGTCGGGGCCGTCGTGGGCGAATACCTGGGCTCGGCCGCCGGGGTGGGTTATCTGATCCTGCAGGCCGAAGGCACGCTGGACGTGAATACCGTGTTCGCCGGCATCGTCGTGCTGACGGTGTTCGCGCTGTTGCTGGATGGGCTCGTGTCACTGGCGGAACGCCGCCTGCTGGTCTGGCAGCCTGGCCCCGGGGAATCGGGCAAGGTCTAAGGAACCGCTGAACCAGTCCTCACGCCGCGTGCATCTGTGGATCCGGGCGGTCTGCTGCGTCGCCCATCCTCGCGATCGCACCGGCTATCGCTGCAAGGGGCGGCCACGGCCTGCCCGGCTTCATGACAACAGCGCGTCCAGCTTGAGCGCGTCGGCGGTAAACAGGCGGATGCCTTCGGCCAGTTTTTCCGTCGCCATGGCGTCTTCGTTCAGATTCGTGCGGAAGGCGACCTCGTTGCTGGCAATCCATTCCGGCGCATCCGCCTTGGCGGCCGCGACGGTTAGGCTGGGCGCCAGGGGTTCGTCGGATGCCGCCAGTTCACCCAGCAGGGCCGGGCTGATGGTCAGCAGGTCGCACCCCGCCAGCGCACGGATCTGGCCGATATTGCGGAAACTGGCCCCCATCACCTGGGTGGGGATGTCGTACGCCTTGAAATAGCGATAGATGCGCGTCACGGACTGCACGCCCGGGTCATGGGCCCCGGCATGCGCGGCCTCGTCCCAATCGGCGCCTGCGGCTTTCTTGTACCAGTCATAGATGCGGCCCACGAACGGCGAGATCAACGTAACCTTGGCCTGAGCACAGGCGATGGCCTGGGTCAGCGAAAACAGCAGCGTCAGATTGCAATGAATGCCTTCGGCTTCCAGCGCGCGGGCCGCCTGGATGCCTTCCCAGGTCGAGGCCAGCTTGATCAGCACGCGTTCGCGCGGGATGCCGTCCGCTTCGTACAGAGCGATGATCTGCCGCGCGCGCTCGATGCTGGCCTGGGTATCGAAGGACAGGCGGGCATCGACCTCGGTTGACACGCGGCCTGGCACGATGGCCAGGATTTCACGGCCAAAGGCTACCAGCAGACGATCGGCCTGCTCGGCCAGCGGGGCGCCCGGATGGTCGCGCCGCACCCGATCCAGCAATGGGCGATAGGCATCCTGGCCCACGGCCTTGAGGATCAGCGATGGATTGGTGGTTGCGTCAGTCGGCCGGTAGGCCCGCATGGTTTCGAAATCCCCTGTGTCGGCCACGACGGTCGTCAGCGCACGCAGGGCGTCCAGTTGATTGCTCATGAAGGGTGATCCCAGTGGAAACAAGTTGCAAAATCCCTACTGTAGACCATTTCGCGCCGGAACCGCGCCCGTGGACGGCCATCCAGCGACCCGGCACCGGCACCCGCCGGGATGCGGAGCACGGGGATTGGCCCCGGCCTCGCTGTATAATAGGAAAGTTTGAATATCGACTTTATAACCGGGGTTCCACTTTGCTGCCGTCAATCTTTCCCGAGGGGTCCGAAGGGCTCGCACCAGCAATTCTCGCCTTGGCTGACGGTACCGTATTCAGGGGCGTTTCGATCGGCGCCGACGGGACCTGCGTGGCCGAAATCGTCTTCAACACGTCCATGACCGGCTACCAGGAAATCCTCACGGATCCCAGCTACCGTGGCCAGATCGTCACCCTGACCTACCCCCACATCGGCAACACCGGCGTCAATCCCGAAGACGTCGAGTCCAGCCAGGTGCATGCCGCCGGCCTGGTGGTGCGCGACTGCCCTGCCCTGCTGTCCAATTTCCGCGCCACCCAGTCGCTGCCCGACTACCTGAAATCCCAGGGCATCGTCGCGATCTCGGGCGTGGACACCCGCAAGCTCACCCGCATCCTGCGCGAACGCGGCGCCCAGGGCGCCTGCATCCTGGTGGGTGATGATACCGACCGCGCCGTCGAACTGGCGCGCGGTTTCGGCGGCATGGAAGGCCAGGACCTGGCCGCCCAGGTTTCCACCAAGCAGGCCGGCGCCTGGGTCCAGGGCACCTGGCAACTGGGGCGCGGCTACCGCCGCCAGGATCAGGCAGGGCAATACCATGTCATCGCCTACGACTACGGCATCAAATCCAACATCCTGCGCCTGCTGGCCGACCGCTGCTGCCGCATCACGCTGGTGCCGGCCCTCACGCCGGTGGCCGACGTCCTGGCCCAGTCGCCCGACGGCGTGTTCCTGTCCAACGGCCCCGGCGACCCGGCCGCCTGCGGCTACGCCGCCGATACTTGCCGCGCCGTGCTGGATCGCGGCATCCCCCTGTTCGGCATCTGCCTGGGCCAACAGGTGCTGGGCCTGACCCTGGGCGGACGCACGATCAAGATGAAAACCGGCCACCACGGCGCCAACCATCCGGTCCAGGATCTGGCGACCGGCCGGGTGTTCATCACCAGCCAGAACCACGGCTTCACCGTGGATGGCGACAGCCTGCCGGCCAACGCCCGCATCACGCATGTGTCGCTGTTCGACGGTTCCGTGCAGGGTTTCGAACTGACCGACCGCCCGGCCTTCTGCTTCCAGGGCCACCCCGAAGCCAGCCCGGGGCCGCACGACATCCTGGTGCTGTTCGACAAATTCATCGACCTGATGGCGCAACACCAAGCCCAGTCGTCCAAATAAACAGACCCCGCCCCCATGCCCAAGCGTTCAGACATCCACAGCATCCTCATCATCGGTGCCGGCCCGATCATCATCGGCCAGGCCTGCGAATTCGACTATTCCGGCGCCCAGGCCTGCAAGGCCCTGAAGGCCGACGGGTTTCGCACCATTCTGGTCAACAGCAACCCGGCCACCATCATGACGGACCCGGAAACGGCCGACGTCACCTATATCGAACCCATCACCTGGCAGGCCCTGGAAAAGATCATCGAGATCGAAAAGCCCGATGCCGTCCTGCCCACCATGGGGGGCCAGACGGCGCTGAACTGCGCGCTCGATCTGGATCGTCACGGCGTGCTGGCCAAGCACGGCGTGGAACTGATCGGCGCCAACGCCCAGGCCATCGACAAGGCCGAAGATCGCCTGAAATTCAAGGACGCCATGACCGCCATCGGTCTGGAATCGGCCAAATCCGGCATCGCCCACAGCATGGACGAGGCCTGGGACGTGCAAAAACGCATCGCATCGGAACTGAACACGTCCGGCTTCCCGGTGGTCATCCGGCCCAGCTTCACGCTGGGCGGCACGGGCGGCGGCATCGCCTACAACGCCGAGGAATTCGAAACCATCTGCCGCCGCGGCCTGGAAGCCTCGCCGACCAGCGAACTGCTGATCGAGGAATCCCTGCTGGGCTGGAAAGAATTCGAGATGGAAGTCGTGCGCGACAGCGCCGACAACTGCATCATCGTCTGCTCCATCGAAAACCTGGACCCCATGGGGGTGCATACCGGCGACTCGATCACCGTCGCGCCCGCGCAGACGCTGACCGACAAGGAATACCAGATCATGCGCAACGCCTCGATCGCGGTGCTGCGCGAGATCGGCGTGGACACGGGCGGCTCGAACGTGCAGTTCGCCGTCAACCCGGCCAACGGCCGCATGATCGTCATCGAAATGAACCCGCGCGTGTCGCGGTCTTCGGCCCTGGCATCCAAGGCCACGGGCTTTCCCATCGCCAAAGTCGCGGCCCGCCTGGCCGTGGGCTACACGCTGGACGAACTGCGCAACGAAATCACCGGCGGCGCCACCCCGGCCTCGTTCGAGCCGGCGCTGGACTACGTGGTCACCAAGGTGCCGCGCTTCGCCTTCGAAAAATTCCCCCAGGCCGATTCGCGCCTGACGACCCAGATGAAGGCCGTGGGCGAGGTCATGGCGATCGGCCGCACCTTCCAGGAATCCTTCCAGAAAGCCCTGCGCGGCCTGGAAGTCGGCGTCGATGGCCTGAACCAGAAAACCACCGACCGCGAACGGCTGCAGGTCGAACTGGGTGAACCCGGCCCGGAACGCATCTGGTACGTGGGCGATGCCTTCGCCCAGGGATTCTCACTGGAAGAAGTCCACAACCTGACCAAGATCGACCCCTGGTTCCTGGCCCAGATCAAAGAAATCGTCGACATCGAACTGGCGCTGGAACAACACACCCTGTCCGAACTGGACGATGGCACCATGCGCGAACTCAAGCGGCGCGGCTTCTCCGACCGCCGCCTGGCGTTCCTGCTGGACACCACCGAAGCCGAGGTCCGCAAGCTGCGCCACCAGATGAATGTGCGCCCGGTCTACAAGCGCGTGGACACCTGCGCGGCCGAATTCGCCACCACCACGGCCTACATGTATTCGACCTACGAAGACGAGGACGAGGCCGCGCCGACCGACCGCAAGAAAATCATCGTGCTGGGCGGCGGACCCAACCGCATCGGCCAGGGCATCGAATTCGATTATTGCTGCGTGCACGCGGCCCTGGCCCTGCGCGAGGACGGGTTCGAGACCATCATGGTCAACTGCAACCCCGAAACCGTGTCCACCGATTACGACACCTCCGACCGCCTGTATTTCGAGCCGCTGACGCTCGAAGACGTGCTGGAAATCGTCCACAAGGAAAACCCGGCCGGCGTCATCGTCCAATACGGCGGCCAAACCCCGCTGAAACTCGCCCGCGCCCTGGAAGCCAACGGCGTGCCCATCATCGGCACCAGCCCCGATTCCATCGACGTGGCCGAAGACCGCGAACGTTTCCAGAAACTGCTGACCAAACTGGGCCTGCGCCAGCCGGCCAATCGCACCGCCCGCACCGAAAGCGAGGCCCTGGCCCTGGCGGGCGAGATCGGCTATCCCCTGGTGGTGCGCCCCAGCTACGTGCTGGGCGGGCGCGCCATGGAAATCGTCCACGAACCCCAGGATCTGGAACGCTACATGCGCGAGGCCGTCAAGGTCAGCAATGATTCCCCGGTGCTGCTGGATCATTTCCTGAACAATGCCACCGAAGTCGACGTGGACTGCCTGGCCGACGGCGAACAGGTCATCATCGGCGGCGTGATGGAACACATCGAGCAGGCCGGCGTGCACTCGGGCGATTCCGCCTGCAGCCTGCCGCCCTACTCGCTCTCGCCAGAGATCGTGACCGAAATCGAACGCCAGACCGCCCTGATGGCCCGCGCCCTGAACGTCAAGGGCCTGATGAACGTGCAGTTCGCCATCCAGGACGGCGAGGTCTACGTGCTCGAAGTCAACCCCCGCGCCTCGCGCACCGTGCCCTACGTGTCCAAGGCCACTGGCCAGCAACTGGCCAAGATCGCCGCGCGCGTCATGGCCGGCCGCTCCCTGGCCGCCCAGGGGATCACCGCGATCCCGGCGCCGGCCCGCTATTGCGTCAAGGAAGCCGTATTCCCCTTCGTCAAATTCCCCGGCGTGGACACCATCCTGGGGCCCGAGATGAAGTCCACCGGCGAGGTCATGGGCGTGGGGGAAACCTTTGGCGAGGCCTTCGTCAAATCCCAGATCGCCGCGGGCGCCTGGCTGCCCGAATCCGGCCGGGTGTTCATCAGCGTGCGCGACCAGGACAAGCCGCGCGCCGTGGAAGTCGCGCGCGGCCTGGCCTCGCTGGGCTTCCAGCTGATCGCCACGCGCGGCACGGCCGCCGTGATCGAGGCCGCCGGCCTGGCGGTCCAGGTCGTAAACAAGGTCACCGAGGGCCGCCCGAACATCGTTGACATGATCAAAAATGGCGAAATCGCCATGGTCATCAACACGGTCGAAGAACGCCGCAACGCCATCGCCGACTCGCGCACGATCCGCACGCAGTCCCTGGCCAACCGCGTGACGTTCTTCACCACCATCGCGGGCGCGCGTGCCGCAGTCGAGGGCTTGCAGTACCTGCGCCACGGCGGCGGCCTGAAGGTCTACTCGCTGCAGGCCATGCACGCAGCGAACGCCGCCTGAGTCCTGCGCGGCGCGGCTGTTGCGACGGGTGCCGCATGCCTTGTACGATCGGCAGACCACCCGGCGCAAGCCGCGCATGGGCACGGCAGCGTCAAAGCCTGCTGATGCCCCGCACGACTGGGAATCGGGTGTGAAACTGGCCTGACGTATTCCTGGCTTCAATCCAAACCAACAAGCACAAGAGGAGAACGTCCATGCCCGCCCACAGCGCCCGATGGCTGCTCGCCCCAGTGATGACATGCGCGCTGGCCAGCGCAGTCCCGAACGCATCCGCCGCGCCCGAAACCATTTTCGTCAACGCGAACATATTCACCGCCGATGAGGCCCGGCCTGCGGCCCAGGCGTTCGCCGTCGAGCAAGGCCGCATTCTGGCCATCGGCGCACAGGACGACGTGCTGGCGCACCGGGGACCGCAGACACAGATCGTGGACTTGCAGGGCCGGCGCGTCCTGCCCGGCCTGATCGATGCGCACACCCATGCCGTGATCGGGGCCCTGGCGGCCCTGTCGCCCAATCTGGACGACGAAGAATTGGCCATCCCGATCGTTCGGCAGCGCGTGCAAGCCTGGCTCGAAGCAGCGCCTCGTGATGCAGGCCAGCCCCTGGTGGTTTTCGGCGTGAACCCAGGCACCTGGCAAGATCCGCAGGCCCTGGCGCAGGTTTTTGATGCGGGCCACTGGGCATCGCAACCCTTGCTGCTGATGGGATCCGACCTGCATACCGCCTGGGCCAATCGCGCCATGCGCGCCAGGGCCGGCATCGATGCCGCGTATGTGCGCAGCCTCTCGGCCGCGCAGCACCATACCGTAGGCGTGAACGCCAGCGGAGCGCCGGACGGCATCCTGATCGATGCCGGCGTCGATCTGGTCACCGTGCAGTTGCCCAAGCCCGACCGGGACTTGCTGCTGCGTGCCGGGAAATTCGCGCTGCGCGCCTATCACCGCTACGGCGTCACGGCCTGGATGGACCCCGCTGCCAATGCCGGGCCCGGAGAAGCACTGTTTTCACGGCCGCCCGGCAGCACGGGCACGGGTATCTTGCCGGCCTATCAGGCGGTGGCCGAGGCCGAGGGGCTGAGCGCGCACGTCGTGGCCTTGCTGGTCGCCAGCCCGCTGAGCGATGCCGCCGATCTCGAACGGCTGGATGCCGTCCGGGCGCAATTCCAGGGTACGCCGAACTTGACCATTCCGGGCATCAAGATCTTTGCCGACGGCGTACTGGAATATCCGGCGCAAAGCGCGGCACTGCTGGGCCAATACCGCAATTCGGGCAAGCAAGGCGAAATGCTGCTGACCCGCCCAGGCTTGCAGGCCCTGGTCGATGCTGTCGATGCGCGTGGCTGGCTGGTGCACATCCATGCACTGGGCGACCGGGCCGTACGCGAATCCCTGGATGCCTTCGAGGTCGCCCGCCGCCATCGCGACAGCGGCGTGCAGCATTCCATCACCCATTTGCAGCTGGTCGATGCCAGCGACTATCCCCGGTTTGCGCAGCTGGGCGTCATCGCCGTCATGCAATTGCACTGGGCGGAAATGGACAACTACCTGCTCGATCTGGTCAAGCCCTACCTGAGCCCAGCAGCATTCATGGGACAGTACCCGGCCCGTTCGCTGCAGCAGCATGGCGCCGTCATTGCGGGCGCCAGCGACTGGCCCATCTCGACCGCCAACCCCTGGGAAGCCATGCACCATGCCATGACGCGCCAGGGGCCAGACGGCGGCCTGAATCCAGCCGAACGCATGGACAAGACCAGCATGTTGCTGGCCTACACCCGCCATGCCGCACAGGCCATCGGGTTGGCAGACCAGATCGGTTCTTTGGCGCCCGGCAAGCAAGCGGATTTCATCGTCGTCGACCGCGACGTCCTGCAGGTGGACGCCGAATCGCTGCGACAGACCCAGGTGCTGGAAACCTATTTCGCGGGGACCCGGGTCTACGCCACACACGCGATCCAGAACTGAGCCCAAGACGGATAGGTTGCGCGGACCCATCCAGCCCCCTCCTGACCCGAAAAGCCGCCTGATCCAGGTGGCTTTTGCCGTGGGCCAAGACCCATCCCCGGGGAACCATTGAACCAACACAGATGCACGCGGCGCGAGGACTGGCTGAGCAGTTCCCTAGGGTATATCTGGATTACATTTTATTAATAAATATATTATTTTTTTCTTAATTGTTTTAAACAGCGACCAATGACAATCAATCCCAATCCGCCGTTTTCGCCCGACATCCTGCGCCAGAAGGTCTGGCAGGCCTGCGCGCTGCTCAAGACCCTGGCCAACGAAGACCGTCTCATGCTGCTCTGCCATCTGGTTCTCCGCCGCATGAACGTCAGCGAACTTGAACAGGCCAGCGGCATCCACCAGCCCACGCTGTCACAGCAACTGGCCGTGCTGCGGCACGAGGGCCTGGTCGAAACTGAAAAGGAGGGCAAGTACGTGTATTACCGTCTGGCCGACGACAAGGTGCCGCACATCATGCGCACACTCTGGGAACTTTATTGCGCGCCCCCGCCGGCGCCACAGGCAGAAACCCATGAACCACCACACGCCTCACCCGTCCTCCCTGGCCGGACACCCGGCCGCTGATGCGCGTTTCGCCCAGCGCCGCGCATTGCTGGCCGCTGCCGCAGCCGGCGTCCTGGGCGCGAGTCTGCCGCTGCACACGACCCGCGCCGCATCCCCCCTGCAAACCAAGGCCCGCATCGTCATTGCCGGTGCCGGCGCGGCCGGACTGACGACCGCCGCGCATCTCGCACAGCGGCTCGACGGCGCCCGGATCACCTTGATCGACGCCCGCAAGCCGCATTTCTACCAGCCCGGCTTTACCCTGGTGGGCGCTGGCCTCAAGCCATCCAGCTATGTCGTCTCGGCCACCGCCGATTACGTGCCGCGCGGGGTCGAACTCATCGAGGCCAACGTCGCCGAATTCGACCCTGATGCCCAGCGCGTCACTACCGATGCCGGCCAGGCCATCACCTACGACTTCCTGGTCGTCGCCACCGGCATGCAACTCGAATACGGCCTGATCCAGGGCATGGACACCGACCTGATCGGCCAGCACGGCATCGGCAGCATCTACCATGGACCGGCGGCGGCCCAGGCTACCTGGCAGGCCCTGTCTGAATTTGCCGACCGGGGCGGGCGCGGCGTGTTCCTGCGCCCCGACACCGAAATGAAATGCGCCGGCGCACCGCTGAAATACACCTTCATCGCCGCAGATCACCTGACCCGGCGCGGTACGCGCGGCAAGGCTGAACTGACCTACAACAGCAACAACCAGGCCCTGTTCAGCGTGCCCATCGTGTCGGAAAAAGTGCGCATGCTCTTTGGCGAACGCGGCGTCCACATCCGTTATGGCCGTGTACTCACCGCCATCGATCCGGGGCGCCGCATCGCCACCTTCAAGACCGCCGATGGCCTGGAAGAGCAGGACTATGACTTCATCCACGTGATCCCGCCCATGCGCGCCCCGCAAGCCATACGCAACAGCCCCCTGCCCTGGTCGGCCGACGCGCAGCCGGCCTGGGCCGCCGAGGGCTGGATGGAAGTTGACCGGGGCACGCTGCGCCATACGCGCTATCCCAATGTGTTCGGCGTGGGCGACATTGCCGGCGTACCCAAGGGCAAGACCGCCGCCAGCGTCAAATGGCAGGTCCCCGTCGCCGTGGACCATCTGGTGGCGCAGATCCAGGGCACCACTTCGGACGCACTCTACACCGGCTACACCTCGTGCCCCCTGATCACCCGGCTGGGCCGCGCGATGCTGGTCGAATTCGACTACAACAACAACCTGATGCCCTCTTTCCCCGGCGTCATCGCGCCGCTCGAAGAACTCTGGACCACCTGGGTCATGAAGACCATGGCCCTGAAACCCACCTACATCAGCATGCTGCGCGGCCGCGCCTGAGGAGACCCCCATGAAAGACATCGACATCACCGTGCTGTTCGCCGTCTTCTATGAAATGCTGGGCCCCCTGCTGTGGATCCTGGTCGTCGCCATCCTGGCGGGCACACTGGCCTTCGGTCTGCTTCTGGTGCGCGAACGCGGCCTGCACCCGGCCCGGCTGGTCCGCATGCAGTTCCTGGGCCTGCTGGGTGGCGCTGCGGCCCTGTGGCTCATGGCGCGCGTCTCGTCATCGGGCTTCACCGACGCCGGCGGGCCCGTCGACTGGCTGCTGATCGCCCTGGTGTTCGTGCTGGGCTGGGTGGGCACCAGCGTGATCCTGTATACCCTGGTGGGCTGGCTTGGGGGCAGGCTGCGATGCTGCCCGCAGGCGGGCTGAGGGGATTATCTACCGAGCGGCTGGGGCCAGGTGGAGCTGCGATTTTCGGGGTGATTAACTGAGGCGGAAACTCCACCTCAGTTCAACATGCCTTTGAGATCCTTGAGCATCAGGAACAGATGGTACGGATCAGTCGGGCTGGGCTCGAATTCCCACGATTCGTACCACTGCCGCGCTGCGTCGTCCTTGGCATGGACCAATAGGCAACGGATACCCGCAATGTCGGCGGCCTGTGCGGTGCGCAGCAGGGCGTCCTTGAGCAAGGCCTGGCCCAGACCTTTACGCTGATGCTCCTTGTCCACGGCGAGCCGGGCCAGGGTCATCACCGGTACCGGATGGCGCGCCAACCCCTTCATCACTCTCGACGGCGCGGCTTCCGGATCGACGCTGCCGACGGCCAGACTGTAGAAGCCGACCACCACGTCACCCTGGCAGCAGACATAGGTCTGCGCGCTGTTGGCCTTCT
>NZ_JAVERO010000049.1:0-15096 GCF_034007085.1 Castellaniella sp. | reverse complement strand
GAGTCCGAGCGGCATGCAGGCCGCGAGGTGGGGCGGGCTGGTTCTATGGGCAAGAGTCCTTGAGGACTCTTGTGTGCCAGGCGAGTCCGAGCGGCATGCAGGCCGCGAGGTGGGGATCAGCCGGCTTTGTTCCGCCAGGCCAGCCATTCGCCGACGATGCCGCGGCGAAAGGCCATCACGCAGACGATGAAGATCAGGCCGATGACGATGGTGACCGATTCGCCCAGGACACGGAACCATTCGATGCCGGTCTGGTGCATCAGGAAGCGGCCGAATTCGCCGACCTTGTTTTCCAGGGCCACGACGATGATCGCGCCCAGCACCGGGCCGGTGAGCGTGCCCATGCCGCCGATCAGCGTCATCAGGATCACCATGCCCGACATCTGCCAGGTGGCGTCCGACAGCGTGGCCGAGACGAATACCAGCGATTTGGTGGCGCCGGCCAGGCCGGCCAGCAAAGCCGAAAGCACGAAGGCCAGCAGCTTGAAGCGGTCCACATCGTAGCCCAGGGAAATCATGCGCGGTTCGTTTTCGCGGATGGCTTTCAGGACCTGTCCGAAAGGCGAATGCACGGTGCGCCAGATCAGGGCGTAGCCCAGCACGAAGATCGCCAGCACCACATAGTACAGGTGAATGTCCTGGCTCAGGTCCAGCCCCAGGATGCTGCCGCGCGGGATGCCCTGCAGGCCGTCCTCGCCGCCGGTGAATGGGGCCTGCAGGAAATAGAAGAATTGCATCTGGGCGAGCGCCAGGGTGATCATGGCGAAATAAATGCCGCTGCGCCGGATCGACAGCAGGCCGAAGACCAGGCCCAGCACGCCGGCCGCCGCCGTGCCAAACAGCAGCCCGCCCAGTGTAGGCCAGCCCCAGACGGTCAGCGACTGGCCGCAGGCGTAGGCGGCCAGCCCCAGAAAGGCGGCATGGCCGAAGGACAGCAGCCCGGTGTAGCCCAGCAGCAGGTTGAAGGCGCAGGCAAACAGGGCATAGCACATGACCTTCATGATGAAGATCGGGTAGCCGCCCAACGCGGGCAGGGCCGCGAGCAGGACGATGGCGGCCAGATAGGCGATCAGTTGGCGATTCATGATTTCTTTCCGAACAGCCCCGCCGGGCGGGTGAGCAGCACAATGACCATGATGATGAACACCACGGTGCTGGAGGCCTCGGGCCAGAAGACCTTGGTGAAGCCTTCGATGACGCCCAGGCCCAGGCCGGTGACGATGGAGCCGAGAATCGAGCCCATGCCGCCGATGACGACCACGGCAAAGACGACGATGATCAGGTTCGATCCCATCAGCGGAGAAACCTGCAGGATGGGCGCGGCGAGCACGCCGGCAAAGCCGGCCAGCCCGACGCCGAAGCCGAAGGTCAGTGAGATCATCAGCGGCACGTTCACGCCAAAGGCCTCGACCAGTTTCGGGTTTTCGGTACCGGCGCGCAGCAGCGCACCCAAGCGGGTCTTTTCGATCACGAACCACGTGAGCAGGCAGGCGATGAGGGAGGCCACGACGACCCAGGCGCGGTAGATGGGCATGAACATGAAACCCAGGTTCACGCCGCCGGTGAGCAGGGCGGGAGTGCTGTAGGGTTGGCCGGAGACGCCGTAGACGCTGCGAAACAGCCCCTCGATGAGCAGCGTCAGGCCGAAAGTGAGCAGCAGGCCGTAGAGCGGGTCGAGCTTGTAGAGGCGACGCAGCAGCAGGCGTTCGAGCAGGATGCCGAACAGGCCCACGACGATGGGGGCAAGGATCAGCATCACCCAGTAGTTCAGTCCCAGGTACTGCAGGCCCATCCAGGCGATGAAGGCGCCCAGCATGTAGAGCGCGCCATGGGCGAAATTGATGATGTTGAGCAGGCCGAAGATGACGGCCAGCCCCAGCGAGAGCACGGCATAGAACGAGCCGTTGACCAGGCCCAGCAGGAGCTGGCCCAGCAGGGCCTGGATGGGCACACCGAAAAGTTCTGTCATAGGGTTGCGGCGGAAGCGGGCAGGAAAAATTTCGCGGATCACGGGCCTGTGCCTGGCAAGGCCCAGGCCCGGACGTCATGCGCCGTTCATTTGAGGGCGCAGGTGGATGTCGATTCCGCGCCGTAGACCAGTTCGGCCGGCAGCGTGCGCACGATGTTGTAATAGTCCCAGGGCGCCTTGGACTGTTCGGGTTTCTTGACCTGGGCCAGATACATGTCGTGCATGACCAGCCCATCCTTGCGGATGGTGCCGTTTTTCATGAACATGTCGTTGATCGTGGTGCTCTTGAGCTGTTTCATGACGGCATCGCCATCGTCCGTGCCGATGGCCTTGACGGCTTCCAGGTAGGTCTTGGCCACCGAGTAATCGCCGGCCTGCAGGAACGAAGGCGCGCGTTTGTGCTGCTCGAAGAATCGCTTGGACCAGGCGCGCGCGTCATCGTCCTGGTTCCAGTACCAGGGGGTCGTCAGGTACAGGCCGGCGGTGTTGTCCAGGCCCAGGGCGTGGATATCATTGATGAACACCAGCAGGCCGGCCAGGCTCATGGTGTTGGTGATGCCGAATTCCTTGGCGGCCTTGACGGAATTGATGAAATCGCCGCCCGCATTGGCCAGGCCCAGGACCTGGGCGCCGGAACTTTGCGCCTGCAGGAGAAAGGACGAAAAGTCCGTCGTGGCGATCGGCGCACGCACGGCACCCAGGTTCTTGCCCCCGGATTTTTCCACGACCTTCATCGTGTCCTGTTCCAGGGAATGGCCAAAGGCATAGTCGGCGGTCAGGTAGAACCAGGTCTTGCCGCCTTCGCGGACCACGGCCGAACCCGTGCCATTGGCCAGCGCGATGGTGTTGTACGCATAGTGGACGGTGTAGGGCGTGCATTGCGCGTTGGTCAGGGCCGAAGACCCGGCCCCCACCACTAGGAAGGGCTTTTTCTTTTCCGCCGCGACCGCCGCCATGGCCAGCGCGGTGGCCGAATTGGTGCCGCCAATCAGCATGTCCAGATGTTGTTCGTCGAACCATTCGCGCGCACGGGCCGAGGCGATGTCGGCCTTGTTCTGGTGGTCGGCGGTCAGCAGTTCGATCTTTTTCCCGTTGATGGCCCCCCCCATGTCGGCAATCGCCATGCGGATGGCGTCGGCGCCGGCATTGCCGTCGATGTCCGCATACACGCCGGACATGTCGGCAATGAAGCCGATGCGGATCACGTCGTCGGAAATTCCCGCAGCTTGGGCCGAGAGGCCGAAGCCCAGGCCGGCCATGGCCAACGTGGCGGATAGGGTACGCAGTTTCATGGGAAGTCTCCTGTATGTGCCGGTTGTGCCGGCGGTTCTGTGGGCAATGGCGGTGCAGGTTCCGGTCAGACGCCCAGCAGACTGTCGAGCGTGGACTGTTTGTCCTGGAGCTGGCTGGCGGGGAACTGTTCCACGATCTGGCCGTGCTCCATGATGTAGAAATGGTCGGCCAGGGGCGCGGCGAAACGGAAATTCTGTTCGACCATGACGATGGTGTAGCCCTTGGACTTGAGCGCGCGGATCATGCGGTCCAGCGCCTGTACGATCACCGGCGCCAGGCCCTCGGAAATCTCGTCGAGCAGCAACAGGTTGGCGCCGGTGCGCAGGATGCGGGCGACGGCCAGCATCTGCTGTTCGCCGCCCGACAGGCGCGTGCCCGGCGAGTGGCGCCGTTCGAGCAGATTGGGGAACATGTCGTAGATCTCGGCCAGCGACATGCCCCCGCCCAGGGTGTCGTCCACGATGGGCGGCAGCAGCAGGTTTTCCTCGCAGGACAGCGAGGCGAAGATGCCGCGTTCTTCCGGGCAGTAACCGATGCCCAGGTGGGCGATGCGGTGGGTGGGCAGGTGGATCGATTCGGTACCCCGGATGCGGACCGAACCGGTGCGCCGGCTGGTCAGGCCCAATAACGCGCGCAGCGTGGTGGTGCGTCCGGCGCCATTGCGCCCCAGCAGGGTCACGACCTGGCCAGGTTCGACACGCATGTTCACCCCATGCAGGACGTGGGATTCACCGTACCACGCTTGCAGGTCGGAAATTTCGAGTGCGGCGGTCATTGTGTCTCCTTTGCGCTGCTGTCGGCCACGGCGTGGCCGGCGCCCACGCCGTGGCTTGCGCCCACCTCGCGGCCTGCATGCCGCTCCGATTCGTCAGGCGTAGTCCAGTCCGCAGGGACTGGCCTGCGTCCGGTCTCATCCCCTGCGAGTTCGCCCTGGGTGGTGCCCATGTAGGCTTCCATCACGGCGGGGTTGTTCGATACGGCGGCGTAGTCGCCCTCGGCCAGCACCGCGCCACGGGCCAGCACGGTGATGCGGTCGGCGATGGAAGAGACGACTTTCATATTGTGCTCGACCATCAGGATGGTGCGTCCGGCACTGACCTGCTTGATCAGGCGGGTGACGCGTTCGACGTCCTCGTGGCCCATGCCCTGGGTCGGCTCGTCCAGCAGCATCAGGCTGGGCTCCATGGCCAGGGTGGTGGCGATTTCCAGGGCGCGCTTGCGGCCGTAGGGCAGGTTCACGGTCATCTGCGAGGCGAATTCGGCCAGATCGACTTCGGCGAGCAGTTCCATGGCCCGGTCATTGAGGCGATCCAGGCTGGACGCGCTGCGCCAGAAATGGAAGGATGTGCCGGTGGCACGCTGCAGGGCGATGCGCACGTTGTCGAGCACCGTCAACTGCGGGAAGACAGCCGAGATCTGGAAGGACCGGATGATGCCCTTGCGGGCGATTTCTGCGGGTTTGTCGCCAGTGATTTCATGGCCGTCGAAAAAGATCTGGCCATGGGAAGGATCGAGGAATTTGGTCAGCAGGTTGAAGCAGGTGGTCTTGCCTGCGCCATTGGGACCAATCAGCGCGTGGATGTGGCCGCGCTGGATTTTCAGGTCCACGGAATCCACGGCGGTGAAACCGAGGAACGTCTTTGAGAGTCGGCGGGTTTCGAGAATGACGGCAGGTTCGGTGCCCATGATGGCCTGATTCCAATGTCGCAGTGCTGCGCCGCAAGGGCGGAATGCGCCAAGTATGAAACGGCCTGGGTTGCGGCTCCATAGGGGTTTTACACAGTTAACGCTGCGTCGCCTGGGGCGTGCGCTACTACAACGTTTCGGGCGCTGCTGTCCCGGGTGTCATCAGGCCAGACGTGTCTTGTCCGGGTAGTCGCACAGGTCGGCGATCGGGCATTGGGGACACTTGGGCTTGCGGGCCACGCAGACGTAGCGGCCGTGCAGGATCAGCCAGTGGTGGGCATCGAGCAGGTAGTCCTTGGGCACCCGGCGCAGCAGCGCCTGTTCCACGGCCAGCACGGTCTTGCCCGGCGCGATGCCGGTACGGTTGGAGACGCGGAAGATATGCGTGTCCACTGCCATGGTGGGTTGGCGGAAAGCCGTGTTCAGCACGACGTTGGCGGTCTTGCGGCCGACGCCAGGCAGGGCTTCCAGGTCTTCGCGCCGGTCGGGGACCTGGCCACCGTGCCGTTCCAGCAGCAGTTCGCAGGTGCGGATGACGTTGCGGGCCTTGGTCTTGTACAGGCCGATGGTGCGGATTGCTTCGGTCAACCCCGCTTCGCCCAGCGCCAGCAGGCCTTCGGGTGTGCCATGTTCAGGAAAAAATCTGCGGGTGGCCAGGTTCACGGAACGGTCGGTGGCCTGGGCCGAGAGCATGACGGCCACCAGCAGTTGGAAGACACTGTCGTATTCCAGTTCGGTGCTGGGATGGGGGTTGGCTTCGCGCAGGCGGCGGAAGCATTCTTCGATGGCGGCACGTTTCATGGTCGTCGCTGCGCGCGCGCACGGGCCAGGGCCTGGGCGATGCGATCCTGCTTGTCGTGAGGGCTGGCTGCTGCCAGGACGGGTTTGTTGGCCAGCGTGCGCGCAGCCGGCCCCGCTGTTTCGCTGTGGCGTGACAACAGGCGGTCGTTGCGGGCCTGGTAGCGCGCGCGGGCGGCATCGGCATCCGCCTGGGTCCAGTCGCGGCCGGCGGGGACCATGGTGATGCAGTCCACGGGACAGGGCGCCACGCAGCGCTCGCAGCCGCTGCAGTCGGCCTCGATGACGGTGTGCATGCACTGGTTGGCCCCAAGGATGGCGTCCACGGGACAGGCCTGGATGCACAGGGTGCAGCCAATGCAGTGCGCCTCGTCGATGAGCGCGACCCGGAACGGCTGGTGCGTGCCGCAGGCCGGGTCCAGCGGCAGCACTGGGCGGTTCAGGGCTTGTGACAGGGCGGCGATGACGCGTGGCCCGCCGGGTGGGCAGCGATTGATGTTTGCCCGCCCCTCAGCCAGGGCCTGGGCGTAGGGGCGGCAACCATCGTAGCCGCATTGCGTGCATTGGGTCTGCGGCAGCAGGGCATCGAGGGTGTCGGTCAGTGTGGGCACGGCGTCGGAAACGCACGGGGGACGGCACGAGCCGTCCCCCCGAAGGCGAGCGAGAGGCGCGTTCAGGTATGGGCGCGGATGAAGGTCGCTATTTTAGGACAGATCTGCTGGCGCCAGCGGCGTCCGGAGAAAATGCCGTAATGGCCACAGTCGGCGGCCGTGAGGATCTGGCGCTTGGCCGGGGACAGGTTGGCGCACAGCGTGTGGGCCGCGTGTGTCTGGCCCTGGCCGGAGATGTCGTCCAGTTCGCCTTCGATCGTCATCAGCGCGGTATTGCGGATGGCGGCGGGGTCGACCTGTTCGCCGTCGATCGACCAGGTGCCGCGCGGCAGGCGGAATTCCTGGAAGACGATGCGGATGGTGTCCAGGTAGAACGCGGCCGGCATGTCCAGCACGGCGTTGTATTCATCGTAGAAGCGGCGGTGGGCTTCGGCGTCGCTGTCGTCGCCGCGCAGCAGGTGCAGATAGAAATCGTAGTGGGACTTCAGGTGCCGGTCCGGGTTCATGGCGACGAAACCCGCATGCTGCAGGAATCCGGGATAGACCAGTCGGCCTGCGCCAGGGTAGCGGGTCGGCACCCGGTGGATCACGGTGTCCTCGAACCATTCATAAGGTTTGGTCGTGGCCAGGCGATTGACCTGGGTGGGTGATTTGCGTGTGTCGATGGGGCCGCCCATCATGACCATGCTGCGCGGCTGACAGGGGTCGTCGGCGGCGGCCAGCAGAGAGATCGCGGCCAGGACCGGCACGGTGGGCTGGCAGACCGAGATCACATGGGTGTCGGGGCCCAGGAAGCGCAGGAAGGTCTGCACGTAGCGGACGTAGTCGTTCAGGCCGAAGTCGCCGTCGGCCAAGGGGACCATGCGTGCATCGATCCAGTCGGTGACGTAGACGTCATGGTTGGGCAGCAGCGCCCGCACGGTGTCGCGCAACAGGGTGGCATGGTGTCCGGACAGGGGCGCCACCAGCAGCACGCGTGGGTCGCGGCGGCGGGTGTCACGGTGGAAATGCACCAGACGACAGAAAGGCTGGGACAGGGCGACGTCCTCGTGGACGGCGACTTCGCGGCCGCCAATCTGGGTGAACGGCAGGTTCCAGGCGGGTTTTTCGTAGTCCTTGCCTACGCGGTGGGCCAGTTCGTAGGCGGCGGCGAACTGCCGCGACAACGGGGTGTAGGCCAGCGGGCTGTAGGGATTGGAAAACAGCTGTGAACTGGTTTCGGTGAAAGTCGTGAAAGGAGCCAGGATTGAGCGCTGGAGTTCGTGCAGGTCGTACAGCATGGGTTGCGTTCCCGTCGGTCTGTTCCGGCGCGGATCGCGCGCCGGAGTATCGATCATTCGGACGTAAAGTACCGGGAATCGTGACAGAGCGCTACCGGAGTTTCCCGTATATGGAACATATATGGGTCCGATGTGGGGTTTTGCAGACAGATCGTCGGGGGGCTGCAGAAGCGTAACCGATGCGTGCTAAGGCCGTTCCAGGTATTTGAGCTTGTCGGCCACCCCGTTCCAGTCGTCGGCGCCGTCCAGCGGGCTGGAAGAGCGGTTGATGGGCTTGAAAGAGGGAGACAATTCGGCGTTCAGGGGAATGAAATCGAGCTGGTCCTGGGGGACGTCTTCTTCGGCGAAGATGGCATTGGCGGGGCATTCGGGCACACAGACGGCACAGTCGATGCATTCTTCAGGGTCGATCACCAGGAAATTCGGCCCTTCGCGGAAACAGTCCACGGGACAGACATCGACGCAGTCGGTGTATTTGCATTTGATACAGTTTTCAGTGACGACATGAGTCATGAGAGTGCTCCGGGCTTACAGACGAAGGGCCTTGAATCGGGCCTGCCAGGATTTTACCGAATTTATCAGGGAGAACCCGGAGAGTCCCTGCGGACCCTGTGCAAATGGCCCATCGCTACAGCAGCAAAGCCGCCAGGGTGCCGCCCAGTTCCTCGCCGCGGGCCAGCCATTCGCCGGGGACGGTCTTGGGCGCCAGGATGGCCTCGGGGGTCTGTGCCTGCATGGGCACGATCAGGGTCGGGGCGATGGCCCGCAGGCGCCAGCCGGTACAGATGCGTTCCAGTTGCCGCCGCGCGCCTTCGCCGTCGGAGCCCGCCGTGATGATGGCGCCATACGGCCGGCCATTGATCCGGTCCAGGACCTGGTAGTAAGTACGGTCCAGGCATTCTTTCATGGCCCCACTGAGCGTCGCCAGATTTTCCGGGGCGGCGAACAGGTAGCCGTCGGCTGCCAGCAGGTTTTCGGTCCGCACGGTATCGGCGGGGCGGACCTGCAGGTCGAAGCGGCTGCCCGCGCCGAGTTCGTCGGCCACGGCCTGCGCGCCGGCGGCCGCCGCCCGCGCCATCTGCAGGGCGGCGCCGGTGCGGGAATGCCAGATGATCAGCAGTTGGGTCGTCATGAGGGAATGTTCCTGCGTGGCCGGGCTGTCTCAATGTAGTATAGAGGCTTCAAGTCCGAAGGCCCGAACGAGGCCCCGCTTCTCTGGTCCGGCGTCATGAGCACCCCTTTGCAATCCGTTTCCGCAGATCCGTTCGGCCCCGAGTGGTTCCAGGCCGCCCGTCGCGGACTGGATGATGCCGACGCGGCGCTCCTGCGCCAGGCGGCTGATTGGGTCCGCGAACCCCTGCGCGGGGCGCAGGCCAGCACGGGCGAATCTCTGGATGCACACGCCGCCGCCGTGGTCCTGATCCTGCGGGATCTGGATTCGGATGCCGTGACCCGCGCGGCGGCCTTGCTGGCGGTGCAGCCGGTGCCGGCAGGCGAAGTGGCACGCGCCGATCCGCTGCGCAAGACGTTCGGTGCCGAGATCACCACGCTGGTCCAGGGGGTGCGCGCGCTGCTGCGCCTGGGGGCCGTCGCGGGCCGCGTGGGCGACGTGTCCGGTGCCGACCAGAAAGAAATGCAGCGCAAGATGTTGCTGGCCATGGCGGCGGACCTGCGCATCGTGCTGATGCGGCTGGCATCGCGGCTGCAGTCGTTGCGCTGGCATGCGGCCAGCCGCACGCCCTGCCCACCAGCATTCGCCCGGGAAACCATGGCGCTGTACACGCCGCTGGCCAATCGCCTGGGCATCTGGCAACTGAAATGGGAAATGGAAGACCTGGCTTTCCGTTTCCTGCAGCCCGATACCTACAAGACCATCGCCCGCCAGCTCGAAGAAAAGCGCGCCGAGCGCGAGGCATTCATCGAGGATGTGATGGCGCGCCTGCGGACGGCGCTGGCCGAGGCGGGCATCCGGGCCGAACTCAGCGGCCGGCCCAAGCACATCTACAGCATCTGGAACAAGATGCGCATCAAGCACCTGGAATTCCGCCAGCTGTTCGATCTGCGCGCCCTGCGGGTGATCGTCGAAGACGAGCGGGCCTGCTATGCCGCGCTGGCCCTGGTGCATGCCCTGTGGACGCCGGTGCCCGAGGAATTCGACGACTACATCGCCCGTCCCAAGCCCAATGGCTATCGCTCTTTGCATACCGTGGTGGCCGATGCCGAGGGCCGGGCCTTCGAAGTCCAGATCCGCACGCGCGACATGCATCATTTCGCCGAATATGGGATGGCGGCCCACTGGCGCTACAAAGAAGCCGGCGCCCGGGGCGGGCAGGTGTCGGCTGCCGGGGAATACGATCAGAAGATCGCCTGGATGCGCCAGCTGCTGTCCTGGAAGGACGAGGGCGGGGCCGCGCCTGCGCCTGGGTCGCAGCCGGACTCTCGCATCTACGTGATGACGCCCCAGGCGCGCGTGCTGGAACTGCCTGCGGGCTCAACGCCGGTGGACTTCGCCTATCTGCTGCATACGGATCTGGGGCACCGCTGCCGGGGTGCCCGGGTCGATGGCCAGATCGTGCCGCTGTCCACGCCGCTGCGCACAGGGCAGACCGTGGAGATCATCACGACGAAATCCGGCGGCCCTTCGCGCGACTGGCTCAATCCCCAGCTGGGCTACCTGGCCAGCCCACGCGCCCGCGCCAAGGTCCGGGCCTGGTTCAATGCGGTCGAACTGCAGCAACGCATTGCCCAGGGCCAGGCCCTGGTCGAAAAAGAACTGCAACGTCTGGGACGCACGGCCGTCAACCAGGAATCCCTGGCCCAGCAGCTGGGCTTTGCCCGCGCCGACGACCTGTATGTCGCCGCCGCCAAGGAAGAATTCAGCCTGCGGCAGATCGATCAGGCGTTGCGCGAGCCCGAACCGGCTCGTGAGCTGCCTGACGAGGCCCGTGTCTATGCCAGCGATGCCGGCAGTGTCGCGCGCACGGGCAAGAGCGGGGTGCTGGTGGTGGGGGTTGATTCCCTGCTGACCCAGTTGGCGCGCTGCTGCCGGCCAGTGCCGCCCGACGCCATCGAAGGCTTCGTCACGCGCGGTCGGGGGGTCTCCATCCATCGCCGTGACTGCCCGTCCTGGGCGGCGCTGGCCCAGCGTCATCCCGAACGGTGCATCGAAGTCACCTGGGGCCAGACCGGCCAGACCATGTATCCCGTGGATCTGAGCATTCACGCTCAGGACCGGCCCAATCTGTTGCGTGACCTGTCCGAGGTCTTCGCCCGTCTGCGCCTGCGGGTGGTGCGCGTCACGACGCACAGCCGCCGTTCGCTGGCGCACATGGTGTTCACGATCGAAGTCCGCGATGGCGAACAGATCCGCCAGGCGCTGGCCGCCGTCAATGAACTGCCCGGGGTCCAGGCCGGACGGCAATGATCGCGCTCGCCGCCGAGGGGCGGTTGCGGGGGGGGGCGTGTTTGGCCTCGCAGTCCGAGGCAGGGCTGCTAAAATGCCTGTTTGGCCCGTGCGTCCGCCCCAGAATCCGGCGGCGCCTTTGATGCGAGACTGGACTTGAAACCCTATCATCTGCCGGATGCCCGGGGGCATTTCGGGAAGTTCGGCGGCTCATTCGTTGCCGAAACCCTGGTCCATGCCCTGGACGCGTTGCGCGAGGCGTATGCCCGCTACCGGGACGACCCTGAATTCCAGCGCGAATTCGCTTATGAACTGGCACACTTCGTCGGCCGGCCCAGCCCGGTCTACCATGCCCGCCGCTGGTCCGAACAGCTGGGCGGCGCGCAGATCTGGTTCAAGCGCGAAGACCTGAATCACACCGGCGCCCACAAGGTCAACAACTGCATCGGCCAGGCGCTGCTGGCCAAGCGCATGGGCAAGCCGCGCGTGATCGCGGAAACCGGGGCGGGCCAGCATGGCGTGGCCACGGCGACCGTGGCAGCGCGCTACGGCATGGAATGCGTGGTCTACATGGGCAGCGAAGACGTGCGCCGCCAGGCGTCCAACGTCTATCGCATGAAACTGCTGGGCGCCACGGTGGTGCCGGTTGATTCGGGTTCGCGCACCCTGAAGGACGCCCTGAACGAGGCCATGCGCGACTGGGTCACCCATGTCGAGGACACCTTCTACATCATCGGCACGGTCGCCGGCCCGGATCCCTATCCGCGGATGGTGCGCGACTTCCAGACTGTCATTGGCCGGGAATGCCGCGAACAGATGCCGCGCGATGCCGGCCGCCAGCCGGACTACGTGATCGCCGCCGTGGGCGGCGGGTCCAACGCCATCGGCATTTTCCACCCCTACATCGAGGACGAATCCGTCCGCTTGATCGGAGTCGAAGCCGCCGGCGAAGGCCTGGACACGGGCCGGCATGCGGCATCGCTGAACCGTGGCGTGGTCGGGGTGCTGCACGGCAACCGCACCTATCTGCTGCAGGATGCACACGGCCAGATCACCGAAACCCATTCCGTGTCCGCCGGGCTGGACTACCCCGGCGTCGGGCCGGAACATGCCTGGCTGCATGACAGCGGGCGCGCGCAGTACGTCGGCATTACCGACCAAGAGGCCCTGGCGGCTTTCCATGATTGTTGCCGCATCGAAGGCATCATGCCCGCCCTGGAATCCTCGCACGCCATCGCGCATGCAGTGAAGCTTGCCCCCACCCTGCCGCGCGACCGGATCATTCTGGTCAATCTGTCGGGCCGGGGCGACAAGGACATGCACACCGTGGCCGAATACAGCGGCATCACGCTCTAACGGCAGGAGCACAGCCATGACTTCAACGAATGCCCGCCTGGCGGCACGCTTTGCTTCCCTGAAAGGGCGGGCCGCCCTGATCCCCTACGTGACGGCGGGCGATCCCCTGGTGGCGTCCACGCCCGCATTGATGCATGCCCTGGCGGCGGCGGGCGCCGATGTGATCGAACTCGGGGTGCCGTTTTCCGACCCCATGGCCGACGGCCCGGTGATCCAGCAGGCAGGTGAACGTGCCATCGCCGCTGGTGTCAGCCTGGATGCGGTGCTGGACATCGTGGCCGAATTCCGCCGCCAGGACGACAGCACGCCGGTCGTGCTGATGGGCTACGCCAATCCGATTGAATGCATGGGCCCGGACGTCTTTGTGCAACGGGCCGCCCAGGCGGGCGTCGATGGCGTCCTGACGGTGGACTATACGCCCGAGGAATCCGCCGAATTTGCGGCCTTGCTGGGGCAGGCGGGCCTGGACCCCATCTATCTGCTGGCACCGACGTCGGTCGAATCGCGCATCCGCGATGTGGCCCGCCTGGCGCGAGGGTATGTGTATTACGTCTCGCTCAAGGGGGTGACCGGCGCCGGCCATCTGGACACCGATGATGTGGCGCGCCATCTGGCGGACATCCGCCGCCATGTGCGCATCCCCGTTGGCGTGGGCTTCGGCATCCGCGATGCCGAGAGTGCGGCGCGCGTGGCGCAGCATGCCGACGCGGTGGTCATCGGCAGCAAACTCATACAGATCATCGAGGAAGCGTCTCTGCGCGACGGCCCCCAGGCCGCCATCGGCGCAGCGGCCCAGTGGCTGGCCCAGGTGCGCCAGGCCATCGAACCCATCCGAAAACAAGGCTGACCATGAGCTGGTTTGAAAAAATCCTTCCCCCCCGTATCAACCGCAACAGTGACTCGGCGTCCAAGCGGGTGCCCGAGGGCCTGTGGGTGAAATGCCCGTCCTGCGAATCCGTCCTGTACAAGGAAGACCTGCAGGCGAGCCTGAACGTCTGTCCAAAATGCAGCCATCACATGCGCATTGGCGCCCGGGCCCGCATCGATGCCTTGCTGGATCCTGAAGGCCGTGTCGAAATCGGCAACCAGACGCGCCCCATGGATCCGCTCAAATTCAAGGACTCGCGCAGATATCCTGAACGCCTGGCCGAAGCTGTCAAGCAGACCGGGGAAACCGAGGCGATGGTGGTGATGAGTGGCACGGTACTGTCGGTGCCGACGGTGCTGGCGGTCTTCGAGTTCGCCTTCATGGGGGGCTCGATGGGATCGGTCGTGGGCGAACGGTTCGCCCGTGGTGTCCAGACCGCTATCGACCGGCGGCTGCCGTTCGTCTGCGTGTCGTCCTCGGGCGGCGCGCGCATGCAGGAATCCCTGTTCTCGTTGATGCAGATGGCCAAGACCACCGCCATGCTGCATCAATTGTCCGAGGCTGGCCTGCCCTTCATCAGTGTGCTGACCGACCCGACGATGGGCGGGGTGTCGGCGTCCTTTGCCTTCATGGGCGATGTGGTGCTGGCCGAACCCAATGCACTGATCGGCTTCGCCGGGCCGCGCGTGATCGAGCAGACCGTGCGCGAAAAACTGCCGGAAGGCTTCCAGCGCGCCGAATTCCTGCTGGAAAAGGGCGCCATCGATCGCGTGATCGACCGCCGCGAAATGCAGTCCGAACTGGCGCATCTGCTGGCGCTGTTCACCCGGCAGCCGATCGAGGTCGTGAAGGCGGCCTGATTGCTGCGCCCGCCCAAGGGTGTGCTGCTTGGGATGGCTCAGGACGACAAAAAAGCCCGGACATGAATGTCCGGGCTTTTTTGTCGTGTAGGGGGCCGGGAGCAGGGCTCCCGGCAATGGGGTCAGTGCGTGGTTTCCACCTGCTGCAAAGGCTCGTCCTGGACCACGGCGACCGGCTTGCGAGCCCGGCCCAGGGGCTTGGGTGGCGCGGGCGGCACGTAGGGAGTGGTGCCAGGGCGGGTCTCGATCATCTGCATGCCTGCGGCCTGCAGGGCCTCGTCCGAAGGCAGGGTGATCGGGTGGGCCGCATCCGGGATGGTGGCCACGGGAGCCGGAGCGAGTTCATCCCCAGCCGGAGCAGGTTCAGCCTGGAGCGGAGCAGGTTCAGTCTGGGCTGGAACGGGTTCAGCCGGGACCGGAGCGGACGGGGCCGTTTCCACTGCCACGGGTGATTCCTCGGCACGGGCTTCCTGGATGACAGGGGCCGACGACGGCGCGGTCTCGTCGGTCTGCACCGGCGTGGTTTCGGCCTGCGCCGGCACGGTTTCGACCGGTGCGGCGGGCGACTCGATGATCACAGGTGCCGGGGCGCTGGTTTCGGCGGCGGGCGCTGTGTCATGGACTGCGTCAACCGGCGGGGTCACGGCTTCGGTTGCGGCCGCTGCGACGGGCGTTTCACTGGCCAGGACTTCGGGGTCGAAGCGCGGGGTTTCGTGCGTTTCGATGGCCGGGGTCTCGTCGGTAGTGGCGTTTTCCTCGCTGGCCAGCGTATCGGCGGCGTCGCTGCTGCGGCGGCCGCGGCGGCCCCGGCGGCGGCGGCGCTTGCGTTCCGGGTCCGGGCTGTCCTGATCGGCTTCGGCGTCCACGGCAGGGCCTGCCACGAGCGCATCGTCATCCTGCTGCTCGACAACCGGACTGGGCGGCATATCGGGCTGGCTGACCGGCATGGCCTGTGCCGGGGCCGGGGCAGTG
>NZ_JAVERO010000048.1:0-15206 GCF_034007085.1 Castellaniella sp. | reverse complement strand
CGTTTCGCGCACCAGATCGAGGGCCGTTTCCGCATCCCTGTCGTGCTGGTCGACGAACGAGGTTCCAGCCTTGAAGCCCAGCAGATCCTGGGCACCCACGCCGCAGACGATGCCATGGCTGCGGCCGTGATTCTGCAGCGGTATCTGGATCATCCGGCGACGGACGGTTCGTGAATGGCTGAATTATGATGTGCGCCATTGCCCATTCAGGGTAGGGGATGCCGGTGGCGCTATTCTTGTTCCTGTTCCGTTTCGTCTGTGTGTCGGCCTGGGTTCTGCTGGGCCTGTTGACCGAACTGGTGGTGTTTCCGATTCTGCGCCGCACCCAGCGGCGCAGAATCGTGGGCGCGTGGTCGCGGGGGCTGATGTGGCTGTGCGGTGTCCGCGTGCGGTGCTTGGGTGATCCGGTGATCCGGGGGGCCGTCCTGTGGGTGGCCAATCACGTTTCCTGGGTCGATATCTTTGTGCTCAACAGCGTGCGCACCACGTCGTTCGTGGCCAAGAGCGATATCCGGCGCTGGCCGGTGATCGGGTTGCTGGTGGCCTGGGCGGGCACGCTGTTCATCGATCGTCATCATCGGCACGCCGTGCGTGATGCCGGCCGCCAGATGCGTGCCTGCTTCGACCAGGGCGATGCGGTGGGTTTGTTTCCCGAAGGCACGACCACGGATGGTGCGGATGTGCGGCCCTTTCATGCGGGGCTGTTCGATGCTGCCGTGCGGGCCGGCGTGCCGACGCAGCCGGTGGCCCTGCGCTTCCTGAGGCGGGGGCGGCGCGCGCCGGAACTGGCCTTCGTCGGTGAACAGACGCTGGTGGCCAACCTGTGGTGCCTGCTCGGTGCCTGGGGAGTGACGGTGGAATGCGAATTCCTGGCGCCGATCCGGACCGCAGATGGGCTGTCGCGGTCGGATGTGGCACGGTGTGCTCAGGCCGCCATCGGTGCTGCCGTACGCGCCGAGCCAAAGTGAATTTCAGCGGCAGGCGGAACAGTCCTGCTGGATGATGTGATGGTCGCGCAGCCGCAGCGCGGTCAGCGCGCGCCCCCAGACGCAGCCGGTATCCAGGCAGGTCGCGTCCGGGCGGATGTGCAGGCCCAGGGCGGACCAGTGGCCGAAGACCACCGGTTCTGCGGGATCGCGCCGGCCTGGCAGTTCGAACCAGGGCACCAGACCGGGCTTGTCGTGGGGGCCTGCCTTGTGGCGGAAATTCATCCGGCCGTCGTCCGCATGGCAGACCCGCATGCGGGTCAGGGCGTTGACGATCACCCGCATGCGATCCGGGCCGCGCAGGCTGTCGTCCCACTGCAGGGGCTCTTCGCCATACAGGTCGTGCAAGGCGGGATGCCAGTCGGGCTGGCGCAGGGCGGCTTCGATTTCGCCGGCCAGTGCCTGGGCCTGGTCCAGGGTCCAGGCGGGCAGGATGCCGGCATGGACCATGACGTGGCCCCGATCGCGCACCAGCAGCGGCCGGTGGCGCAGCCAGTCGATCAGTTCTGCGGCATCGGGGGCTTCCAGGATGTCCTGGAAGGTGTCGGACCGGCCCGGCGGACGCACGCCGGCCACCACCGCCAGCAGATGCAAGTCGTGGTTGCCCAGTATGGCGCGCGCGCGCGATCCCAGGGATTGGATCAGGCGCAGTGCTCCCAGGGAATCGGGGCCGCGGTTGACCAGATCCCCGGCAAACCAGAGTTCGGTGTCGGGGCGGGACAGTTCGGGATGGGCGAGCAGGGCGCGCAGGGCGCCGGCGCAGCCCTGGACATCGCCAATGACCCAGACGTCGCCTTGGTGGGGGGGGGCAGGCGTCATGCGGGGCTCCGCTGGATCCGGCGCTGGCGCAGCCACAGGGCCAGCGGATGGCGATGTTCCATGCCCAACAGGGCCAGCAGGGCAGCAGCCAGGCCAACCATGCTGGGCACCAGGGCGGTGGCCCAGGGGGGCCAGTCGCCCAGCATGCCGGCGTTCAGGGCCAATTGGTTGAGCATGAAAAAGCCCACCCCCAGAATGATGCCTGCGAAGACTTTGACCCCGACCCCGCCCCGGCGCGTCTGCATGAAACCGATCGGCGCGGCGATAGTGATCATGACCAGCAGGGTGAAGGGGTAGGCGATCTTGCGCCACAGGGCGACTTCCTGGCGGTCGGCCTGCAACTGGTTGTTCTTCAGGTAATGGATGTAGTCCAGCAGATCCGAGATCGCCATGCGTTCGGGCGTCAGAATGCGGGCGATCAGGCGTTCGGGCGTCAGCGTCGTGGAGATGCTGCGCTCGTCCAGGTGGACCAGTTCGCTGATGGGGGCGTCGGGCACCTGCGCATTGGCCAGGGCGTTCGCCGATTGCGGGCGGATGCGGGTTTCGGTCAGGTCGCGCAGCACCAGACGGCCTTGCTCGAATTGTCCTTTGGCGGCATGGACGACATCCAGCAGGGTGTCGTCTGCTGCGAATTCGTAGAGCACCACATCGCTGACGCGGCCCTGGCCGGAAAGCTGGGCGATGTTGATGATGCGGGTGCCCCCTTGGCTGTCGGCTTCCTTGAACCAGTAGCCGCTCGATAGCCGGCCGCCGTCGGTGCGGCCCAACAGGGCCAGGCGGGATTCACTGCCGCGCAGTTCGGCGGCGGGGGTGATGAATTCCGACAGGATGAAGGCCCCCAGGACCAGGGGAATCGTGATCAGCCACAGGGCGCCCAGCAGGCGCAGGCCGCTGACCCCCGAGGCCCGCAGAATGGTGAGTTCGTTGCGCTGCGCCAGTCCCGCAAGCGCCAGCACCGCGCCGATCAGCAGGCCGATGGGCAGCAGTTCGTACAGATGGTTGGGGACGTCCAGGGCCTGCAGGTAGAACAGGTTCAGCAGGGTCAGGCGCTGGCCGACCTTGTCCAGACCTTCGATCAGTGCGAAGAACAGAAAGAGCCCCACCAGGGCCACCAGGACGACGGCGGTCGAGCGGTAGATTTCGCGGGCGATGTAGCGTCGTGCCGTGCGCATGGCCGGAAAAACGATGAAAACCTCAATAGTACCCTGAACCGCCGGGACAGCCGGGGGCCGTTACCGGGGCACCGCGACCTGCGGCATCCGCGCACGCACGGTGCCCGCATGTGAGCGCAGATAGGCGGTGGCGCCGTGACGGTCATAGTAGGCCGGGTTGGGCAGCATGGCCGCCAGTTGCGCGGCTTGGCCAGACGACAGGCGTGCTGCGTCCGTGCGGAAGTAATGCCGGGCCGCCGCCTGGGCGCCGAAGGTGGCGGTGCCCCACTGGGCCACGTTCAGGTAGAGTTCCAGGATGCGGCGCTTGCTCATCACCGCCTCGATCATGTAGGTCAGGATCAGTTCCTGGCCTTTGCGCAGGTAGTTGCGCGAATTCGACAGAAACAGGTTCTTGGCCAGCTGCTGGGTGATCGTGGACCCGCCACGCCGGCGCGAACGGCCCAGGTCGGCCTGGCGCTGGTTGTAGCGCCAGGCCTTGCGGATGGCATCCCATTCGACACCGTCGTGATCCATGAAGCCACTGTCTTCGGATGCAATGACGGCGCGCTTCAGGTTCAGGCTGATGCGCTCGTAAGGCACCCATTCGTACGTCAGCTGGGCCTCGGGGTTGTCTGCCCGCAGGGCGTTGAGCGTGTCCTGCATGACCGGGGTGTTGGATGGATTGCGGAAATTGAACCAGACCACCATGCCCAGCAGGCTGGCCTGGTACAGGAAGGCAGCGCACAGCACCGTCAGCAGGACGGTCGTGGCGATTTTCCGGCTGGGCCGGCTCATTGGGCGGCCTGCACGCCAGGCGGGACCATGTCCAGGCCGTCGCGGGTGAAATGCCAGGTTCGCGTGATGGCCAGGATGTCCGTGTGTCGTGCCAGTTCCGGCGGCAGCGGGTCAAATGGCGCGGCCAGTTCGACGATGCGGCGGGCGGCGCTGTTCAGGATGGCCTGCTGCGCAGGCCGGTCGAACTGGATATGGTCCAGACTGCCGTCGCGCCGGATGTAGACGGTCAGCTGCAGGTCGCCATAGATGCGGCCACGCGCTTCGGGCGGATAGTGCCGGGTGCCGATCAGTTCGATGCGCTGGCGCCAGGCTTCTACGTACCGGGCGTCATCCGATGCCCGGGCAGATGGGGCGGTGAAGGTTTGCCGGGGCAGGGCGTTGTAGCGTTCGATGCGGTCTTTCAGGGCTGCGATGCGGGCGCTGATGACCAGGCTGTCCTGCTGGCGGTCATCCTCGCCCGGATCCGCGCTGCGGCCCAGCAGTGTGGGAGATGGCCGGGCGGCGGCGACCGCGTCCAGGGATTCGACCTGGCTCAGCAGGCGGCGCTGTTCGGCCTCGAGTTCGGCTTGCCGCCGCCGCAGTGCGGCCAGCACGGTCTCTTCGGCGCTGCTGTCGGACGTCCGTGGCAGGGGAGAAGACGTGATTCCCTGTGCCCGATCCCCGCCGCCGTCCAGGTTCTGCTGGGCCAGCACCTGGGGATTCAGCGGCGCCTGTTCGCTGTGGCTGTTGACCAGGGTGACTTCCAGAGAGGACGGTTGCGTGGCCGGCGAGACGGGCAGAAAGCGCCAGGCCAGCAGTGCTGCATGCGCCGCCAGGGACAGCACCAGCGCGACCGCCATGCGGCTGCGGCCTTCGCGCTGGGGTTCCAGCAATTGCAGTGGCAAAGTGTCCATGCTTTTGCGGTTCCTGTCGTGGTGAGAGCCCTAGCCCGTTTCCCGCAGGCGGAATTCAACATCCAGGCCGATTTCATCGTAGCCCAGGATGTCCAGCTGCACTTCCTGGCCGCGCTCGAATTCGGGCAGGCCATTGATGCGGGTGACGAAGGGCGCGCAGTCCAGCCGCACCAGGTTTTCCCGCAACACATGGGCACGCACGGTTTTCAGGCCCTGTTGCTGCAGCCAGCGGATGCACCAGTAGCGTTCCATGGCCGCCTGGAAGTCGCCCCACAGCGTGTATTGTGAATCAAAGGCGCCGATCAGGGCGTACAGGTCTGCATCCTTGGGCTTGAAGGGGGCGGCCAGGCGCGCGGAAACACCGTGTTCGGCCGCTGCCAGGATCTGGCCCTGGTTGACCAGATCCACATAGCGGCGCAGCGGCGAGGTCGACCAGATGTACTGCGGCACGGCGATGGCTTCGTGCGGCAGCGCCTGGGTGGACATGCGGGTGCGGCCGGCCTGCTGGGACCGGTAGATGCCCGGCACGCCGTGACGGGCCAGCAGGGCGCCCCATTGGGTGTTGGCCAGGATCATGTATTCGGCCACCAGGCGGTCCAGTGGCGCGTTGCGCTGGCGTGGCACCAGGCGGACCGTCGAGTCCGGATCGTCGGGTGGGCCGTCGATTTCGAAGCCGTATTCGATGCGGTCGTTGTTTTCCGGTTTGCCGCGCGTGCGGTCGCGCACGGCGCACAGCGCCTGGGCGAATTGCCACAGGGGGCGCATCCAGTGGCCGAGCGGCAGAGGTGCCGCCGGGTCGTTCAGCACGGCCTCGGTGATTTCGCCGATCTGGCCGGTCCGCAGATTGGCTGTCACGCGGATGCGTTCCAGGCGAGTTTCGGTGTCCAGGATTTCGCCATCGGCGAGGCGGCCGGTGACGTACAGGGACAGCGCCGGTCGCCACTGGCCTTCGTCCAGCGAGAATGCGGCGATCAGGCTGGGGGCCAGCATGGGGATCTTGTCGCCCGGCATGTAGACGGTGGACAGGCGCGCACGGGCCTGCTCATCCAGGGCGCTGCCGCGAGTCACGGCCAGGGCAGGGACGGCGATGTGGATGCCGACGCGGATCGTATCGGGTGTGGGAGTCGAGACCGACAAGGCATCGTCGATTTCGATCGTGCTGGCATCGTCCAGAGAGTAGGCTTCGATTTCAGTCTGTGGCAGGTCTGCGCCCCAGTCCTGGAGGTCCACTGCAGGCCAGTCCGTGCCGCGGGGGAAGTGGATCGACAGGAAGCGTTCGCGCATCATGGCCAGCGGATGGGGCCAGACCCCCAGTGACAACAGCAGCCGTTCGGGGCTGGTGCCCGATTGCTGGACGGCGGCGTCAAAGGCTTTCCATTCCAGGGTATTTTTGTCGGGCCGGTCCAGAAAGGTCGGGGCGGCGGCGCGCAGGGCCTCGGGCAGGATGCCTGCCAGCATGGTCGCAGTCCATTGACCCTGCAGCTCGGCCTGGCGGCGTTTTTTTTCGATGGCTGCCAGGGCGGCCTTCAGGATGTCGGGCGGAGCGGGGCGGAAAACACCCTTGCCGCGCCGGTGGAAATGGGCCGGCGCGGCGGACAGTGCCAGGATCGTGGCGGTCTTTTCCACGGCATCGGGCGTGTGGCCGAAATATTCCTCGGCCAGGGCGGCGGCCTCGAATTCCTGCTGCGGGGCGCATTCCCACAGAAAGCTGGCGTCCAGCGTGGCGGCCAGGGTTTCGGCTGCGGGCAGGAGCGTGTCGGGGGACGGCTGTTCGAACGTGAACAGCACGGCGTTGCGTTTGATCTTGCTGCGCTTGCCGCTGGCCGATTCGACCTGCAGCGAGGTGTCGGCTTCGGAAAAGATGGTTTCGGCCTTGAGCTTGCCGGCGTCTTCGTAGAGAACGTGCATACGGGAAAGGGGACTGCGGGTTCAGTGGGGGGACCGGGGACGTCGGCTTGCCAGCCGGTCGAGCAGCGTCTGATGGATGCCGCCAAAGCTGCCATTGCTCATGACGAGCACATGGTCGCCGGGTTGCGCAGTGTTGCAGACGGCGTCGGCCAGCGCATCCAGGTCATCGCCCGCCCACAGGCGTTCGCCCAGGGAGGCCAGCACCTGGCCAGGATTCCAGCCCAGGGCATGTCGGCCCTGGGTGGCGCCGTAGCAGAACACCTGGTTTGCATCGGCCAGTGCTTCTGGCAGGCGGGCCGCCATCGTGCCCAGTTTCATGGTGTTGGATCGCGGTTCGATCACGGCCAGGATCCGGGCGTCCGGGCCCACGCGGCGGCGCAGGCCGTCCAGGGTAGTGGCGATGGCGCTGGGGTGGTGGGCAAAATCATCATAGACGGCGACGCCATCCTGCGTGCCACGCAGTTCCAGGCGGCGGCGCACGCCCTGGAACCGGTTCAGGGCGGCGATGCCGTCTGCCGGCGCGATGCCTGCGTGCCGCGCAGCAGCCAGGGCGGCCAGGGCATTGGCCTGGTTGTGGGTTCCGGCAAGCGACCAGTCCAGGACCCCGACGGATTGACCGTGCAGCAGGATGCGGCAGCGCTGGCCGTCGTCCGTTTCCGGTGCTGCGTGCCAGTCGCCGCCAGGGCCGAAGGTTTCGACCGGTGTCCAGCAGCCACGCGCCAGGACGCGGTCCAGCGCATCGCTGGCGGCTGGGCGGATCAGCTGGCCTGCGGCCGGGACGGTGCGCACCAGGTGATGGAACTGGGTTTCGATGGCGGCCAAGTCGGGGAAAATGTCGGCATGGTCGTATTCGAGATTGTTCAGGATGGCGGTGCGCGGCCGGTAATGGATGAACTTCGAGCGTTTGTCGAAGAACGCCGTGTCGTATTCATCGGCCTCGATCACGAAATGACGACGGGCCGGGTCATAGCGGGCCGACACGCCCAGGTCCGGTGCCACGCCGCCGATCAGGAAATTGGCAGGATGGCCGGACTGTTCGAAGATCCAGGCCAGCATGGCGCTGGTCGTGGTCTTGCCATGCGTGCCGGCCACGGCCAGGACGTGCTGCCCGCCCAGCACATGGTCGGCCAGCCACTGCGGGCCGGATGTATAGGGCAGGCCGCTGTCCAGGATGGCTTCCATCAGGGGGTTGCCCCGGCTGACGACGTTGCCGACCACGTACAGGTCCGCGCCCAGCCCGGTCTGGCTGGCTTCGAAGCCTTCGATCAGGTCGATGCCCTGTTCGCGCAGCTGCGTGCTCATGGGCGGGTAGACGCCCGCATCGCAGCCGGTCACGCGATGGCCTGCCGCGCGGGCGATCAGGGCCAGACCGCCCATGAATGTGCCGCAGATTCCCAAGATATGTATGTGCATCGCATCCTCCGGCCTGTATTGTAAGGTTGCCAGGGCCCGGTGCTATGATCGACCTGATGCCATTGGATGCAAGCGGGCGTAGCCTGCGCAGCGTGGGGGTATTTTTTCTACATGGACAGGCGGAAATTTTTGCGCACGACCAGTCTGGTGGCGCTGGGGGTCGCGGTCGGGGCAGGCAGCGCGGGAGCCTCGATCCTGCCGGCAGATCCCGTCTTCGGGCGTTCGTTCACCGATCTCCAGGGGCGCGACCAGGCCTTGTCGGCGTATGTGGGCCGGCCGGTGCTGATGAATTTCTGGGCCAGCTGGTGCGCACCTTGTGTGCGTGAAATGCCCTTGCTCGAAACCCTGCATCAGCGCCACCCCGAACTGGCGGTGCTTGGGCTGGCCATCGACACCCAGGGCAACGTCGAACGTTTCCTGGAAAAAATCCAAGTCTCCTATCCTTTGTTGCTGACCGGCACCCAGGGGATTGCGCTGATGCGCGAACTGGGCAACAAGGGCGGTGGCCTGCCGTTCACCTTGCTGTTCGATCGACGGGGCCGCGTCGTGGATTCGATCACTGGTGAACTCAAGCCGGACGATATCCAGGGCCGTCTGGCGCAAATACTTTAAGTTTCAATAATAAGGATCCCGACCCGCGCAGCCCCGTTTTTATGGACAAATCAGCGGCTTTAGCGTAAAAAGGCGCTTTGAAGGGTATCTCCATACTCAGGATCAGGCGGCTTCGGGCAGGGCTCCAGGGCTGCCCGCTGGCAGCAGCAATACATGTGGCCGTCGTGGATTCTCCCCATCTTGCTGGGGTCGGACCGACGGCGCATTTGTTTCTGCCGTCCGGATCCGAACATCGAACGGCCCGCTCTCGCATGGGCCAGCACACAGGACTTTTATTCTCATGGATCTCCGCAAACTCAAAACGCTGATCGACCTGGTGGCCGACTCGGGCATTGCCGAACTGGAAATCACCGAGGGCGACGGCAAGGTCCGCATCGTCAAATTCTCCCAGGCCGAAGCCGTGGCGCCGGCTGTGGCGCCTGCGCCGGTTCAGGTCGTGGCGGCGCCTGCCGCGCCGGCCGCCGCGCCAGCACCGGCCGCCCCCCAGGGCCACCAAGTCAAGGCGCCGATGGTGGGCACCTTCTATCGCGCGCCCAACCCGAATGCCGCCCCCTTTGTCGAGGTCGGCCAGGCCGTCAAGGAAGGCGATCCCCTGTGCATCATCGAGGCCATGAAGCTGCTCAACGAGATCGAGGCCGACAAGTCGGGCGTGATCAAGGAAATCCTCGTCGAAAATGGCGAACCGGTCGAATACGGCCAGCCCCTGTTCATCATCGCCTGAGTGCCATGTTCGAGAAAATCCTGATCGCCAATCGTGGCGAAATCGCCCTGCGGATCTTGCGTGCCTGCCGCGAACTGGGCGTGAAAACGGTGGTCGTGCATTCTGAAGCCGACCGTGAGGCCAAGTACGTGCGGCTGGCCGACGAGTCGGTCTGCATCGGCCCTGCCACGCCCCGCGACAGCTATCTGAACATGCCGGCGCTGATCTCGGCGGCCGAGGTCACCGATGCCGAGGCCATCCATCCGGGGTATGGCTTCCTGGCCGAAAACGCTGATTTTGCCGAACGGGTGGAAAAGAGCGGTTTCGTGTTCATCGGGCCGCGCCCCGAAAGCATCCGCACCATGGGCGACAAGGTCAGCGCCAAGCAGGCCATGATTGCCGCAGGCGTGCCGGTCGTACCGGGTTCGGGCGGCGCGCTGCCCGACGATCCCCAGGAAATCCTGCGCATCGCCGCCGAGGTCGGCTATCCGGTCATCATCAAGGCGGCTGGCGGCGGCGGCGGACGCGGCATGCGAGTCGTCTACACCGAGGCCGCCCTGCTCAATGCGGTGGCCATGACGCGTACCGAGGCGGGCGCTGCGTTCAACAACCCCGAGGTCTACCTGGAAAAATTCCTGGAAAATCCGCGCCATATCGAAATCCAGGTACTCGCCGACGGCGAGGGCAAGGCGGTCTGGCTGGGCGAGCGCGATTGTTCCATGCAGCGCCGTCACCAGAAAATCATCGAAGAAGCCCCCGCGCCGGGTATCGAGCGCGCCCTGGTCGAGCGCATCGGTGAACGCTGCGCCGAGGCCTGCCGCCAGATGCGCTACCGTGGCGCCGGCACCTTTGAATTCCTGTACGAGAACGGGGAATTCTTCTTCATCGAGATGAACACCCGCATCCAGGTCGAGCACACGATCACTGAAATGATCACGGGCATCGATCTGGTCCAGCAGCAACTGCGTATCGCCGCCGGCGAAAAATTCACCCTGCGCCAGCGCGACATCCACTTGCGCGGCCATGCAATCGAATGCCGGATCAACGCCGAGGACCCCTACAAGTTCACGCCCAGTCCTGGCCGGATCACCAACTGGCATACCCCGGGCGGACCGGGTGTGCGCATGGATTCGCACGTGTTCACTGGTTACACCGTGCCGCCCTACTACGACTCGATGATTGCCAAGCTCATCACCTATGGCGATGACCGGCATCAGGCGATCATGCGCATGGATATTGCGCTGTCGGAAATGATCGTCGAAGGGGTGCATACCAATATCCTGCTGCATCGCGAACTGATGCAGGATGCCCGGTTCATCGAAGGCGGGACCAGCATTCATTATCTCGAGCACAAGCTCGCCGCGCGCGCCTGAGGTTCGGCATGCGAGAACTGGTGCTGCGCTGCCCGGAAAGCCAGGCCGAGGCCTGGTCCGACGCCCTGCTGGAGGCCGGCGCGCTGTCTGTGTCGGTCGAAGATGCCGATGGCGATACGGAGCACGAGCAGGCGCTGTTCGGCGAACCCGGCACTGAACCCGAGATCCTGGCCTGGCGACGCAACCGTCTGGTGGCCTTGTTGGCCGACGGCGACGATCCCGCCCATCTGCTGGCCACGCTGGACGGCTTGGCCGGCCCGGCACCGGCGGCGGACGACTGGTTCGTGCGTGATGTGCCGGACGCCGACTGGGTGCGCCTGACACAATCGCAGTTCGGGCCTATCGCCGTGGGCGATCGGATCTGGATCGTGCCGAGCTGGCACCGGGATGATGCGGATCTGCCGTTGGCGGGTGCCCAGGACGGCACCGTGCGTATCGAACTCGATCCAGGGCTGGCCTTTGGTACCGGCAGCCATCCCACCACGCATCTGTGCCTGGAATGGCTGGCGGCCCATCTGCGTGGTGGCGAGACCGTGCTGGACTATGGCTGCGGCTCAGGCATCCTGGCGATTGCTGCTCGCCTGCTGGGTGCGGGTTCGACCTGGGGGGTGGACATTGACGAGCAGGCCGTACAGGCCACGATGCGCAATGCCGCGACCAATCATGTGGATATCCAGGTCGGCCTGCCCGATGCGCTGCCCGCCGGCACCCATCAGGTGGTGGTGGCCAATATCCTGTCCAATCCGCTCAAGCTTCTGGCGCCCATGTTGTCCGCCCGAGTGGCGCCCGGTGGCCGGCTGGCGCTGTCCGGTGTGCTGGAGCGCCAGGCCGAAGAAGTCTGCCAGGCGTATGCGCCTTACCTGCCTTTGATCGTCTGGGCCGCCCGCGATGGCTGGGTCTGCCTGGCGGGGCACAAGGCCTGACGGGGCGCGGCGGCAATGGACTTGACCACACGCTGCCCAAAATGCGGGACCGTGTTCCAGGCGGGCCTGTCGGACTTGCAGTTGCGCAAGGGCTATATTCGTTGTGTGCAATGTGCGCATATTTTCGACGGCTATGCCGAAGTCGTCGCCGATGCGCCCGGGGATCCTTCTGCGTCGTCTCGTCCGTCCGGTGCGCCTGGGGTTGCTGCCGATGGACAGCCGCCTCAGGTCATGCGCTCGGCCAGGCCCATGGTGCCGGCCGCTAACCCGGCGTCCACGTTCCACATAGGCGTTGCTCCCTGGCCGGACGACCGGCCAGAACCACGCATCGGCAGCGTGGCGGGCCGCACCGATGTGCGTCCGGTCGATGAAATCCTGGCCGACGAGGGATGGAAGCCCGATTCCGGGGGCTTCCAGGCGCAGGCAGGCGATCGGGATGCAGCGCCTGCGCAGGCCGAGCCGTTCGTGGTCGAGGCTCGGCCAGGCCATCGCAGCCAGGGTGGATCTGCAGCACCGCTGTTGCGAGACGAGGAAGCCCTGGGTTGGTGGGATGCCCTGGTGCGCTTTTGCGCCCGGCTGCTGCTGGTTCTGCTGGTGCTGCTTCTGGCCGCGCAGGCAGCCTATGTCTATCGGGCCGATATTGCTCGATTGGCACCCGCACTGCGGCCTGCCCTTGAGCGCGCCTGCGAACCGCTGCGTTGCCAAGTACCCTATCTCCGGGACATCGGCAGGATCGCCATTACCGGTTCTGCGCTCAAGGTCGCCGATGCCGACGTCGCTGCCGACCGGTTGCCGGGCAGTCCGGAACCCGTCGTGCAGCACTTCGTGCTGCACGCCACTTTGCGCAACCAGGCCGAACAGCCGCAGGAATGGCCAACCCTGATCCTGGACCTGAAGGATGGAGCGGGTACGCTGCTGGTACGCCGCAACCTGTCTCCCGCAGAATATCTCGGGCCGGCCCGCGCCGCCGCGCCCTTCGCGGCCCGCAGCGAGGTCCTGGTGCGTGTGCCCTTGACCCTGAGCGGCGTGCGCATCAACGGCTACCAGCTCGATCTGTTCTACCCCTGAAGGAATCTCATCGCCATGTCCAAGGACGTCCTGATCTGCGGATCCATTGCCTTCGATACCATTGCCGTATTCGAGGGGCGGTTTCGCGACCACATTCTGGCCGACAGCATCAAGTCGCTCAGTGTGTCGTTTTTTTCGCCTTCGCTGCGCAAGGAGTACGGCGGCTGCGCGGGCAACATCGCCTACAGCCTGAAACTGCTGGGCGGCCAACCGGTGCCTGTCGGCACGGTGGGCCAGGATGCCGACGACTATTTGCAGCGCCTGCGCGCCCTGGGGATCGACACCCGCCTGGTGCGTGTGCTGCCCGATACCTACACGGCCCAGTGCCACATCATCACGGACCAGGAAAACAACCAGATTGCCTCGTTCCATCCGGGGGCGATGCAGCGCTCGGCAGAAAACGACCTGAGCGGTCACACCGCATGCTGGGCGATTGTCTCGCCCGATTCCAAGGAAGGCATGTTCGCGCATGCCCAGCGCCTGCGGGATGGCGGTATCCCCTTTGTTTTCGATCTGGGGCAGGCGATGCCGCTGTTCGACGGTGAAGACCTGCAACGCATGCTGGACATGGCCAGCATCCTGACAGCCAATGATTATGAAGCCAGCGTGATTGAAGAACGCACGGGCCGCTCCATCCAGGAACTGGCCGCCGGTCTGCAGGCCGTGGTGGTGACTCGGGGCGGCGAGGGCGCGTCGTTGTTCATCGGCGATGTCCGAACCGATATTCCAGCGGTCCCTGTGTCCGGGGTCGTGGATCCGACCGGTTGCGGTGATGCGCATCGTGCCGGCCTGTTGTATGGCCTGTCGAATGGCTGGTCCCTGCGGGATGCCTGTTGCTTGGCGAACGTCATGGGCGGCTTTAAAATTGCCCACAGAGGTCCGCAGAATCATTGCCCGTCGCGCAAGGACATCGCGGCGGTGCTGCAGACGCATTACGGTATCGGTGCGGGTTCACTCGCCTGATTTTTCATTCCAGGAGTCAGCCATGGCGATTCTCACGCATCCTTTTTCTGCCCGTGCGGCGCGCCTTGCCGCCGTTGCCGGGTGTTCCCTGTCGCTGCTGGTCCTGGCTGGCTGCGCCAACCAGTCGGCCTCCAGTTCCGTCTATACCTACGGCCAGGCGCAGCAGGAACAGATCGTGCGCTACGGCACGGTGGTATCCGTGCGTCCTGTGGTCATTCAATCCGACAAGCCTTCTGGTGTAGGCGCCATCGGCGGCGCGGCGTTGGGCGGTGTCGCGGGCAGTTCCATTGGCGGTGGCCGCGGCCAGGTACTGACTTCGATCGGCGGCGCCTTGCTGGGCGGTCTGGCTGGCAATGCGATCGAAAACCAGGTCAACAAGACCAACGGCCTGGAAATCACGGTGCGCCTGGACAATGGCGAAACGCGTGTCATTGCCCAGGCAGCCGATGTGGCGCTCAGTTCTGGCCAGCGCGTCCAGGTCATCAGCGGCGGCGGTCCGACCCGTGTGGTGCCGATGTAAGCGATCCGGCTTCTACATGGACAAAGGCCCGGCAAACGCCGGGCCTTTGTCTTGGTCCCCCTGGAGAAGGGGGGCGGTGCGCTCAGGCGCCGAAGGTCGTGAATACCAGGTGATTGAGCACCATCATGGCGATCTGGGCCAGGACCAGCAGCACCAGGGGCGACAGGTCCAGTCCTCCCATGCGTGGCAACACCCGGCGGATGGGGTCGAGCAATGGCGCAGTCAGGGTGTAGAGCACCGGCATGATCGGCGACAGGGGATTGACCCAGGACAGGATGGCCTGGATCAGTGTGACCCAGACGATGACATTGAACAGCCATTTGAAACTGACCAGCAGGCCTGACAGCAGCAGCGGGCCGATGGCGGAGGTGGAAAGCATCAGACCGCCCATGGCAGTCAACCAGGTCAACAGCAGGTACAGGATCGCGGTCACCCAGCAGGCCAGGATGCTGGGCCAGTCGAAGCGGCCGCTGCTGGGAACGACTCGGCGGATCGGGCCCACCAACCATTCCGTGGCACGCAGAATGGCCTGGGAAAATGGGTTGAAGGGGTGCAGGCGGATCGCGAACATCCAGGCTCTCAGGATCAGGCCGATGCCGAAGAGTTGGAACACGATATCGATCAGGAACTGCAGAATGTCTTGGGCCATGCGGTGCTCTTGGGCTGCGGGGAAAGAAGCCGTTATTGTCGCATCAAGCGCGGCTGGTGGGTGAATGAAAAGGCCCGGCGATGTCGCCGGGCCAGAGGTGCCTGTTACGGGCCTTCCGGTCGGAAAGAAGCCCGATTCCGTCAGGGCCTTTTGCTGGTGGCGGGGAAAGGCCAGGATGCCAACGGATTGGTGTCCGTGCGGGCTTCGGGGGCGGGGGTGTCAGGCTTGGCCGCGGCGGGTTGAGCCGTTTTTTTGGCCGGCGCTTTCTTGGCGACGGCCTTTTTCGCAGCGGCTTTCACCGGTGCGGCTTTCTTGGCGACGGTCTTTTTCGCGGCGGCTTTCACCGGTGCGGCTTTCTTGGCGACGGCTTTTTTCGCGGCGGCTTTCACCGGTGCGGCCTTTTTGGCGACGGCCTTTTTCGCAGCGGCTTTCA
>NZ_JAVERO010000072.1:0-10571 GCF_034007085.1 Castellaniella sp. | reverse complement strand
CACGGTTTCGACCTCCAGGTCGAGCACGTCGACCGGTGATCGGATGATGCCTTCGGTGTAGGAAAAGCCCAGGGCCAGTTCCGGGATGTGCAGCGGTGAGGCCAGCAGGGCCACATGCGCGATGCCGTTGTATTCCAGGGCGACGGCCTGTTCGCAGGCAATCGCATCCTGCGAGGCCGAAGCGTGCTGGCGGCCGATGCGCACGATGTCGCCCATGGCGAGGCCGGCGGACGGGTCGGGCAAGTCGGACATCGGATCGAAGTCTGCGGGATGCATGCGGGTCTCCTCAGGTGCCGGCGGGTGCCGCCTGGGGCTGGCGGGTGGCCAGGAGTTCGTCCTGGCGCTGTTTCAGGGCTTTCCAGTCGCGCTGCCATGCCGATGGTTCGGTGACTTTGCGCACCTGGACCGCTGTGACTTTGTATTCGGGGCAGTCCGTGGCCCAGTCGGTGTTGTCGGTGGTCACGACGTTCGATCCGCATCCCGGAAAGTGGAAGGTGGTGTACACCACGCCCGGCTGGATGCGGTCGGTCAGGGTGGCGCGCAATGTGGTTGCGCCGGCCCGGCTTTCGATCGCAACCCGGTCGCCCTCGGCGATGCCGCGGTCTTCGGCGTCGTGGGGGTGGATTTCCAGGACGTCCTCGCTGTGCCAGGCGTTGTTGGCGGTGCGCCGGGTCTGCGCGCCCACGTTGTATTGCGCCAGGATGCGGCCCGTGGTCATCAGCAGCGGGAAACGGCGCGTGGAACGTTCGTCGGTCGGGACGTACTGGGTGATCATGAAGCGTCCCTTGCCGCGCACGAATTCACCCACGTGCATGATGGGCGTGCCTTCCGGAGCGTCATCGTTGCAGGGCCACTGGACGCTGCCGCCCAGGGCGGCGATGCGGCCGAACGACACTCCGGAGAAAGTCGGCGTCAGCCGGGCGATTTCGTCCAGGATTTCGCCGGGATGGGCGTAGTGCATGGGGTAGCCCATGGCCGTGGACAGGGCGCAGGTGACTTCCCAGTCGGCCAGGCCGGCCTTGGGCGCCATGACCTGGCGCACCCGCGAGATCCGGCGCTCGGCGTTGGTGAACGTGCCGTCCTTTTCCAGAAAAGACGAGCCCGGCAGGAAGATGTGCGCGTACTTGGCGGTTTCGTTCAGGAACATGTCCTGGACGATCACGCATTCCATGGCTTGCAGGGCGGCCACCACATGGCGGGTATTGGGGTCGGACTGGGCGATGTCTTCACCCTGGCAATACAGGCCCTTGAACGAGCCGCTGTGGGCGGCATCGAACATATTGGGTAGCCGCAGGCCCGGCTCGGACTGCAGCGGCACGCCCCAGGCGCGCTCGAATTCGGCGCGTACCGTGTCGTCGGACACATGGCGGTAGCCGGGGAACTCATGCGGGAACGAACCCATGTCGCAGGAACCCTGGACATTGTTCTGGCCCCGCAGTGGATTGATGCCCACGCCTTCGCGGCCGATATTGCCGGTGGCCATGGCCAGGTTGGCGATGCACATGATGGCTGTGGACCCCTGGCTGTGCTCGGTGACGCCCAGACCGTAGTAGATGGCGGCGTTGCCGCCGGTGGCGTACAGGCGGGCGGCGCCTCGCAGGTCCGCCGCAGGCACGCCGGTGATGGATGCCGTGGCCTCGGGGGCGTGTTCGGGGCGGCGGATGAACTGCACCCATTCGTCAAAGGCGCGGTCCTCGCAGCGGGCGCGGACGAAGTCGTGGTCGATGAGGTCTTCGGTGACGATGACGTGGGCCATGGCGTTGAGCACGGCGACATTGGTGCCCGGGCGCACCGGCAGGTGGTAGTCGGCCTTCACGTGTGGTGCGTCGACCAGTTCGGTGCGGCGCGGGTCGATCACGATCAGGCGCGCGCCCTGGCGCAGCCGGCGCTTCAGGCGCGAGGCAAACACCGGATGGGCGGCGCTGGGGTTGGCGCCCAGCACCACGGCCACGTCCACGTGCATGACCGAATCGAAGGTCTGGGTGCCGGCCGATTCCCCGATGGTGGTTTTCAGCCCGTAGCCGGTGGGCGAGTGGCAGACGCGGGCACAGGTGTCGACGTTGTTGTTGCCCATGGCGGCGCGCACCATTTTCTGCACGAGGTAGGTTTCTTCGTTGGTGCAGCGCGATGAGGTGATGCCGCCGATGGCATCCACGCCATAGGTGGCCTGGATGCGCTTCAGTTCGGCTGCGGCGTGGCCGATGGCCTCTTCCCACGAGACTTCGCGCCAGGGGTCGGTGATCTTTTCCCGGATCATGGGTTGGGTCAGGCGGTCGGCGTGGGTGGCGTAGCCCCAGGCAAAGCGGCCCTTGACGCAGGAATGGCCGCGATTGGCCTTGCCGTCCTTCCAGGGGGTCATGCGGATGACCCGGTCGCCTTTCAGTTCGGCCTTGAAGCCGCAGCCCACGCCGCAATAGGCGCAGGTGGTGATGACCGCGTGATCGGCCTGACCCTGGTCGATGACGGTGTTTTCGATCAGCGCCGAAGTCGGGCAGGTCTGCACGCAGGCGCCGCAGGACACGCAATCGCTGGCCAGGAAACCATCGTCCTGTCCGGCGGTGATGCGTGAATCGAAGCCACGGGCCTGCACGGTGAGCGCATAGGTGCCCTGGACCTCTTCGCAGGCCCGCACGCAGCGGCTGCAGACGATGCATTTGGACGGGTCGTAGGTGAAATAGGGGTTGGATGTGTCGGAGACATCGTCCAGGTGGTTGGCGCCTTCGAACCCATAGCGCACGTTGCGCAGACCCACCACCCCGGCCATGTCCTGCAATTCGCAGTCGCCGTTGGCCGGACAGGTCAGGCAGTCCAGCGGATGGTCGGAGATGTAGAGTTCCATCACGTTGCGTCGCAGGGTGTGCAGTCGGTCGGTTTCGGTGCGGACCACCATGCCGTCCTCGACAGGCGTGGTGCAGGATGCCGGATGCCCCCGACGGCCCTCGATTTCGACCAGGCACAGGCGGCAGGAGCCGAAGGCTTCCAGGTTGTCCGAGGCGCAGAGCTTCGGGATCTGGATGCTGGTTTCTGCCGCCGCGCGCATGATCGAGGTGCCGGCCGGGACGGTGATGGTCTGGCCGTCGATGGTCAGGGTGACGGTTTCGGTGGATGGGGACTCGGGCGTGCCCAGGTCGCGGTCGCGTTTCAGGACGGTTTCCAGCATGGCGGGCTCCTAGACGGTGTGCAGGGCCGGTTCGGCAGCGAGGCCGAAATCTTCGGGGAAATGACGCAGGGCGGACAGCACGGGATAGGGCGTCATGCCGCCCAGCGCGCACAGCGATCCGGCCATCATGGTGTCGCACAGGTCACGCAGGAGCTCGGCCCGGGAATCACGATCCTGGCCGCTGCGGATGGCGCGGATGACCTCGGTGCCGCGTATCGATCCGATGCGGCAGGGCGTGCATTTGCCGCAGGATTCGATGGCGCAGAATTCCATGGCGTATTCGGCCAGGGCGGCCATGTCGGCCGTGTCGTCGAAGGCCACCACGCCCCCGTGGCCCAGCATGGCGGAAATGGTCAGAAAGGCTTCGTAGTCCAGCGGCGTGTCCCATTGGGATTCGGGCAGGTAGGCCCCCAGCGGGCCGCCCACCTGGACGGCCTTCAGGGGCCGGCCCGAGCGACTGCCGCCGCCAAAATCGAACAGCAGTTCGCGCAGCGTCAGGCCGAAGGCTTTTTCCACCAGGCCGCCGTGACGGATGTTGCCCGCCAACTGGAAAGGCAGGGTGCCCCGGGACCGGCCCATGCCGAAATCGCGGTAGGTGGCGGCCCCCTGGGCCAGGATGAACGGCACCGTGGCCAGGGAAATCACGTTGTTGATCACCGTGGGACAGCCGAACAGGCCACGCACGGCGGGCAGCGGCGGCTTGGCGCGCACCAGGCCCCGGCGGCCTTCCAGGCTTTCCAGCAGCGAGGTTTCCTCGCCGCAGATATAGGCGCCCGCGCCGCGCCGCAGTTCGATGTCGAAGGCGCGTCCCGTGCCCTGAATGTCGTTGCCCAGCCAGCCGGCCGCGCGCGCCGCGCGCAGAGCGCCTGCCAGGATTCGTTCGGCCTGGGGATATTCGGAGCGCACATAGATGTAGCCGCGCGTGGCGCCCACCGCCAGGCCGGCGATCGTCATGCCCTCGATGAGGGCGCAGGGGTCGCCTTCCATCAACATGCGATCGGAAAAGGTGCCCGAGTCGCCTTCGTCGGCGTTGCAGACGATGTATTTCTGTTCGGCTGGCGTTTGCAGTACGGTGCGCCATTTGATGCCGGTGGGAAAGGCGGCCCCGCCCCGGCCGCGCAAGCCGGATTCGGTGACGGCGTCGACAATGGCGGCCGGGTCCATGGCCAGCGCCTGCCGCAGCCCCTCAAAGCCGCCATGGGCTTCGTAGTCGGTGATGCTGAGCGGGTCGATCACGCCGACCCGGGCGAAGGTCAGGCGTTCCTGCTTTTTCAGGAACAGGATGTCTTCGGTCAGGCCGTGATGCAAAGGGTGGGTGGCGTCATGCGCCCAGGCCGCATCCAGGATAGAGGCGACGTCCTGCGGCGTGACGGGGCCGTAGGCGACCCGGCCGGCAGGCGTGACGACCTCGACCAGGGGTTCAAGCCAATGCAGGCCGCGCGAACCGTTGCGCACGATGTGCAGATCCAGTTTGCGGCGGGTGGCTTCGATGCGAAACGCGTCGGCCACGGTATCGGCCCCCATGGCCAGCGCGGCGGTGTCCTGCGGGATATAGAGGGTCTGTGTCATTCAGGCCTCCCGCGCTGCCGCCAGCAGGGCGTCCAGTTTTTCGGGGGTGACGTGCGCGTGGGGACGGCCATTGATCATGACGGCGGGTGATTGGGCGCAGAGGCCCAGGCAGTACACCGGCGCCAGCGAAACGTCGCCGGCGTTCTCGGCCGCTACGCGTGTCTGGGCGTGTTCGTACAGGACACCGCCGCCACAGGCCTGACAGGATTCGGCGCGGCAGACTTCGATCTGCGTGCGTGCAGGTGGCGCGGTGCGGAAATGGGTGTAGAAGCTGATCACGCCGTGGACCTCGGCGCGGGAACGCTGCAGGGCGGTGGCAATCTGCGGGACAGCGGGTTCGGGAATCCAGCCCAGGGTGTCCTGCACATCGTGCAGGATCGGCAGCAGCGCGCCGGGCTGGCCGGCATGTCGGGCCAGAATGTCCTGCACCCGTGGGTCGGCATCGTCGTGCGGGGTCGGATCGATAGCGGGCTGGATCGTGTCCATGGCTTTGTCTCCGGGCGCATGCTCGGCCAGCAGGCGCTTTAATAGGTTTTGATTTGCATATATATTTCAGTGCCGTTGGTGTACTCTACTATCGAAAATAATTTGATTTCAATAAGATAAAAAAAGCATATTAATTCCATGGTTATTTTTTATATGCAATTGAATTCATATTAATAAGATTCAGGAGGAGACATGGCGGTCTACCGATTCAAGCCCCGCTTGCATTCGGAATGGGTGCTGGAAAAGCAATCCGGGGAAATACTGCCCATGGGCGAAGTGCTGCGGTTGCTGGCAGCCGTCGACGAGCACGGCCATATTGCGGGGGCCTGTCAGGCGCGTGGCGTGTCCTATCGGCATGCCTGGGGCATGCTGCGCAAGGCCGAAGCCGAGTTCCAGGCGCCCCTGATCGAAACGTCCCGGCGGCGTGGTTCGCGCCTGACCAGCTTCGCCCAGCATCTGCTGTGGGCCAACCGGCGCATCGATGCGCGCCTGGCGCCGACCTTCGAGAGCCTGGCTTCCGAATTGCAGGAAGAACTGCAGCGCCTGTATTCAGAGGAAATCTCTGTGCTGCGCCTGCATGCCAGCCACGGCTTTGCCGTCGAAGGGCTGATGCGGCTGGCCAATGACCAGGGCATGCTGCCGCTGGAATTGCGCTATCGGACCGGGATCGAGGCCTTGGCCTCGCTGGACCGTGGGGAATGTGATCTGGCGGGTTTCCAGGTGCCGGTGGCGGAATACGAAAAACCGATCCTGCAACACTATCTGCGCTGGCTCGATCCGGACCGCATGTTGTTGTTGCATCTGGCGGAGCGCAACACGGGGTTGTTCGTGCAGCCCGGCAATCCGAAGCGGATTCAGTCGGCCAGCGATCTGGTGCGTCCGGACGTGCGGTTCGTGAACCGGCAGATCGGGTCCAGCACGCGCTTCCTGATCCATCTGATGCTGGAACGCCTGGGCATCGATCCAAAGGACGTCATTGGTTTCGACAGTGGGGAATTCACGCACATGGCCATCGCGGCTCACATCGCCAGTGGCATGGCCGATGTCGGCATCGGGGTCGAGACGGCCGCCTGGCGCTGCGGGCTGGACTTCATCCCGCTGGCGCGGGAACGGTATTTTTTCGGGATCAACAAGGACTTGGTGGGCACGCAGTCCCTGCAGCGGCTGCTGGATCTGATGAGTGGGGATGCCTATCAGGCGTATGTCCGTGACCTGGTGGGCTACGATTGCAGCCTGCTGGGACAGGTCCAGACCCTGGAGCAGGCCTTTGGCCCGGAATTCGCCAGCAGGCGTTGATGCCGGGCGGCCGGCTTCAGTGCAGGGCGAATTCCACGCGTGTTGCCGGGCCGTCGTCCTCGATGCCGTTCGCGTCGGGCTTGGCGGCCACGATGAAGACCCGGTCGGCCAGTTCCGGCGCAGCGGCGATGATCCGTTCGTATACGGCCTGTGCGCGTGCCTCGGCCAGATCGGCCAGGGGCTGTTTGCCCAGCGGGGCGGCAGTCAGCAGCAAGGCGTTCATCTGCTCGGGCGGCAGGGACTTGGCGATGCCGATGGCGTTGCGCGGCTTGCCTTTGATCTTGGTGTCGTCATAGACGTCTTCCAGGTATTTGGCGCGGTCGGCGTCGGTCAGTTCGATGGTGTCGGCCGCTTGCTTGCTGCGCTTGCCGCCAGCCCGGGCCTTGGCCGCCCGGATCCGGTCATCCACCCAGGCCTGGCGCAGTCCGGTTTCGTCGACCTGCGGATCGGCGCGGCCGATGATGTCCATTTTCAGTGAGGGGCGGTCGGCCAGTGCCTTGACCAGCGTGTCGATGTTCGATTGCGCGGTGTCGTCGAGTACGGCGCTGCCTGGCGCGAAATCGATGCGGGACAGGTCCTCCCCGCCGCCGAAGGCGGAGGCCAGTAATGAGAAGGGCGCGGTGACCGCCTTGGTGATCGTGTTCACGATCACCTGCACGATGATGCCGCCTACTGAAAACTGCGGATCGTCCAGCGAGCCGGAGATCGGCAGGTTGATGTCGATGTTGCCCTTGGCGTCCTTCAGCAGGGCGACGGCCAGCAGCACCGGCAGCTTGAGCGCATCGGGGCTGTCGGACGGCTTGCCGAAGGTGAGCTGGTTGAGCAGCACCTGATTGCTGGCCTGCAGGGCGCGATCCTTGATCTGGTAGTGCAAGTCCACCGACAGTTTGCCGCGTTCGATGGCGTAGCCGACGTACTTGGACGAATACGTGGTGAATCGAGGCAGGTCCACGCCCTTGGCCGAGGCGTTCAGGTCCAGCGCCAGGTAGCGCGCGAACGGCTGGACCGTGCCTGCGACGGAAAGCGGCGCGGTGCCGTACACGCGGCCTGTGACGCGGACCTTGGCTGGCGCAGGGCGGGTCGAGGAAACAGCTGTGAGCGTGCCTTCAATGGCGGACAGTTCGGCCCGGTAGTTGGGTCGCACGAAATGGTCATTGAAGGTCATGCGGCCCCGTTTGAGGGTGACGCTGCGGATCGAGATGCGAGGCGCGGGGCCGGCGGATTTTTTCGGTCCGGCCCGCGCATGCGCGGCGGCGCCCGTGCGGCGGGTTTGCGTGTCCTGGGTGATCGAACCGGCCGCCGTGCCTTTGTCCACCAGGATATCCATTACGTTCAGGCGTGCGTTGCTGTTGAGCAGGATGTTGCCGTAGAAGTCATCCAGCAGGATGTCGCCCAGGCCCAGGTCCAGCTGCGGCCCGGCCACCGCGATGTGCATATTGCCCAGTCCCAGATGTTTCCAGTTCAGGAATGCGGCCTTGTTGACGCGGTCCTGGAGATTCAGGCCGTCGATGCGAACGGTGCCGCGCCAGTCTGCGCGCAGGGCCTGTTTGCCTTGGGGGGCGGCGAATTCGGCTTTGCCGCGTGCGCCCAGGGTCACGCTGCGGACCGTGGCGTTCAGGCTGGACGCGATATAGGGCGCCAGGGAAGCCGCGTCGAACTGGTTCAGATCGACCGAGGTTTTGAGCGTCAGTGGCTGCGCCGTCAGAGATCCATCCAGCGCCAGCGTGCCGTGTTTCTGGATACCATCGGCCTGCAGGGAAAAGTGTGTCGGTTCGGCGTCCAGCGCCAGCCGGTCGGCGCTCAGCGTCAGGGTATTCAACGACAGGGCCACGCCCGGCTTGACGGATTCATCGCGGGCGGCGAACTGATTCAGGCCCAGCGTCACGTCGCGCGCCAGGATCTGGCCGTCGGTCGCCTCGATCAGGCCATCGAGCCGCAGCCGGCCATCTTGCAGTTCGATGGGCCAGAAATGGCGTGCGGCGGCAGCAAACGGCGCCAGCGCCAGCTGGTCCAGGTTGACTTGCAGCTGTGCCGACAGGGGGTGCAGCATGATCGGCCCCTGGACTTGCAGCGTGCTGTCGTCCAGAGGGTTGTCCATGCCCAGCCGGGCCTGGATGGGCTGGTCCGGGGGCTGCGGCCAGGCAATCTGTTCGATTGTGGCGCTCAGTCCGTTCAGCGGGTAGTCCAGGCCGCTGGGATCGTCACGCAGGTGTACGGCGCCCGCATCCAGTCTGAAGGTGCCCAGGGAAATCTTCCAGGACGTGTCCGTGGCGGATGTGGTAGCCGGCGCCTGTGCCTGCGGCAGAGGGCCGGGCGCTGGGGTGGGCTCGGGGGTCGCGCTGGTGGCCGTGCTTGTGGATGGCGCGGCCGGGCTGGTCGGGACGTGTGCTGCGGATTCGGATGTGTCGGATTCGGATGTGTCGGATTCGGGGGCGGCGGGCGAGGGGGCGGCCGGTTCGGGGGCATCCAGCCGGGTCAATCCCTGGGCCACCCGCTGCCAGTTCAGTTGTGTGGCATCGCGGTGTGCCTCTACCTGCGGTTGCGTCAGGGTCAGGGTGTCCAGGGCCACCGTCCGCGCGCCCAGGTCGAGCGCCAGGCCCTCGGCCTTCAGGCTGTCCCAGGCCAGCAGCGGCGCGCCCGAAGTTTCGGTCACGTTCAGCTGGCGCAGGGCCAGGTCGCCTTGTACGCGAATGCGGGGTGCCGCGCCGGGTGGTTGTTCGAACAGCACCTGCAGCCTGGAATCCAGCGAGGCGCGCTCGACCTTGATGGGCAGCGGCAGCGGCCAGAAGTCGGCCCATTTGTCCAGGGCTACGCCGTCCAGGGCCACGTTCAGCGTCGATGTGGGCACGGTTTCGAAAGGCCGTGCCGTGCCGTTCAGATCGAGGGGGCTGCCATTGATGCGCAGGTGCACAGCGGGCTGTACATCGATGTCGGTGGCGTAGCCAAGCGAGGACAGAAAGGGAATACCCAGCGTGAGTTCGTCGATCGTCTGCTGGCGGCCGGTGACCTGGTCATCCAGGCGGATGACGCCGTCGGTCAGGGACAGATTGTTCAGGGAAAATCGCGGCGGGCCGTCATTGCTTGTATCGGGTTCGGTTGGCTGTGCGGCCGCGCGCGCGGCCAGCCGGTCGACGATGTCGGAAAAATTGAAGCGTGCGACGTCCTGACGTACCAGCGCGACCTGGGGCCGATCGACGTGGATCCGGTCGATCACCGGCGCGAACAGCACGATGGAGCGCCAGGCGGCGCGCAGGTCGAGTTCGCCGATCTGCAGCAGCGGCTGCTGGGCATCGGGCTGCTCGATGATGATGTCCTGCGCGCGCAGCGCCAGCGTGAAAGGGTTGAAGCGGATTTCGCCGACCTGAACGGGCCGGCCCAGCAGTTCGGACACATCCTGGGTCAGCGCGCTGCGCACGGCCTTGGGCACCAGCCAGGCGGCCAGCGCGGCCAGCACCAGCAGCGCCAGGGTGGAGCCCGCCAGGATCCTGGCCATTCGTCGGCTGGGTTTCAGAACTGGCATCCGCAACCGCATGGCATGCGCTCCTGACAAGTGGGTTTTTTGTTCATGGTTCCATGCCGCAGACACGGTTGTTTTCCCGTCCGCGATGCGTGCCCATTATCGCTGCCGGGTGTGGACGCGTCTATCGCGGGTCACCCGAATTCCTATAATTTCCCGATGGACAGGCACAGTCAATGGTATCGCCAGATCCGGGCATGGGCACAGGAACTGGGTTTTTCCGAAATCGGGGTTTCGGGGGTTGACCTGTCTGCGGCCGAACCGCTGCTGCTGGAATGGCTGGCGCGAGGCTTTCATGGCGACCTGGACTACATGCAGCGGCATGGCCTCAAGCGCGCCCGGCCGGCCGAACTGGTCCCCGGCACGGTCAGCGTGCTGACCGCGCGCATGCCGTATCTGCCGCGCGATACCGCACCCGGCTGGCAGGCCCGCGAACTGGCCCGCCTGGCCGATCCCGGCGAAGGCGTCGTGTCGCTGTATGCGCGGGGGCGCGACTATCACAAAGTGGTGCGCGGGCGTCTGCAAAAGCTGTGCGCCCGCATT
>NZ_JAVERO010000152.1:0-4626 GCF_034007085.1 Castellaniella sp. | reverse complement strand
TCGGCCCGTTTGGCTATCGGGTCTTTTCCGATTCTGCGCCCGTGCTGGAAAAGGAACTGGCCAGCCGCAGCGGACTGGGATGGCGCGGCAAGCATTCCATGGTGCTTTCGCGCGATGCCGGATCGATGTTCTTTCTGGGCGAGATCTTCATGGATTTCGCGCTGACGCCGACCGATCCGGTCAGTGCGCATTGCGGCACCTGTACGGCCTGCATTGATATCTGCCCCACAGGCGCCATCGTGGCGCCCGGCGTGGTGGACGCTCGCCGCTGCATTTCCTATCTGACCATCGAAAACCGCGGGCCTATCCCCGAGGCGCTGCGCCCGTCGATGGGCAATCGCATCTTTGGCTGTGACGATTGCCAGACGATCTGTCCCTGGAACAAATACGCGCAGACCTCGGAACTGCCCGATTTCGATGCGCGCGCGCCGCTGGTCGGCCGCCGGCTCGTCGAACTGTTCGCCTGGGACGAGGACACATTCCTCAAGCGGACCGAAGGCGGGCCGATCCGGCGCATCAATCACGAACGCTGGCTGCGCAACCTGGCCGTGGCGCTGGGCAATGCATTGCGCGAGGCGGATGCCGCGCAGGCCCCGGAACTGCGCGCCGCCTTGCTCAGCCGTGCCGACCATGAAAGCGCTCTGGTGCGCGAGCACGTGGCCTGGGCGCTGGCACAGCGGCCAGGCCAGGACAGCGCCTGTTAGCGCAATGACCAGTCTGCCGCGTGCAGCGCATGCAGGCGGGTCGTATCGAACAGCGGCGTTGTCACATGCTGTGGCTCCACCAGCAGGGAAATTTCGGTACAGCCAAGGATAATGGCCTGCGCGCCCTGGTCCACCAGACGATGGATGATGTCCAGATAGGCATCCCGCGACGGGCTGCGAATGCAGCCTGTGCACAGTTCGTCGTAGATGACTCGATGCACGACTGCGCGGTCGGGTTCGTCCGGAATCAACACGCGCAGGCCATGCTGGTGTTCCAGCCGGGCTTTATAGAAGTCCTGTTCCATCGTGAAGCGCGTGCCGAGCAGCCCGACGCTGGAAAATCCAGCCGCCTTGATGGCTTCGGCAGTCGGGTCGGCAATATGCAGCAGCGGGATGCCGACGGCCTGCTCGATCTGCGACGCCACCTTGTGCATGGTGTTGGTGCATAGCACCAACCCATCCGCCCCGGCGCGTTCGAGTCGCTGGGCCGCATCCGCCAGCAGTGCGCCGGCCTGTTCCCATTGGCCTGCATGTTGCAGTCTTTCCACCTCGTGGAAATCAACGCTGTAGAGCACGATGCGCGCCGAATGCAGGCCGCCCAGCCGCTGCTTGATGAACTCGTTGATTTGCCGGTAGTACGGGATGGTGGATTCCCAGCTCATGCCGCCGATCAGTCCCAATGTTTTCATGGAGTGCCTTTTGGTGTGTCTTGACTCAACTATACCTATGCAAAATCATCCCTGACCAAATCAGGTTCTTCAGCGGGATCCCGCTGTGACTCGGCAGGCCCTTTGCCCAAGGGATCTCTGAACAAGTCCTGGTGCCGCGCAGGGTCGTATCGTCGGCGGCGGTGCGTCAGCCCTTTGGCCCGGTACATGTCGGCATCGGCCAGCGCCAGCAGGGCGTTGCTGTCGTTGTCGTCCGGGCCGAATCGTGCCCGCCCGATGCTGGGGGTGATGTAGATCGGGGTGTCCCGCCAGAGGATGGGCTGCGTCAGGGCATGCGTGATGCGGGTGACCAGTGCGTCCGCGTCCGAATCCTCGATGGTGTCGGGCGCGATGATGGCGAATTCGTCGCCGCCCAGGCGGACCACGGTGTCGAGGTCGCGCACGCAGGCCAGCAGGCGCTGTGCGACTGTGCGCAGTACCTCGTCTCCGGCAGCATGGCCGAAGGTGTCATTGACGGGTTTGAATCGGTCCAGGTCGAGCAGCAAGACATGGCCTTGCGTACCGGTCTGTTTGACGTGTTCCAGGCGTTCTTCCAATCGCAGTCGGTTGCCCAGGCCCGTCAGCGGGTCATGCCGGGCCTGGTGGCGCAGTTCTTGCAATTGGGTGTTGTAGGTCCGGGTGACTTCGGAGATCTCGTCGGCCCAGTCGTCGGGGATGGGGTTCAGCGCCTGCTGACGATGCATCGCCTGGCACAACTGCAGGAGGGGCGCTCCGATGATGCGCCTGAACGTCCACAGCGTGCAGGCCAGCACGACCGCCAGCATCGACAGAAAAACCGCCAGTTGCGGCACCAGGCTGCGGGCGGCCGCAGTAAAGATCGACTGGGGTTGAAAGGCGACCTGCAGTTCTCCCAGCATGTGGATGGTACCCATTTCATCCACGTACTGCAGTGGCGTGCTCAAGGTGTCTTTGCTGTTCTTGTCGGGCAGCGTGCCTGCCTGGATCAGTTTTTGAGTGCATTGATTCAAGACGCTGGCCCCTCGCACGTTGGGTTGCAGCGTCATCGCCTGAATAATGCCTTCTGCCGTCAGGCTGTTGCAGTCCCACAGCGGTTTGACCAGCACATGCGCGAAGGTGTCCAGGGTCTGGCTGCGCTGATTGCTGGCTGCGATGCGTTGGTTCTGATAATACAGCCAGGTCGTGAGGGCGGTGGTCAGCACATAGGCCAGGGCCAGCAGGGGTAATAGCTGACGCAAGAACCGCGTGTAGAGTTTCTGAGCAGGCATTACGACAGGTGCGGCTGCAGCAGCAGATGCCGGTAGCGCGGCGGCACGATATCCGGACTGTAAAAGGGGTTTTCCAGGCTGATGACGGTGCGCTTCTGCCAGGATTCTGTGGGTGGCAGTTGGCGCATTTGCGACCAGATGGACTCGAACTGGCCGTTCTCGGCGATGATGTCGAAGCCCGTTTGCAGCGCCTGGTACAGCGTATCGGCGCTGGGGTGCGGAGACACCCAGACAAAACGATACCAGGGGTATTTCAGCAGCAGGAATTGATCCAGCGCGAGTTGCGGATAGCGTTGCCGGAAGTGCGGCAGAAAATAGCTCAGGGATTCTTCCAGTCCCATGGGAAACAAGTCGATCACCCCGGTCTGCATCTGCTCTGCGAATTCCCCGTTGCGCCAGCTCTGGACCTCGCGGGTGGTGATACCGGCCTTGCGGTAGATTTCCACGTCCCACCAACTGGAGCCTTGTCCGATCGTCAGAGCGCGCAGGTCGGCTAGCGTACGGACATGGCTCAGCCTGGCTGCGTGGCTTTCCAGCACGAAGGGCGTGCGCCAGCCCAGCAGGCCGCGTTCCAGTGGAACAGGGATCATGCGCAGGCGGCCTTCCTGCACCCGTTTCAGACGGGTGGGAGAGGCCGGCAACAGATTGATGTGGATGCGGCCGGCGGTGATTTCGTGCAGATTGCGTTCTTCGGTCGCATGGGGGGCGTTGACCAGATCCGCAGACAGCCCGCTGGCCTTCAAGGCCGCATGCAGCAGTGCAGTGCAGTGCGCCAATGAGGGTTCTGTCTGCACGGAGTAGACCGGACGAGTGGCCGCACGCGACGGCAGGCAGGCGCCGGCCATCAGGCCGAGCAGGCTGCGGCGACAAGGTGAAAATGAAGTGCTCATGAGGCTGGCGGCCTGGGTGAATTTGTGCTCAGGCTTTGCGCTCAACATCATAGGCGGGATCGTGTCAAGTCAAAAGTCAAGAATTCTTAATGTCGCGCCAGGTGTCGCCTTGCTCGAACTCCTGCCGCTGCTCCCGGCTTCGTCGCACCAGCGCCCAGACTCGCCGGTAGCCGTAGCTGGGTAACTGTCCAATATGCTCCTGGATCTCTTCGACCAACTCCGCATCCTGCGCCGGGCGGGCTGTGCGACCAGCGCACCAATCCGCGGATCGAGCCAGCCTGACTACCATGTTCGAGCGCGCCACGCCGAGGACTTCACAGACCCGTTTCACCGGTCTTCCCCTGGCAACGAGGGTGAGCGCGCAATCCATTTTTTTGAGCGGCCATACTCCACCGTTTCGCGCAAAATCTCGTTCTCCATGGTCTTCTTGCCCAGCATCCGCTGCAAATCCCGGATCTGCTTGAGCGCGTCGGCCAGTTCCGAGGCCGCGACCACCTGTTCGCCAGCCCCCACTGCCGACAGGCCACCATCCTGGTACAGTTTGCGCCAGTGGAACAGTTGGTTCGGGTTCACGCCGTGGCGGCGCGCCACCACCGAAACTGTCTGGCCAGGCTCGTTGCTCTCGCGCACCATGGCCAGCTTCTGCTCCACCGACCAGCGACGCCGGCGCTCCGGCTGGGGCAGTAATTCCATCACTTCCTGCTTGCTGTTGGTCATAAACACAGTCACATGCCTACCTGCTATTTTAAGTGGGCGGCTGTGTCCGGTGTTTCAAGGGGCCGATCCAGCAGCGAGGGGAACCGGGCAAAGGGAAAGAGCGGGCATAAGAGCATAATGAGTCCTTTTCGGGGATTGTTTGCTCGGACAACCCCGTTTCAATAGCCTGCCTCTTTCTGGTGTCGGAAGGCCAGGATGTACACCGCGTCGTCGGCCGGTTCATGATGGTACAAGGCGATATAGCCCGAATCACCAAATGTAATGACCCAGCGGAACCTGCACAGGTCAGGCGGCTAATGCGAAGGCCTCGGCCGGGGTTTTCATGTTCAGTGCCTGGTGCGGGCGTCGGTGATTGTAAAAA
>NZ_JAVERO010000065.1:0-11736 GCF_034007085.1 Castellaniella sp. | reverse complement strand
CCGTATCCTGCACTGGGCTTATGTGCCTGAGCTTTGGCCACGGCCACCCCTTACGCCAGCGAACCGCCGGCAGCTTCGATCGCGGCGCGCGCGCCGGCCGTCGCATTGATGCCGCGCAAGGTGACCTTGCGAGACAGTTCCCCGGTCTTGATGACCTTGACGGTGCGAACCAGTTCGCCCACCAGGCCAGCGGCCTTGAGCACCTGCAGATCGATTTCATCGACCGGCAGCGCCTGGAGGTCCGACAGGCGGATCTCGGCGAACAGGTGACGGCCCAACGGCGTGAAGCCGCGCTTGGGCAGGCGGCGCTGCAGCGGCATCTGGCCGCCTTCGAAACCGACCTTGTGGAAACCGCCCGCACGGGACTTCTGGCCCTTGTGGCCACGGCCGGCGGTCTTGCCCAGGCCGGAGCCGATGCCGCGACCCACGCGGCGGCGGGGGCGCTTGGCGCCTTCGGCGGGGGCGAGCGTGTTCAGTTGAGTGACAGACATCTGAATTCCTTTAGGCTTCCGAGACGGTGACCAGGTAATCCACCTTGCGGATCATCCCACGCACCTCGGGCGTATCGACCAGGATGCGGCTGCTGTTCACCTTGCCCAGGCCCAGGCCGCGCACGGTGGCGCGGTGGGACTTGTGCGTGCCGATGACAGAGCGCACGAGCGTGACTTTGATTTGCTTCTGTGCCATGTCTTACCCCAGGATCTCTTCGACCGTCTTGCCGCGCTTGGCCGCGATTTCCGCAGGCGTGACGCAGGCGCTCAGGCCATTGAGGGTTGCACGGACCATGTTGTACGGGTTGCTCGAACCGAGGCTCTTGGCCACGACGTTGCGCACACCCATCACTTCGAAGATGGCGCGCATCGGACCGCCGGCGATCACGCCGGTCCCCTCGGCGGCGGGCGAGATCAGCACCGTCGAGGCGCCGTGCTTGCCGACCACGGAATGGTGCAGCGTCCCGTTCTTCAAGGCCACCTTGAGCAGGCCGCGACGGGCCTGTTCCATGGCTTTCTGGACGGCGACGGGCACTTCGCGGGCCTTGCCCTTGCCCATGCCGATACGGCCATCGCCATCACCAACCACGGTCAGCGCAGCGAAGCTCATCGTGCGGCCGCCCTTGACGACCTTGCTGACGCGGTTGACCGCGATCATCTTTTCGCGCATGCCGTCATCGCGTTCCTGATCGACGGCGTGCTTGCCTTGTGCTTTAGCCATGTGATTCCCTTAGAACTTCAAGCCGGCTTCGCGCGCGGCTTCGGCCAGCGCCTTGACGCGGCCATGGTAACGGAAGCCCGAACGGTCGAAAGCGACGAGCTCGATGCCGGCAGCCTTGGCTTTTTCGGCCACGCGCTTGCCGACCAGGCTCGCGGCGGCGGCATTGCCCCCATTGGCCTTCTGGCTGGTGAGTTCCTTGCGGACCTCGGGCTCGAGCGTCGAGGCGCTGACGAGCACGCGGTCGCCTTCCGGAGAAATGATGTTGGCGTAGATGTGCAGATTCGTGCGATGCACCGCCAGGCGATGCACGCGCAGTTCGTGAATCTTGCGGCGGGTAGCCGCAGCACGACGCAAACGGGAAGTTTTCTTGTCCATGATTCGTCCTTGCCTGCGTGCTTATTTCTTTTTGGTTTCTTTCAGGATCACACGCTCGTCCGCATAGCGCACGCCCTTGCCCTTGTAGGGTTCGGGGCGGCGGTAGGCGCGGATTTCAGCGGCGACCTGGCCGACGACCTGCTTGTCAGAGCCCTTGACCACGACTTCGGTCTGCGAAGGGCATTCGATCTTGATCCCATCGGGGATGTCATACAGGATGTCGTGCGAAAAACCCAGCTGCAGTTTCAGGGCCTTGCCCTGGACCTGGGCGCGAAAGCCCACGCCGACCAGGGTCAGGCGACGTTCGAAGCCCGTGCTGACACCCGTGACCATGTTGTTCACCAATGCGCGCATGGTGCCCGACATGGCATTGGCCTGGCGGGTTTCATCGGCAGCAGCAAACGTGAGCTGGCCATCTTCCTGGGCGATCCGGACGTTGCCATCCAGAGACTGGGTCAGGGTGCCCAACGGGCCCTTGACGACGATCTGCCCGGCGCTGATGGTGGTTTCGACGCCCTTGGGCAGCGCGACGGGGTATTTGGCGATGCGTGACATGGTTGAAAAGCCTCCTTATGCCACGTAGCAGAGCACTTCGCCACCCACGCCGCTGGCGCGGGCCTTGCGGTCCGTCATGACGCCACGCGGGGTCGAGACGATCGCCACGCCCAGGCCGTTCATGACCTGGGGAATGGTGGCGCTGCTCTTGTAGATGCGCAGGCCGGGACGCGAGACGCGGTCGATGCGCTCGATCACCGGACGGCCGGCATAGTATTTCAGGGTGATTTCCAGTTCCGGCTTGGCCTGTTCGCCAGCGATGCGGAAATCCTCGATGTAGCCTTCGTCCTTCAGCACGGCGGCAATGGCCGCCTTCAGCTTGGAGGAGGGCATGGAAACCGACGTCTTGTTGACCATTTGCGCGTTGCGCACGCGGGTCAGCATATCGGCGATGGGATCGCTCATGCTCATGTGTGATTCTCCTACCAGCTGGCCTTGGTCACGCCCGGCACTTCGCCGCGCATGGCCATTTCACGCAGTTTGTGGCGCGTCAGCCCGAATTTGCTGAACACGCCGCGAGGACGGCCCGTCACCACGCAGCGGTTGCGCTGGCGGGTGGGGTTGGCGTTACGCGGCAGCTGTTGCAGCGCCAGGCGGGCCTGATAGCGTTCTTCGTCGGATTTCGACTGGTCGGCGATGATGGCCTTCAGTGCGGCGCGCTTGGCGGCGAATTTTTCGGCCAGCTTGGCGCGTTTGATATCGCGATTGATGAGGGAAAGTTTTGCCACGTCAGCCCCTTAGTTGCGGAAGGGGAAGCTGAATGCGCTCAGCAGCGCCTTGGCTTCCTCGTCGGTCTTTGCGGTGGTGGTGATGCTGATGTTCATCCCGCGCACGGCATCGATCTTGTCGTATTCGATTTCCGGGAAGATGATCTGTTCTTTCACACCGATGTTGTAGTTGCCCCGGCCATCAAAGGCACGGCCCGACACGCCGCGGAAGTCGCGCACGCGCGGCAGAGCGACCGCGATCAGGCGGTCCAGGAATTCGTACATGCGCTGCCCGCGCAGGGTGACCATGCAGCCGATCGGGTAGTCCTCGCGGATCTTGAAGCCAGCGATGGCCTTGCGGGTCTTGGTGATCACGGGCTTCTGGCCGGCGATCTTGGTCATGTCGCCCACGGCATTTTCGATGACCTTTTTGTCGGCAACGGCCTCGGACACCCCCATGTTCAGGGTGATCTTGGTGATGCGGGGGACCTGCATCACCGATTTGTAGCCGAATTTCGCCTGCAGGTCGGCCACGACCTTGGAGCGATAGAAATCTTGTAAACGAGCCATTTTGTGCACGCCCCTTATGCCTTCGCGCCAACGACAGCGCCGTTGGAGCGGAAAATGCGAACCTTGGCGCCATCCACGACCTTGACGCCGACGCGGTCGCCCTTGCCGGTTTCGGGGTTGAAGATTGCCACGTTCGAGATGTGGATGGGCATCGTTTTATCGACGATGCCGCCGGGCGCGCCCGTCATGGGATTGCCCTTGGCGTGTTTTTTCACGACGTTGATGCCTTCGACCAGCACGTGGTCGGCGCCCACCCGGGCCACCACGGTGCCGCGACGGCTGCGATCGCGGCCAGACAGCACGATGACTTCGTCGCCTTTGCGAATGTTTTGCATGATCTGCTCCTTACAGCACTTCGGGCGCCAGGGACACGATCTTCATGAATTTCTCGGTCCGCAGTTCGCGCGTGACCGGTCCGAAGATACGCGTGCCGATGGGCTCGAGCTTGGCGTTGAGCAACACGGCCGCATTGCCGCCGAAGCGGATCAGCGAGCCGTCCTTGCGGCGGACGCCCTTGGCGGTACGCACCACCACGGCGTTGTAGATTTCGCCCTTTTTGACGCGGCCGCGGGGGGCTGCTTCCTTGACGGACACCTTGATGATGTCGCCAATAGCGGCATAACGGCGCTTGGAGCCGCCCAGCACCTTGATGCACATCACTGAACGCGCACCCGTGTTGTCGGCCACGTCCAGCGTGGTCTGCATTTGGATCATGATTTTTCCTGTTCCAACTTAACAACGAAGCCCAGGGCACATACCCCAGGCCACGCAGCCAGTTTTGGTCCCGTCAGGCTTGCTTGGCGCCGCTTGGATCTGCTTGACCAAGTAAGCCCTGGGTTGAAATTCGAGAATTCCCACTGCCCTGGCGCAATTCACGCACCAAAAAAGCATACGGCAATGCCGCACCCTTCAGGGCAAGACAGCCATTATAGGGTGCCGGCCGGGACATGGCAAGTCTTTTTGTGCAAATCCGGCAACCACCCGCCTGCCCGCGTCTAGTTCACGCGCGGCAGCGCCCCGTATTCGATCACCATGCGGCGCGTGCCTGCGTCGTCCGCATCGTCCACGTAAACGCGCACCCCCATGCCGATCGCCGTTTCGGTGATGGCCACCATCATCTGCACCCCGCCCGGACTAGCCAGCAGTTCGCGCACGAAATTCCCGCCCAGCTTTACGTAGTCGAAATCGACCATGTGGATCTGGCGCAAGGCATCGGGCTGCTGGTCCAGGCCGCGCAACCCGACGTGCATGCCTGTTTCGATGATGCCCTGGGCAAACGCCCGGAAGGCATCCAGGTGGCGGCTCAGGCCATAGGCATCCAGTTCCACCACCAGGCGCTGCAACAGCGCGGGATCGGCATTGCCGCAGATCAGGCGGATTTCTTCCAGGTACTGCGCATCCAGGATCGATGCGATCGACATGCGGATGACCAGAATGCCCTGGTGTTCGCCCAGCCAGTTCAGCGCCAGGCACAGCGCACGCATGTCGCAGGCCGAGGACAGGCCCAGCCGCGCCGCCGCCGGCATGAACAGAAAGCCCGACATGCGCGGCTGATCCGGATCGTCTTCCTGGAGCGCCAGCGCGGCCTCGTGGCGGTCGGGGATGTCGTCGCCTTCGTACTGGACGCGGCGCACGTCCAGCGACAGGCGATCGTGATCCAGCGCCTGGGAAATCAGGGTGCGCCAGGATGCTTCGCCCATCAACAGTTCGCCGTCCTCGTGGTCGGCGTGGGACAGGAATTCGACTTCCTCGTGGCCGGCGCTCTCGGCGCACATCAGGGCCTGGTCCAGGCGCGTCAGGACTTCCTTGGTCGAGCACTGCACGGTGTAGTCCGTCAGGGCATAGGCCCAGCGCGACAGATTGTGGCTGTCGAGCTTGACCCGGAGCGTTTCGAGCAGTTCTCGCAGTTTCTGCACCGGGCGCATGACCTCGGGGCCAGTCTCGCGGGCAAGGCATGCGCCTGCGGCATTCCGTTCAGCAGTTCGATGACGCGCCGCCCCAGCAGCCGCAGCCAGTCGTCGAGTTCCTGGCGTTCCGTCTGGTTCTGCAGGCGCGCCATGTCCCGGCTGCGCACCAGCAGCACGTAACCGCTGACCGCGCCCTGACGGGAATCATCGCGCAGCACGCGCTTGAGTTCGTTGAGAAAATAACTGCGGTTGGCCAGGCCGGTGACCGGGTCGCGGTTGAGTTCGACTTCCAGCCGCTCGATGCGCGCCATCTGTTCGTCCATCGTGGGCGCGATGCGTTCACGGACATCGTCCATGAGTTCGGCGTCCTCGGCCGGTTCGGTGCGCTTGATCTTGATTTCGGGCGCATCGGCCACGGCAGCCACGGCCAGTTCGCGGCGCACACGGCTGAGCAACGCGACGACGAACAGCGCCCAGAAGGCGGCCAGCCCCAGGGCGAGCCACGCCCACTGCACCACATGCGTCCAGAGCACATCGCGCGCGGGCCCCGGATCCAGCGTCAATCGCAATGAACCGACTCCGGCCACCTGGCGAGAGGCCGTGCGAGGCTGGATGTCGGCCACAGAAGCAAACCATGCAGGAGCATCCCCGGCGGAACGCCCCAGGCTGCGGGACTGGAACGCCACGCCCGCCGCATCATCCGACGTCAGCGCCAGGTCGGCGAAACGCCCCTGCTGGAAAGCCGCATCCAGCACCCGCGCGCGGGCGGCCGCGTCAGATTGGGCACTGACCAGCAGGGCCAGGGTGGCGGCTGTGTTTTCGCTGTCGGCCTGCAACTGCGCGTCAAGCCGACGTTCCATCAGACTGGTGCCCATCGCCAGCATGCCCACAAGGATGCAGGTGATGACCAGAGATGAAATCACCAGCAGCTGTCGCACGGAAGCCATCGCTCACCTTTCAGACCATGGAAACGAATCTTTGAAAGTGTATCCTGGACGCCGCATTTCCCCAAGAAACACACATCGGCGCACTGCTGCCTGCCCTGAGGCATAGGGGTAACACGGATACCCAATCCGGGCAGACTGTGTATAGTTTTAAAACAAACGTTTGAATTAATTCATGGCCACTTCCCGCTCGATCCTCACCCGCGATGCCATCCTCAATGCCGCCGAACGCCTGTTCGCCGAGCAGGGGCATGACAACACGTCCATGCGCCAGATCACCCAGGCGGCGCAGGTCAACCTGTCTGCCGTCAATTATCACTTCGGCTCGAAAGACGCGCTGATCGAGGCCGTGTTCCAGCGGCGCCTGGACGCGCTCAACGATGAACGCCTGCGCATCCTGGATGCGCTCGAATCCAAGGCCGGCGGCCAGCCGCTCAAACCTTCGGCCATCGTCGAGGCCTATTTCGGCCCGCTGGTGCGTCATGCCTGCAGCGCCGGCGCCGAACGGCGCGCCTTCATGCCGCTGCAGTCCAACACCATGTCCGACCCGAACGGCGCCATCAGCGCCCTGTTCGCCGCCGAACGCTCCGTGGTCGCGCACCGTTTCACCCGCGCTCTGCTGGCCTCGCTGCCAGGCGTGCCGGAAGCCGAGATCGTCTGGCGCTTTCATTTCATGCTGGGCGCGACGGCCTACGCCATCATGGGGGCCGAAAGTTCCAGCCGGGCCATGAACCTGTCCGGCGACACGCACAATATCGATGCCCAGGCCCTGCTTGGGCGCCTGATGGCCTTCCTGCTGGGCGGCCTGCGCGCCCCGCTGCCGACCGGCGCGCCACTACCAGGAGTGCCGGCATGACATTCCTGCTGATCCTGCTGATCCTGCTGCTGGCCGCTGCCTTCGTGCTGAGCCAGCACGATCTGCGCATCCGGCACCTCAGCCGTCCGCTGTACCAGACCTTCCGCCGCATCCTGCCGCGCATGTCGGACACCGAACGCGAGGCCCTGGAAGCCGGTACCGTCTGGTGGGAAGGCGCGCTCTTCCGTGGCCAGCCCAGCGCCCGCGCCCTGCACGCCATCCCGGCCCCGCGCCTGACCGAAGCCGAACAATCCTTCCTGGACAACGAAGTCGAGACCGTCTGCGCGCTGGTGAACGACTGGCAGGTCACCCGCCAGGACCTGGACATCCCGGCCGAAGCCTGGGAATACATCAAGACGCACCGCTTCTTCGGCATGATCATCCCGCAGGAATACGGCGGGCTGGGCTTTTCGGCGCTGGCGCATTCCGCCGTGGTCACCAAGCTGTCCACCCGCTGCTCCGCGCTGTCGGTCACTGTCATGGTGCCCAATTCGCTGGGTCCGGCCGAACTGCTGCTGCACTATGGCACCGACGAACAGAAAAACCATTATCTGCCGCGCCTGGCCAGTGGCGAGGAAATCCCGGCCTTTGCCCTGACCAGCCCCTGGGCCGGGTCGGACGCCGCCGCCATCCCCGACCATGGCATCGTGTGCAAGGGCGAATGGCAAGGACGCGAAGTCCTGGGCATGCGCGTCACCTGGGACAAGCGCTACATCACCCTGGGCCCGGTCTGCACGCTCCTGGGGCTGGCGTTCCGGCTGTACGACCCCGACGGCCTGCTGGGCGACACGCCCGACCTGGGCATCACCTGCGCCCTGGTGCCGTCCGACCATCCCGGCGTAGAAACCGGCCGCCGCCATTATCCGCTGGACGCCATGTTCATGAATGGCCCCACGCGCGGTCAGGACGTGTTCATGCCGCTGGATTTCATCATCGGCGGACCGGCCATGGCCGGCCAGGGCTGGCGCATGCTGATGGAATGCCTGGCAGCGGGACGTTCGATCTCGCTGCCCTCGTCCTACACCGGCATGGCCAAGCTGACCGCGCGAGCCGTCGGCGCCTATACCGTGGTGCGCGACCAGTTCCGCACCCGGATCCACAAATTCGAGGGCATCGCCGAAGCCCTGGCCCGCATCGGCGGCCACACCTACCTGATGGACGCCGCCCGCACCATGACGGCCGGCGCCGTGGACCTGGGCGAAAAACCCGCCGTGGTCTCGGCCATCGTCAAATACCACGTCACCGAACGCGGCCGCATCGTGGTCAACGATGGCATGGACATCATCGGCGGCAAGGGCATCTGCCTGGGCCCGCAGAATTTCCTGGGCCGCGCCTACCAGCAGATCCCCGTGGGCATCACGGTCGAAGGCGCCAATATCCTGACCCGCAGCCTGATCATCTTCGGCCAGGGCGCGATCCGCTGCCATCCCCATGTACTCGACGAAATGCACGCCGCCCAGGCCGCCGACCCCGAACAGGGCCTGCGAGACTTCGACCGCGCCTTCTGGGGCCACGTGCGCCATACGACCCGCAACGCGCTGCGCGCCATCGGCCATGGCTGCACGAACGCGCTGCTGGCCCGCCCCGACACGGCCGTCGCACCTGAAATGGCCCGCTACTACCGGCAGCTGACACGCTTTTCAGCCGCCTTTGCCACGCTGGCCGACGTGTCCATGCTGACCCTGGGCGGCACCCTGAAGCGGCGCGAGTCGATTTCCGCCCGCCTGGGCGACATCCTGTCGCAGCTCTACCTGATTTCCGCCACCCTGAAACGCTACCAGGACGAAGGCCGCCAGGCCGCCGACGCGCCATTGGCGCACTGGGCGATCCAGGACGCATTCTGCCGCGCTCAGGACGCCTTCGCCGGCGTGCTGGCCAATTTCCCCAACCGGCCCCTGGCCTGGATCCTGCGCGCGCTGCTGTTTCCCTGGGGCCGGCCATTTGCCGCGCCGTCCGACGCGCTCTCGATGGCCGTGGCCGATGCCATCAGCCAACCCGGCGGCGCACGCGACCGTCTGACACAGGGCACCTATATTCCTCGGGACCCGGCCGAACCCATCGGCGCCCTTGAAGCCGCCTGCGCCGCCGTGCTGGATACGCAGGCCATCGAGGCCCGCATGCGCGAATTCGAAAAAGCCGGACGTGTGCCGGCCACCGACCCGCGCGCCAATGTGCGCGACATGGCCGAAGCCGTCCATGCCGCCGGCGGCATCACCGACGATGAACTGGACCGCATCCGCGCGCGCAACGCGCTGCGCGACCGTGTGATCGCCGTCGATGATTTCGCCCCGGACTTCCAGGGTCCGTCGCAAACCGAATCCGAAGGAGCCCGATCCTGATGGCCTTCGAACCCGTCTACATCCTCGATGGGGCGCGCAGCCCCTTCCTCAAGGCCCGCAACGCGCCCGGCCCGTTTTCCGCGTCCGATCTGGCTGTGCAGACAGGCCGCGAACTGCTGCTGCGCCAGCCCTTCGCCCCCACCGATCTGGACGAAGTCGTGATCGGCTGCGCGGCCCCCTCGGCCGACGAGACCAACATCGGCCGGGTGATCGCGCTGCGCCTGGGCTGCGGCAACCACGTGCCCGGCTGGACCGTGATGCGCAATTGCGCCTCCGGTATGCAGGCACTGGATTCCGCAGCCATGGGCCTGCAGACCGGCCGCTACGATCTGGTCCTGGCCGGCGGCGTGGACGCACTGTCGCGCGCGCCACTGCTGTTCCCCGATGAAATGGTCCACTGGCTGGCCCAATGGAATCAGGCCCGTACCCTGGGGCAACGCCTGCCGCTGCTGCGGCGCTTCCGCCCCGCGTACTGCAAGCCGGTCATCGGCCTGCTGAAAGGCCTGAGCGATCCGGTGATCGGCCTGTCCATGGGCCAGACTGCCGAAAACCTCGTCCATCGCTTCGGCCTGACGCGCGCCCAGCTCGACGCCTATTCAGCGCAAAGCCACGCACGCGCCCTGGCCGCCCGCGCCCGGGACGCCTTCAAGGAAATCGTGCCTCTGATCGACGCCAAGGGCGCACTGTACGCCGAAGACGACGGCGTGCGCGCCGATTCGACGCCCGAAAAACTCGCCCGGCTCAAGCCGGTCTTCGACAAGCCCTACGGCAACATCACGGCAGGCAACAGTTCCCAGGTCACCGACGGGGCGGCACTGCTGCTGCTGGCTTCGGAACGCGCCGTGCGTGCACGCGGCCTGCGTCCGATCGCCCGCATCGTCGATGCCCAGTGGTCCGCCCTGGACCCCGCCGTCATGGGCCTGGGCCCCGTACATGCGGCCTCGGCCATCCTGGCGCGCCATGCCCTGGGCCTGAACGATCTGGACTTGTGGGAAATCAATGAAGCCTTTGCCGCGCAGGTGCTAGGCTGTCTCGCTGCCTGGCGCGACGACGCATGGTGCCAGGAACACCTGGGGCGCGGCGCATTGGGGGACCTGGACATGGACCGGTTGAACGTGGACGGCGGCGCCATCGCGCAAGGCCATCCGGTGGGGGCCTCGGGCGCGCGCATCGTGTTGCACCTGGTCCGCGCCCTGCAGGCCCGCGGGCTGCGCCGGGGCATGGCCGCCATCTGCATCGGCGGCGGCCAGGGCGGCGCCATGCTGGTCGAACTCTGCAAAGAGGGCTGACATGCACCTGGAATCCACAGACCTGCGCCATTTCCGCTGCACGACGGCCCCGGAAGGCATCACCTGGCTGACCATCGACTGCGCCGGCAGCTCCCTCAACCGGCTGTCGCGCGATGTGCTGGAAGAACTGGGCCGCGTCCTGGACCATTTCCAGTCCGCCCCGCCCAAGGCACTGGTGATCCATTCGGGCAAGGCCGCCGGGTTCATCGCAGGCGCCGACATCGACGAATTCTCCCGTCTGAACGACGCGACCACGGCGCGCGCCTTCATCGAGCTCGGCTGGACGGTCTTCAACCGCCTGGCAGCGGTGCCATGGCCGACCCTGGCCCTGATCCAGGGGCATTGCATGGGCGGAGGCCTGGAACTGGCCCTGGCGTGCCGCTACCGGATCGTCGTGGACCAGCCCGACACGCGCCTGTCGCTGCCCGAAGTCATGCTGGGCATCTTTCCCGGCTGGGGCGGCATGCTGCGCCTGCCCCGGCGCGTGGGCGCCCCGCTGGCCCTGGACATGATGCTGACCGGCCGTGCGCTGGACGCGCGCCGCGCCGCGTCGTCCGGCCTGGCGGACCTGTGCGTGCCGCCCCGCCTGGCGGAGCAGTCCGCCGCACGCCACGTCCTGTCGGGCCGGCCGGTGAACGGGCCGCAAGGCAGGGACGCCTGGCTGAGCCATCCGATCCTGCGGCCGCTGCTGCTGCGCCAGGCCCGCAAGACATTGGAAAAGCGCGACCCTCAGGGGCACTATCCGGCCCCGCGCGCCATCCTGGAAATCTGGGCGCACCATGGCGGCAACGCGCTGACCGCGCCCAGCCTGATCGACTCCATCGTCCGATCCGACACGGCCCGCAACCTGCTGCGCGTGTTCCGCATGCAGGAACGCCTCAAGTCCTTCGGCAAGGCCGGGGATCACGCACCCGTGCGGCACGTCCATGTGGTGGGCGCGGGCGTGATGGGCGGCGACATCGCGGCCTGGTGCGCGCTCAAG
>NZ_JAVERO010000175.1:0-3539 GCF_034007085.1 Castellaniella sp. | reverse complement strand
CCTGACCGTCACCCTGCAGGACACCGACCGCACGCGCATCGCCCAGGCCATTGGCCGCGCCCAGGCGCTGTATGCCCGCAAGATCCGCCCCGCCCGCGAGGCGCGGCTGGCAGCCGACCGGCTGATTCCGGATCCGGACGGCCAGGGCCTGGCCCGTGCCGACCTGGTCATCGAGGCCATCAGCGAGAACCTGGATGCCAAGCGCGGCCTATACGCCGCCATCGAGCCCCGCCTGAAAGACGGCGCGCTGCTGGCGACCAACACCTCCAGCCTGTCGCTGCAGGACCTGGGAACCAGTCTGTCCCGGCCCGAACGCCTGGTGGGGATCCACTTTTTCAATCCCGTGGCCAAAATGCCCCTGGTCGAGGTCGTCGCCGCCGAGGCCACCGACCCGCAGGCCCAGGCCGCCGCCTGCGCCTTCGTCAGCCGGATCGGCAAACTGCCGCTGCCCGTCAAGAGCGTGCCTGGATTCCTGGTCAACGCCGTGCTGGCGCCCTACATGCTGGAAGCCATGCGCTGCGTGGACGAGGGCCTGAGCCCCGATACCATCGATGCCGCCATGAAAGCCTTCGGCATGCCCATGGGGCCGATCGAACTCATCGACACGGTGGGCCTGGACATCGCCCGCGATGCCGGGGCGCAACTGACCGACCGGGCCGAGCCGCCCGCTTGCCTGGCGCGCCATCTGGACCGCAACCAACTGGGCCGCAAGTCCGGCCAAGGCTTTTACCGCTGGCGTGATGGCAAGCCCGTCCGCGCCAAAGCCAGCCCAGCCCCAGCCGGGCTGACGCACCGCCTGCTGCAACCCTTGATCGACGCCACCCACCGTCAGTTGGCCGCCGGCGTCGTCGCAGATGCTGAACTCGCCAATGCGGGCGTGATCTTCGGCACAGGCTACGCACCTTACACGGGGGGACCCATGACATTCGAAGACGATTGATTTTGCCTTGACGCCGGGCCAAGCCCGGCACCACCGCCGCTGCCTCGAACAACGCTGCGCCGACCGCGCGGCGTGGGGGGTTTTTGCGTCCTATATCTGACAGGCCGCAGCCCTGAGGGCAGTCCGGGGATGACCGTCCCCGATTGTATTTCAAAGCCCGGAGTGGTCAGCCGGACAGTACCCAACAACAGGCCCCATGCCTGTGCATGAAAACAAATTTCATCCATAAACCGGAGGTGACACGATGAAAACGCAGTACACACTCAAGACCCTGTCGGCCCTGATCCTGGGCCTGGGTGCCGCAGGCATCGCCCACGGCGCGGGTTTCCAACTGCTGGAACAGAACGCCAGCGGCCTGGGCACTTCGTACGCGGGCTCGGCAGCAATCGCCGAAGACGCCAGCACCGTCTTTTTCAACCCCGCCGGCATGACGCTGCTGCCGGGCATGAACGCCAGCGCAGGTGCCGTGGCCATCAAACCGAACTTCAAGTTCTCAAATGACGGCAGCACCCGGCCGACCCACTTTGGCGGCAATGCACTGGGCCCACTGGGCGGAGGTGCGTCCGGCGGATCTGATGGTGACGACGCCGGCACCTGGGCAGCCGTGCCCAACGCCTATTTCACCTGGCAGGTGAATCCACGCATTTGGCTGGGGCTGGGCCTGAGCGTGCCCTTCGGCCTGATGACCGATTACGAGGAAGGCTGGGCGGGACGCTACCACTCGGAAAAATTCTCCATCGAGAGCATCAACGTCAACCCGTCCATCGCCTTCAAGGCCACCGACACCCTGTCCATCGGCGCGGGCGTCAGCTACATGCACCTGGACGCGGACTACCGCAAGGCGCAATATGCCGCGATCATGCACCCCATCGCCGGCCCCCTCACGGGCGACCTGGAGGCCCGCGTCAAGGCCAAGGGTGACGGCTGGGGCTGGAACGTCGGCCTGCTGTGGCAAGCCACCCCAGAAACGCGTTTCGGTCTGTCCTACCGCTCCAAGGTCAAGATCGATGCGGACGGCACCACCAAGATCCGCAACCGCTCGCTTCCTGGCGCTGCGGCCGGCGCGCTGGCCGGCATGGGCGTGATCGGCACCCACGATGCCGAAACCACAGTCGAACTGCCCGACACCGCCGTCCTCAGTGTGGTGCATCAATTGAACGACCGCTGGACCCTGCTGGGCGACGTGTCCTGGACCGGCTGGAGCAGCATCCCGGAACTGAAAATCGAGAACACCGGCGTCCCGGACGCCGAACTGGACCTGCGCTTCAAGGACAGCTGGCGCGTGGCCCTGGGTGCGCACTACAAGTACAGTGACAGCTGGACCTTCAAGGGCGGCGTGGCCTGGGACCAGTCGCCGGTGCGCGATGACGCCTTCCGTCCCGCCTCGCTGCCGGACAATGACCGCTACTGGGTGTCCCTGGGTGCGCAATACCGTTTCAACAAGAACACCAAGGTGGACTTCGGCTATGCCCATATGTTCGTGAAGAAAACCTCGGTAAACAACACCTCCGATCCCGAAGGGGCGGGGGTGCTCAGGGGCGACTACGACAGCCGCGGAAACATCCTCGGCGTGCAGCTCTCGCACCAGTTCTGAACCTGAGGATAAGGATCGTGAGCCTGGCATGAAGTTGTCGCAGTTGAAACGCCTGCCGCCCCGGTGGCAGGCGCGTGCCATGCGCACGGGCTTCAACCTGCACCCGGCCTTCCGCGCCACGGGAGGCCGGGTGGACTATGTATCCCGCGATCTGCTGCACGTGCGCGTGCGCCTGGCGCTGACCCGACGCACGCGCAACATCGTGGGATCGATCTTCGGCGGTTCGCTGTTCGCGGTCACCGACGGCGTGCATGTGGGCATGCTGATGGCCCGCCTGGGGCGGGATGCCATCATTTGGGACAAGGCCGCCGAAATCCGCTACCGCAAACCCGCATTCCGCACGCTGTACGCGGATTTCATCCTGACAGAGGCTGAACTGCAGGGCATCCGCGAGGATCTGGACCGCCATCACGAAGCCGAACGGGTCTATCAGGTGGACCTGAAGGACGCCGACGGCACGGTGCACACGGAAGTCCGGCGCACCATCTACCTGGCCGACAAGGCCTACTACAAACAACGCAAGCCGCGCCCCGACGCGGCAGGAGACGCATCATGACCCACCCGAACACCTCCTTTGGCGCCATTCGAACCCTGCTGCGCAGCACGACTGCCGCGCTGGCCCTGGCCGCCGCCGGCCTGTGCGCGGCCCCACCCGCGCTGGCCCTGACGGTGGCCAATGTGGACGTGCCCGAACAACTGTCGGTCGCCGGCCAGAATCTGGTGCTCAATGGCGCCGGGCTGCGCCAGCGGTTCGTCTTCCACGTCTACGTCGCCGCCCTGTACCGCCAGCAGCCGACGCAGGACGCCGAAACGATCCTGAACAGCGCCGAACCCCAGATGCTGCGCCTGACCCTGCTGCGCGACATCAACAGCAAAGCGCTGACCGATGCGCTGAACGACGGCCTGAAGGCCAACTGCACCGAAGCCGAGCTGCAGGACATGGCCGGCACCCTGGCCCATTTCGAGGACTTCATGAAAACCGGCGGCGAGGGCGCTTCCGGCGAC
>NZ_JAVERO010000047.1:0-15351 GCF_034007085.1 Castellaniella sp. | reverse complement strand
AGGCGCTGGACATGCTCGGCAAACTGTTCATCGATCAGGATTCCCCCGTACTGGTCGAAGCCCCCAGCTATCTCGGGGCGCTGCAATCGTTTTCCCAGTTCCAGCCGCAGTACCGGGCCGTGCCCACCGACGAACGGGGTCTCGTGCCCGAGGCCCTGGGCGATGACCTCGCCCGGGGCGCGCGCTTCATCTATGTGCTGCCCAATTTCCAGAACCCGACCGGCCTGACGCTGGACCGCGAGCGCCGCCAGGCCCTGGTCGAACGCTGCGCCCGCCTGGGCCTGCCCATCATCGAGGACGACCCCTATGGCGAATTGCGCTATGCGGGCGAACCGCAGCCCGGCCTGCTCGAACTGGGTCGGCCGGCAGGCGCCACCGTGATCCGGCTGGGGACGTTTTCCAAGGTCCTGGCACCCGGCATGCGCCTGGGCTACGTCGTGGCGCCGCGCCACATCATCTCCAAGCTGGTGCAGATCAAGCAGGCCACCGATCTGCACACGGCCACCGTCACCCAGATGGCGGTGTACGAGGCGGTGCGCGACGGTTTTCTGCGAACACATCTGCCGAAGGTGCGCGAACTCTACCGGCGCCAATGCGGCTACATGCTCGATGCGCTGCAGGAATACTTTCCATCTGACGCACGCTGGACGCGCCCGGAAGGCGGCATGTTCATCTGGGTCACGCTGCGCAAATCCATCGATACCACGCAATTGTTGCAGGCGGCGATCCAGCGCAACGTGGCTTTCGTGCCGGGAGCGCCGTTCTATGCGGTGGGTGCGCCGACCAACACCCTGCGCCTGAGTTTCGTCACCGTGCCTGAAGACCGGATTCGTGCCGGCGTGCGCACGCTGGGCGAGCTCATCGGTCCGGCGCCCGCACACGCATGATGGCGGGCGGCACCCCGGCCGGCCCGCAGCGGACCGGCCCCGATCTGTCGGACATGCGGTTCGACGACTGGGTGGCCCGTTGGCTGCCGGCATCCTGGGGGCCCTATGCACGCCTGTGCCGGCTCGACCGGCCGGTCGGCACCTGGCTGACCTTGCTGCCGGTGCTGGCCGCGCTGGTCCAGGCGGCCGATGGCCTGCCGACGTTGTGGCGCCTGGCGGTGTTTTCCCTGGGCGCGTTGCTGATGCGCGGCGTGGGCTGCACTTTCAACGATATTTTCGACCGGGACTTCGATCATCGCGTCGAGCGCACGCGATTCCGGCCCCTGACCAGCGGCCAGCTCACCCTGCGGGCGGCGCTGTGGTTCGCCGTCGCGCAACTGCTGGTCAGTGCCACCTTGCTGCTGGCCATCAATGCCACCAGCCGCTGGTTGGCGCTGGCCCTGCTGCCCCTGGTGGTGATCTACCCCCTGTGCAAACGCTACACGTATTGGCCGCAGGCCGTCCTGGGGGTCGCCTTCAATTGGGGCATGCTGATGGCCTGGTCGGATACGCGCGATCTCATCCCCTGGTACGCCGTGGCCATGTGGCTGGGAGCGGTGCTGTGGCAGATCGGCTATGACGCCATCTACGCCTATATCGATCTGCGGGACGACCGCATGCTGGGCCTGAAATCGGTCGCCATGCGTTTCGGTGATCGGGGCCGGGTCTGGATCGGCGGCATGTATGCCGCCACGGCAGCGCTTTGGGTTGCAGCGGGCATGGGCATGGGCATGGACTGGCCCTACTACCTGGTCATGGCCATCATCGCCGCGCATTTCGTCTGGCAGATGCGGGTCTTCGACGTGCGCCACCCGGAACGCGGCCTGCGGTTGTTCCGTTCCAACATGCAGGTCGGCGTGCTGCTGATCGTCGCCGCCCTGGCGGGCACGGTCTTGCGGCCCTGGCTGTAGCCTGTAGCCTGTAGCCGCCCGGCCGCCGAGGCCACGCGGGCGTGCTGCCCGATGCTGCCGATACGCCCACTGTCGGCAGCGCCATCTTCCATCCTGTAGGCACATGTAAAATGGGTGTCGATCCGTTGGCCGTGGTGGATCCGGGCCTGTGCGTCCGCAGCCCGCAAAGCCTGCGCATGATCGATGCATCCAGCATGCCGGTCATCACTTCAGGCAATACCCATGTGCCGACGATCATGATTGCCGGAAAAGGCGCCCACCTGGTCTTGGGTGGCGCCTGATTTTCTTGTTAGCCTCTCATTCAGGACCTGGACATGGTCAGTCATACCGAGGTCGTGGCAAGCATTTTGTTTGCCATTGCCATCATTCACACCTTCTCCGTTCCGATCTTCGCCCGTCTGGCCAACAAAGGCGGCCCCCATGCCGGCCTGTGGCACATGCTGTCCGAAGTCGAGGCCGTGTTCGGCGTCTGGGCCTGTGCGCTGTTCGTGTGGATGGCGCTGGCCCAGGGGGTGGGTGGCGCAGTCGAATACCTGGATACACGTAATTTCACCGAGCCGGCGTTCGTCTTCGTCATCATGGTGGTGGCGGCCAGCCGGCCCATCATCGAACTGGTCCGCCTGCTGGTCGATTGGGTGTCGCGCTTGCTGCCGGTGGCCCAGGAACTATCACGCTTTTTCGTCATCATGACCCTGGTGCCGCTGGCCGGCTCGCTGATCACGGAGCCAGCCGCCATGACCCTGGCCGCGCTGTTGCTGCGCCAGGCCTATTTCCGCCGGCCCGGCCAGGACGGGTTCAAATACCTGACCGTCGGCGTGCTGTTCGTCAATGTGTCCATCGGCGGGGTGCTGACGGCCTATGCTGCGCCGCCTGTGCTGATGGTGGCGCATACGTTCGGCTGGGATACGGCGTTCATGGCGACCCACTTTGGTTGGCGTGCGGTGCTTGCCGTGCTGGTCAATGGCCTGGTCCTGTCGCTGATCTGCCGGCCCTTTCTGCTCAATGGCAGCATCGGTGTGCCAGAGGACGAAGGCGAACGCCGCCCGCCCGTGTCGCCGGTGGTCATGGTCGTGCACGTGCTGTTCCTGACAGGTGTCGTGCTGGCGTCGCACCACATCCAGATCTTCATGGCGCTGCTGGTGCTGTTCATTGGCTATGCCCATGCCTACAAGCGGCACCAGTCGCCCCTGCTGCTGCGCGAAGGCTTGATGGTGGGTTTCTTTCTGGCGGGCCTGGTGATGCTGGGCGGCCTGCAGCAATGGTGGCTCCAGGATCTGCTGGGTGGCCTGTCGCCCTACGTCCTGTACCTGGGGGCCACGGCTCTGACGGCGGTCACCGACAATGCGGCGCTGACCTACCTGGGTTCGCTGGTCGATGGGACCAGCGAACTCTGGCGCTACATGCTGGTGGCTGGTGCCGTGACGGGCGGCGGCCTGACGGTGATCGCCAATGCGCCGAATCCGGCCGGCTTTTCCATCTTGAAAGGTTGTTTCGGCGATGGGTCGATTTCACCGCTGAAACTGTTGGGGGCGGCGGCCGTGCCGACCTTGGTGGCCGCCGCGATGTTCATGCTGCCGACGTCGTTCAGCTGAGGCCTGCCGTGGCCGGCCTGCCGGGCGGGCCGCCCCAGGGCAAAAGGATTAAAATCCAGGCCGTTGATCATTTCGGAATCATGAGCTGTGCCTATCTATGCTTATCGTTGCAGCCGCTGTGGTCACGAACAGGACGTGCTGCGAAAAATCTCCGACCCGCCGCTCAAGACCTGTCCGGCCTGCGGCCAGGATACCTATGAAAAACAGGTGACGGCGGCCGGCTTTCGTCTGAAGGGTACCGGCTGGTACGAAACCGATTTCCGCGGGGGGGGGAAACCCGCCTCGAAACCCGCCGATGCGGCAGGCGGATCCTCGGCTGGCGCGGCACCCGCCGCCGCTGGCGGGGCGTCCGCATCGACATTGGGCTGACGTCGGGAACCCATGCGATTCCTCAAGCGCTACTTCATCACGGGCCTGCTGATCTGGCTGCCGCTGGTTGCCACGGTCTGGGTGCTGACGGTGCTGATCGGCACACTCATGTCCCTGGTGCCTTCGTTCCTGACGCCCGAGGCGCTGTTCGGTGTGTCGATACCGGGATTCGAACTGGTTCTGGTGCTGGCCGTGATTCTGCTGACCGGATTGTTGTGTGCCAATTTCATTGGTCGCGCCATCCTGTCGCGCTGGGAATCCCTGCTGGGGCGCATCCCCCTGGTGCGCTCCATTTATAATTCGGTCAAGCAGGTCAGCGACACCGTCTTCGCGCCCAACGGCCAGGCGTTTCGCGAAGCCGTGCTGGTGCAGTATCCGCGCCAGGGCGCCTGGACCATCGGTTTTCTGACCGGCACCCCTGCCACCGAGATCGCCGCGCGGCTGGGGGGCGATTTCGTCAGCGTCTACGTACCCACGACGCCCAATCCGACGTCGGGGTTCTTTCTGATGATGCCGCGTGCCGATGTCCAGGTGCTCGGCATGTCGGTGGAAACCGCGCTGAAATACATTGTGTCCATGGGCGTGGTGGCGCCTCCCGGTTTGCCGCCCCTGGCGCCGGCAGGCCTGCCCGCCAAGGCCGCTCCTGACGAGCAGGCCCATTGAAACCCAAACAATCCCTCTGACGGAGCCATTCTTGAACCGCACTTGCTACACCGGCGAGGTATCCAAAGCCCACCTCGACCAGACCGTGACCCTGTTCGGCTGGGTGCATCGCCGCCGCGACCATGGCGGCGTGATCTTCATCGACCTGCGCGATCGCGCAGGCCTGGCCCAGGTCGTGGTGGACCCGGACAACCAGGCGGCATTCGAGACCGCCGAACGCATCCGCAATGAATACTGCCTGCGGATCACCGGTCTGGTGCGCCTGCGCCCCGCCGGCACCACCAATCCCGACCTGCTCTCGGGCGAGGTCGAAATCCTCTGCCGCGAGATCGAAATCCTCAACGCCTCGGTCACGCCGCCGTTTCAGCTGGATGACGACAACCTGTCCGAGACCACCCGCCTGACGCACCGAGTACTGGATCTGCGGCGGCCACAGATGCAGCGCAATCTGATGCTGCGCTACCGCGTGTCCATGGTGGCGCGCAACTATCTGGATGCCTTGGGATTCGTCGATATCGAAACCCCGATGCTGACCCGCAGCACGCCGGAAGGTGCGCGCGACTACCTGGTGCCCTCGCGCGTCAACCCGGGCGAATTCTTTGCGCTGCCCCAGTCGCCGCAATTGTTCAAGCAGCTGCTGATGGTGTCGGGTTTCGACCGCTACTACCAGATCACCAAGTGCTTCCGCGACGAGGACCTGCGCGCCGATCGCCAGCCCGAATTCACCCAGATCGATTGCGAGACCTCTTTTCTCGACGAAGTCCAGATTCGCGAAATCTTCGAAGGCATGGTGCGCGAAATCTACCGCCAGGTGCTGGATGTGGCGCTGCCCGACCCCTTCCCCGTCATGAGCTGGGCCGATGCCATACGCCGCTTCGGTTCGGACAAGCCCGATCTGCGTGTGAAGCTGGAATTCACCGATGTGGCCGACCTGATGCGTGATGTGGGCTTCAAGGTCTTTGCGGGCCCGGCCAATGATCCGGCCTGCCGCGTGGTGGCCCTGCGCGTGCCCGGCGGCGCCAGTCTGCCGCGCAGCGAAATCGACGCCTACACCCAGTTCGTCGGCATCTATGGTGCCCGCGGCCTGGCCTATATCAAGGTCAACGACGCCACTGCCATCCCCGAAGGCCTGCAGTCGCCCATCGTCAAGAACATCCATGTCGATGCGCTGCGCGCACTGATCGAGCGCACGGGCGCGCAGGATGGCGACCTGATCTTCTTCGGTGCCGATCGCGCCAGAATCGTCGCCGATGCCATCGGCGCCCTGCGCGTCAAGATCGGCCAGAGCGAATTCGGCCGTGCCAATGGCCTGTTCGAACCGGGCTGGAAACCGCTGTGGGTGGTGGATTTCCCCATGTTCGAATACGACGAGGACGAGGGCCGTTATACCGCTGCGCACCATCCGTTCACCTGCCCCAAGCCCGGCCACGAGGATCTGCTGGAAACCGATCCGGGCAAGGCTCTGGCGCGGGCCTACGATATGGTGATGAACGGCTGGGAAATCGGTGGCGGGTCCGAACGTATTCATCGCGCCGATGTTCAGCGCAAGGTCTTCAAGGCCCTGAAGATCGACGAAGAAGAAGCTCGCCTGAAATTCGGCTTTCTGCTCGATGCGCTGCAGTATGGCGCGCCACCGCATGGCGGCCTGGCTTTTGGCCTGGACCGTCTGGTGACGCTGATGGCGGGCGCAGAATCCATCCGTGATGTGATTGCCTTCCCCAAGACGCAGCGTGCCCAGTGTCTGCTGACACAGGCGCCGTCGGCGGTGGACGAAAAGCAGCTGCGCGAGCTGCATATCCGCCTGCGTCAGACGGAAGCCCAGTAAGGCCATGCCCGTCCTGCGGGTCGTCAGCTACAACATCCACAAGGGCCGCTCGGCCACAGGTGGGCGGGAATCGCTGGCCGACCTGCGGCTGGGCCTGTACGGCCTGCGGCCCGACCTGTTGTTCCTGCAAGAGGTCCAGGGCCGCAATCAGGTGCGCGGCAGCCTGGACGCGCAGCATGAATCCCTGGCGGCGGCGCTGCGCATGCAGGTCGCCTATGGCTGCAACGCCGTGCGTCAGGCGACCGATCATGGCAATGCGCTGCTGTCCCGCTATCCCATCCTGCACTACGAAAATCAGGATGTGTCTGATCATCGCCTGGAACAGCGCGGCCTGTTGCATGGCGTGGTCCAGGTCGGCGATGTGCCGGTACATTGCCTGGTGGTGCATCTGGGACTGCTGGCCGGTGGGCGCTTGCGCCAGGTCCAGGCGCTGGCCGATCGCATCCAGCGCCTGGTGCCTGCGCACGAGCCGCTGTTGATTGCCGGGGATTTCAATGACTGGACCAATCGCCTGGCGCCCCTGTTCGTCGAACAGCTGGGTCTGGTCGAGGTATTCGCCGCCGCCCCCCAAGGGACGGACGAAATCTACCGTCTGCGCCGCACCGTATCGCGCCTGCGCGAACGGCTGGTCTGGTTGCCGAACCAGACCCTGCGTCCGCTGCCTGAACTGCCCATGCATGGACACGCGCGCTTGACGCCGCCGCCCCGGACGTTTCCGTCCGTGTTCCCCTGGCTGCGGCTGGACCGGATCTATCAGCGTGGCTTTGCCGTGCGCCGTGCGCGGGTGCTGCATGGTTCGCCCTGGAAAAAACTGTCGGATCATGCGCCGCTGGTGGCGGACCTGGAACTGCCCTGATCCGGTTCTGGCGGGAACTTTTCTGTTGGACGGTGGCCCAATAAGCATTACTTTGAAATTAGCACTCTCAATCCAAGAGTGCTAACATCACTCCATTCAGTACGAGGACACTGTCACCATGACCCCCTCTTCGTCCGCCCTGGCGCTCTCGCCATCCCAATTGTCCCTGGCGGTCGCCAATCCCGGCGCGCTGGGCACCATCGATGCCTACATCAGCGCCGTGAACCGGCTGCCGATGCTCACGGCCGACCAGGAAGCCGACCTGGGCCGGCGCCTGCGCGATCACAATGACCTGAATGCCGCGCGTGACCTGATCCTGTCGCATCTGCGGCTGGTGGTCTCCATCGCCCGCCAGTATCTGGGCTACGGTCTGGCGCACGCAGACCTGATCCAGGAAGGCAATATCGGCCTGATGAAGGCCGTGCGCCGTTTCGACCCCGATCGCGGGGTGCGCCTGGTGTCTTTTGCCGTGCATTGGATCCGCGCCGAGATCCACGAATACGTGGTGCGCAACTGGCGCCTGGTCAAGATCGCCACGACCAAGGCACAGCGCAAGCTGTTTTTCAATCTGCGGCGCATGCGCCCTGATGGCCACAGCCTGGCGCCGGACCAGATCGCCGACATCGCCCGCGAACTCGACGTGCGCCCCGAAGACGTCGCCGAAATGGAAGTCCGCCTGTCGGGCGGCGATCTTGCCCTGGATGCGCCGACTGACGACGAGGATCGCTACGCGCCATCCGACTGGCTGGCCGACCAGGCCCAGGAACCGGCCCAGGTGCTGGCTCGCCGAGGCATGGATGCCTTGCAGGGCGAAGGCCTGGAACAGGCCTTGTCTGCCCTGGATGCGCGATCCCAGCACATCGTCCGTGCCCGCTGGCTGGTGGATGACGGTGGCGCCACGCTGCACGAACTGGCTGCCGAATATGGCATTTCCGCCGAACGCGTCCGCCAGATCGAGGCCGCTGCCTTGAAAAAACTGCGTGTCGCCCTGAGCGAGCGGCAGGCGGACTTCGAGGCCGCCTGATCCTGTCCCACGGGGGTTGATACACTCTCTTGCATCTTTCTGGGCCGGGCTGTGAACTTTCGATGGCCGGGGCGGACCAACCTGACATGAACGCGCCGGTCATGTCAGGCCCCACGTTCTGTCGTCCGCTTCAGCTTCTCCTCTTCCCCTCCCTACCGAAGCGGATGTTCATGGGATGCCGTCAGGCATCCCTTTTTTTCATCTGGTTGCTAGAATGCAGGCCCTCCAGGCCTGTAACATATCACCCGGATGATCTGAACGTTTTCTTCATCATGAAAATCGGCCTATTGGTGTTCGGCCTGGCGGGCTTGCTGGCCCTGGTGTCCTTCATGCCCCCCCTGGCGGGACGCCTGCGCCTGCCGTATTCCGTGCTGCTGGCCATCGTGGGCTTCATTCTGGGCGTGATCATTCATGTGCACGGTTGGGCGCCGGGCGTCGTGGCCGATTTCCTGGACACGCTGCAGCATTTCGAGATTTCTTCCGAGACCTTTCTGTTCGTCTTTTTGCCGGTGCTGCTGTTCGAGACGGCGCTGGCCACGAATCTGCGGCGCTTGCTGGACGATATCAGCCCGATTCTGGTCATGGCCATTGTGGCGGTCGTGGTCTGCACTTTGGCGGTTGGTTTTTCGTTGGCGGCGATCTCCACCTATGGGCTGGTGGTCTGCCTGATGCTGGGCGCCATCGTCGCCACCACCGATCCAGTGGCGGTCGTGGGGATTTTCCGCGAAGTCGGCGCGCCCCGTCGTCTCACCAATCTGGTCGAGGGCGAGTCCCTGTTCAACGATGCCGCCTCGCTCGCCCTGTATTCCGTGCTGCTCAGTGTGCTGTTCGGTGGCACGACGCCGTCCGCGCCGGAAATCTTCCGCAGTTTCCTGATCAGCTTTCTGGGAGGAGGCCTGACCGGTCTGGTGATGGGGCGGGTGGCCATCGAACTGTTCGGGTGGCTGCGCGGCTGGCCTACCGCCGAGATCACCCTGACCGTGGCGCTGGCCTACCTGACCTTTTTCGTAGGCGAGCATTACCTGGGGGTGTCGGGGGTGGTGGCCACCGTGATCGCGGGACTGGTGGTGAGTTCCAGTGGCCGTACACGCATGTCGCCCACGACCTTCGAGCAGCTCGAAGGGGCCTGGGCGCAGCTTGGGTTCTGGGCCAATTCCCTGATTTTCCTGTTCGCTGCCATGCTGATTCCGCGCATGATGGCGGAAATCACCTGGATGGAAGTCCTGCTGATCCTGGTCGTGTTCATCGTGACCCTGGGCGCGCGCGCGGTCATCGTCTATGGCCTGCTGCCCCTGCTGGGGCGCTTGCGCCTGAGCACCGAGGTCAGCCCGTCCTACCGTGCCGTGATGCTGCTGGGCGGCCTGCGCGGCGCCGTGTCCCTGGCCCTGGCCCTGGCCGTCACGGAACAGCCGGCGGTGCCCCACGAGGCGCGGCAGTTCATTGCCGTGGCCACGACCGGCTTTGTGCTCATGACCTTGTTCGTCAATGGCCTGACGCTGCGGCCCTTGATTCACCGGTTGGGCTTGAATCAGCTTTCGCCGGTGGATCGAGCCTTGCGGGACCAGGCCCAGATCGTGGAACTTGAAGCCCTGCGCCTGAGGATCGATGACATTGCCCACAACGAACACATCGGCAGCGAGGTCCTGGGGCGACTGCATGCGGTCTTTGATGCCAGCCAGGCCGGCATGGATTCGGCCCAGGTGCACCAGCTGACCCGTGACCAGAAGGTCGCCGTCGGCATGGGGATGCTGGCGGGCCGCGAGGAAGAGATGTTCTTCGAGACGCTCAAGGCGCAGGTCGTGGACTGGCGCACGGCCGAGTCTCTGCTGGCGCGTGCCGAGCGGTTGGGCGATGCCGTGCGGGCGGGTGGGTTGCAAGGCTTCGAGTCGGCGATCGACGCGGATCTGCGCTATTCCCAGGCGCTGCGGCTGGCGCTGCGCCTGCACTACGTGACCGGCTGGCAGGGCTGGCTGGTGCGCGAGCTGGCCCAGCGGTTCACCAACCTGATGTGTAAATGGTCCGTGGCACGCCGCCTGATCCAGTTCGCCCGTACCGATGTGCAGCCCCTGCTGGGCCAGGAGGTCACGGACATCATCGTGGCCGCGCACCAGCGCCGCCTGATGCTGCTGGAAGGCGCGTTGCAGGCGCTGGCGCTGCAGTACCCCAGTTACGCCCAGTATCTGCAGGAGGCGTATCTCGCACGCATGGCGCGCGCCATGGAGCGCATCCGCTACCGTGACATGCTGGCGCACAACCTGATCAGCGGGGAAACCTATTCCGACCTGATGCAGCAGACGGATGCGCGTTGGGGGGCACTGGAAAGCCGGGGCGTGCTGGATATCACCATGAGCGCGGCGGCGCTGGTGCAGCGGGTGTCGCTGTTCGAAGGCATGGATGAGCCCACCATGGCGGCCATTCGTCGCGTGCTCAAACCGCGCCTGATCCTGCCGGGACAGGAAATCCCCACCCGGTTCGGGCGGGGGCGGGCCATGTATTTCGTGGCGTCGGGCGCGGTGGTCCTGGATCTGCCGGATGGCACCACGGCGGAATTGGGCAGTGGCCAGATCTTTGGGGAAATGGCGCTCGCCATGGGTGACGATTTCCATGCGCGCGCGCGATCGCTGGGCTACAGCCGCCTGTTGATGCTCCAGGAACGGGACTTCAAGCGCCTGCAGCAGCAATATCCGATGCTGCGCGAGAAGATCGATCTGATCGTGCGCCAGCGGCAGCGGGCGATGGAAGTCTGGCGGCAGTTCGAGTCCGGCGAACGCCAGCATGAGCCGCTGCCCGAGTTCAGCCAGGCAGCGGCCAGCAGCCCCGATCTATAGCAGCAGCCGGATGTCGTGGGCCATGTCTTCGGGCGTCAGCGATGGCCCGAGCAGGGCGCGGGCTTCGCCGTCACGGTCCATCAGGTAGAAGGCCGATGAATGGTTCATGGCGTAGTGTTCCGGCGTCGGGCCGGGTTCCTTGGCGTAGTAGGCCTTGAATGATCGCGCGGTCTTTTCCAGCTGTTCGGGCGTGCCCGTCAGGCCGATGAAGGACGGATCGAAGGCGTGCACGTAGGTGTTGAGGATTTCGGGGGTATCCCGCAGCGGGTCCACCGAGACCATGATGACGCGCACTTCGTCGGCCTGGTCGCCCAGCAGCTGCATGGTCTGGGCGGCCTGCGCCAGGGCGGTGGGGCAAATGTCCGGGCATTGCGTATAGCCGAAGAACACCAGCAGGATCTTGCCTTTGAAGTCGGCCAGTGTGCGCTGCTGGCCGGTCATGTCAACCATGTTCAGGTCGCGCCCCAGGCGGGATCCGGTGATGTCGTTGCCTGCGAAGGGCAGGGGTTTGGTTTCCGATGTGCAGCCCGGCAGGACAAGGGCTAGGGGAAGTGCGGCGAGGGTGCAGGCCAGGAGCCGGCGGCGTGGAATCGAGAGCGACATATCCATCATCCAGGTCAGTGAGTCGGCCGGGGCGGCGCCGAGGCATGCGCCCGGGTCGGAGTTCTGCCGAGTCAGACCGGGGCGAGAACCAAGCCGACCCAGTGATCCAGCAGCAGCGCGGCAAACAGCAGCGCCAGATACAGGATTGAATACTGGAACAGTTTACGCGCCCTGGTATCCGAATAGCTTCGATATAGCGCAAAGGATTGCCACACGAAGCGTCCGCTGAGCAGACAGGCGGCCGCCAGGTAGGCGAGGCCGCTCATGCGCACGACGTAGGGCATCACGGAGGCGGCGAACAACGCGATGCTGTAGAGCAGGATGTGCAGTTGGGTGAAGTTCTGGCCGTGCGTGACCGGCAGCATGGGCAGGCCGGATTGTTCGTAGTCGTGATGGCGATACAGGGCCAGTGCCCAGAAATGGGGTGGTGTCCAGATGAAGATGATCAGGACCAGCAGCCAGGCTTCGGCGGGTACGGCATCGGCCATGGCGGCCCAGCCCAGGGCGGGCGGCATTGCGCCCGACAGGCCGCCGATGACGATGTTCTGCGGCGTGAGGGGTTTGAGAATGGCGGTATAGATCAGGGCATAGCCGACGAAACTGGCAAAGGTCAGCCACATGGTCAGGGCATTGACCTGGGTGTACAGGATCCACATGCCGGCCCCGCCCAGTATGCCGGCCATCAGCAGGACCTGATGGCTGCCGATCTGGCCGGAGGCCGTGCCGCGCCGCGCCGTGCGCAGCATGCGCGCGTCGGTCTCGCGTTCGACCAGGCAGTTGATCGAAAACGCGGCGGCCGACAGCAGCCAGATGCCTGCGGTGGCGTTCAGCGCCAGCCAGGGGTCGGGCAGGCCCGGCGTGGCCAGGAACATGCCGATCACGGCGCAGAACACGGCCAGTTGCGTGACGCGCGGCTTGGTCAGCGCCAGGTACTGGCGCAGCAGCGAGGGGGGCCGGTGGGAATGGGTGGCGGCGGTGCTCATAGTGGCATTCTAGGCAGGTTTCCCGGCGCGGGACAGGCGCCACAATAGCGTGACGCTGACCAGGACCAGGCCAGCGGCGCCGCCGTTGTGCATCACGGCGATCAGCAGCGGCCATTGAAAGAAGATGGTGGTCAGGCCCGTCAGCAGTTGCAGGGCCAGCAGGGCCAGCAGCAGGCGTGCGGGGCCTGCCAGGCCGGGTGTGTGGCGCCAGCGCCAGGCCAGCACGCCCAGCAGTGCGATCACCAGGAAGGCGAAATTGCGATGCGTCCAGTGGATGGCGGTGAGCGCGTCCTGGGAAATCAGCGCCCCTGACGATTGCTGCCCCAGGCCACGCAGCAGGGCATAGCCTTCGTGGAAATCCATGGGGGGCAACCAGGCCCCGTGGCAGGTGGGGAAATCCATGCAGGCCAGGGCCGCGTAGTTGGTGCTGACCCAGCCGCCCAGGGCCACCTGCAGGAACAGCACCGCCAGCCCCAGAATCATCCAGGCGCGGCCGTTGCCAGGGTCGGGGGGGACCGGCGCGTAGGCCTTTTCCCGGGCGGCCAGCCAGGTCATCAGGGCCAGCAGGCTCATGCCCAGCACCAGGTGTGTGGTCACGACCAGCGGCATCAGCCGGTGGGTGACGGTCCAGGCGCCAAAGGCTCCCTGAACGCACACCATGACCAGCACGCAGACGGCCAGTGCCGGGCTGCGCCCCGGCAGGTGGCGCAGGCGCCAGGCGCACAGAGCGATGGCGATGATCATCATGCCCAGGATGGCGCCGGCATAGCGGTGGATCATCTCGATCCAGGCCTTGAAGGGACTGACCGGGCCGTAGGGCATGGCGTCCAGGGCGGCGCGGATGTGATCGCCGGCGCCCAGTGGGCTGAAATGGCCGTAGCAGCCAGGCCAGTCGGGGCAGCCCAGGCCGGAATCGGTCAGCCGCACGAAAGCGCCGAACATGATCAGGTCCAGCGTCAGGAACCAGGTCAGGAACACCAGTTTGCGGTAGCGTGCGAGCGGACCGGCTGCGGACTGCTGAGTCGGTTCGCAGTGTGGCTGCGTCGTGGATGGGGCCTGCGTACTGCGCCAGTGGGCCGGGTCGATCGGTTTGTTCATGCGGGTGTGAGTCCTGGGCAGCCTAGCCGATGCGGGAGTTTTTCAGCAGCGTGCGGATATCGTCGCGCACGGCCTCGGGTTGCTGCGCATCGGGAAAGCGCATCATCAGATGGCCCAGGGGATCGACGATCCACAACCCCCGGGCCAGATCAGCTGCGGGATCGGCGGCATCCGGGACCAGCCAGTCCGCCAGCCGGGCCGGATCGGCGCGCAGGACATGCGTGCCGGCGTAGGCTTCGCTGACCACAGGCGCAGCCGGTGCGTCGTCGATGATGAACCAGATGCGTTCCAGGCGGTCGACCGCCTTGCCCTGGCTGGCGTGGGAATTGCGCAGCACGAACAGTCCGCGCACACAGAATTCGGGGCAGGCGCCGGGGCCGGCGCTGAGCAGCAGCCATTGTCCCTTGAGCTGATTCAGGTCGTAGGGCTGGCCTTGCGCGTCCCGCAGGGCCAGGTTGCCCGGGATGGGGCGTTGCGGCTCGATCAACTGACCGTAGTGGGTGCGGGTATCGGGGCGCAGACCCAGGGACGGCACATAGTAGGCCAGCAGGGCGAAGACCACGGGAGCCAGACAGACCAGCAGGACGGCGATCAGCGGGCGGATGGAGCGGGAGGGGGCAGGGACGGTCGTCATGCGTGCGGCGAGGGTGGGGGACGGCGCAGCGTGCGCCAGGTGAGCACGCCGGCTGCGATCAGCGCAATCGTGGCGAAGCTGAACCATTGCAGGGCGTAGTTGTAGTTCTGGCTGGCGTTCGTCGAAGGGCCGGGCCATTCCTGGATCAGGCCGGCGTCTTGCGTGGGGGCCTGCTGCAGCAAGACCGGCAGCAGGTCCAGGCCGGTGGCCGCCGCCGGGGCGTCCAGCGGCAGGTTCTGCACGCGGGGTGGCTGGCCATCGGTATGCGGAAAGGCGGCGGACAGGGCTGGGTCGGGCTGGCCGGTCAGGCTGCCCAGATCGAACAGTCGGGGCACCCGGTGCAGCAGCGTGCCCTGGACCAGGACAGGGCCGGTGGCTGCTTCCAGATTTGGTAGCGTCGTGGGCGGCAACGGGCGAGCGACCCAGCCGCGCAGCACCAGCACGGCGGTTCCGGGACTGTCCTGCAGTTCCAACGGAGTCGCCACCCACAGGCCGGGCTGACCTTTGAGGTTACGATTATCCAGGAGTACAGTAAACGGATTCAGCCAATGGCCGTGAACCTTGGCCGGATGCCAGGTGGGGCCATCGCGGTGTTGCGCATCCAGCGTCAGGGCCGGCGCCTGCCGGCCTGCCTCGATGGCGGCCAGCAGCGTTTCGCGTTCATGGGCACGGCGCAGCTGCCACTGGCCGGCGCCGATGCAGGCCGCAGCCAGCAGCGTCAGCAGGATCAGGGCCGAAAGGGCTTTTGTGCGGGATGCGGGCGGTTGCGGGACCACGATGCCTATGCTCTGGGGATACAGGGGATGTCCATGAAAGTTTTGATCGTCGTGCTGTTTCTGGGGGTGCTGGTCAGCCTGGGGTCGGCCATGAAATATCTCATGCAGGACCGGGGCCGCAGCGACCGCATGGCCTGGGCGCTGACGTGGCGGGTGGGGCTGTCGATCCTGCTGTTCCTGCTCCTGCTCCTCGCCCACGCATTGGGGTGGATGAGCCCGAACACAGGATAGTCCCTGCGGACTATCCTGTGTCGGGCGAATCC
>NZ_JAVERO010000046.1:0-15358 GCF_034007085.1 Castellaniella sp. | reverse complement strand
GCCGGGCTTGCGCGCCGACCCGCAAGGTGCCGGAGGGGTGACCAAAGCATACCGCGTTGCGTTCGCCCCCACCAGCAGCGAGGTTCACGAGCGTGCCGGGAATGGCCGCTGCCGTGGCGATGGCGACGGCGGCCGTGCCCATCATGGCATGGTGCAGCTTGCCCATGGACAGCGCGCGCACCAGCAGGTCGATCTCGTCGGCGGCGATCGGTTTGCCGCTGGAGGACACGTAGGACGCCGGCTTGGCGACGAACGCAATCTTGGGTGTGTGCTGGCGCTGGGCGATTTCGTCAAGGTGTGCGATCAGGCCCATGCGCAGCGCGCCGTGTGCGCGGATGGTTTCGAACCGGGCCAGGGCGTTGGCATCGCCGTTGATCGCATCCTGCAGTTCGGTGCCGGTGTAGCCGACGTCTTCGGCATTGATGAAAATGGTGGGGATGCCGGCATTGATCAGCGTGGCCTTCAGGGTGCCGATGCCCGGAACCTGCAGCGCGTCGACCAGTTGGCCGGTGGGGAACATCGCGCCGCCCGCGCCTTGTTCTTCGGCGGCCGGCGCGATGAATTCGAGCGGCACCTCGGCGGCGGGGAAGGTCACGCCATCGAGTTCAAAGTCGCCGGTCTCCTGGACGGCGCCTTGCGTCATCGGGACGTGGGCAATGATGGTCTTGCCGATGTTTGCCTGCCAGATGCGGACGGTGGCCATGCCGTCCTGCGGGATGCGCCCGGCGTCGACCAATCCGGCGGCGATGGCGAAAGGCCCCACAGCCGCCGAGAGATTGCCGCAATTGCCGCTCCAGTCCACGAAGGCCCGATCGATGGAAACCTGACCGAACAGATAGTCCACGTCATGATCGGGTCGGCTGCTTTTGGACAGGATGACGGTCTTGCTGGTGCTGGACGTGGCGCCGCCCATGCCATCGATCTGTTTGCCGTAGGGATCCGGGCTGCCGATCACGCGCAGCAGCAGCGCATCGCGTGCCGCGCCGGGCGACTGGGCGGCCGCAGGCAGATCCTGCAGGCGAAAGAACACGCCTTTGCTGGTGCCGCCACGCATGTAGGTGGCGGGGATTTTGATTTGCGGTCGGTGAGCCATGGCCGATATCCTGTCGTGTGAGTGTGGTCTAGGCCGCTGTGTTCGATTCGATGAAGTCCTGCGCAAAACGCTGCAGCACGCCGCCGGCTTCGTAGATCGATACTTCTTCGGCGGTGTCCAGGCGGCAGGTGACCGGCACCTCGACGCGTTCGCCGTTCTTGCGGTGGATGACGAGCGTCAGCGTGGCGCGTGGTGTGCGTTCGCCGACAACGTCGTATGTTTCGGTGCCGTCGATGCCGAGCGTGTGGCGATTCACCCCCGGCTTGAATTCCAGCGGCAGCACGCCCATGCCGACCAGGTTGGTCCGGTGGATGCGCTCGAAGCCTTCGGCGACGATGGCCTCTACACCGGCCAGGCGCACGCCCTTGGCCGCCCAGTCGCGCGATGAACCCTGGCCGTAATCGGCGCCCGCCACGATGATGAGTGGCTGCTTGCGTTGCATGTAGGTTTCGATGGCTTCCCACATGCGAGTGACCTTGCCTTCGGGTTCGATGCGTGCCAGCGACCCCTGCCTGATCTGGTCGCCGTCCTTTACCATTTCATTCAACAGCTTGGGGTTGGCAAAGGTTGCCCGTTGCGCGGTGAGGTGATCGCCGCGGTGGGTGGCGTAGGAATTGAAGTCTTCTTCCGGCAAACCCATCTTGGCCAGATATTCGCCTGCGGCGCTGTTCGGCAAAATGGCATTGGAAGGCGAGATGTGGTCGGTGGTGATGTTGTCGCCCAGTACCGCCAGGGGACGCATGCCGGTCAGCGTGCGTTCGCCGGCCAGCGCGCCTTCCCAGTAGGGCGGGCGGCGGATATAGGTGCTCATGGGGCGCCATTCATACAAGGGGCTGGTCTGCCCGCTGGCCCCGAGGTCGCGGGCGAACATGGGTTCGTACACCTGGCGGAAGTGCTCGGGCTTGACGCTGGCGGCGATGATGGCGTCGATTTCCGCGTCGGATGGCCAGATGTCCTTGAGCGTGATGGGCTTGCCGTCCCGGTCCTGGCCCAGCGCGTCTTTTTCGATATCGAAACGGATGGTGCCTGCGATGGCATAGGCGACGACGAGGGCGGGCGAAGCCAGGAACGCCTGCTTGGCATAGGGGTGGATGCGGCCGTCGAAGTTGCGGTTGCCCGACAGCACGGCGGTCGTGTACAGGTCGCGGCTGACGATTTCTTCCTGGATTTTCGGGTCCAGTGCGCCGCTCATGCCATTGCAGGTGGTACAGGCGAAACCGACGATGCCGAAGCCCAGCTTTTCAAGTTCCGGCAAGAGCCCGGAATCCTGGAGATAGAGTTGGACCGCCTTGGAACCAGGCGCCAGGGATGTCTTGACCCAGGGTTTGCGGGTCAGGCCCAGCGCATTGGCGTTGCGCGCCAGCAGGCCGGCGGAGATGACATTGCGCGGGTTGCTGGTGTTGGTGCAGCTGGTGATCGCGGCGATGATGACGGCGCCGTCCGGCATCAGGCCGGGCTTGTTTTCCACCGTGCCGGCAATGCCCCGGGCGGCGAGTTCGGAAGTCGGAACGCGGTTGTGCGGGTTCGAGGGGCCGGCGATATTGCGCACGACGCTGGACAGGTCGAACCGCAGGACGCGCTCGTATTCGGCGGACTTCAGGCTGTCGGCCCAGAGGCCGGTTTGCTTGGCGTAGGTTTCCACCAGCTTGACTTGTTCGTCGTCTCTGCCGGTCAGTCGCAGGTAGTCGATGGTTTGCTGGTCGATGTAGAACATCGCCGCCGTGGCGCCGTATTCCGGCGTCATGTTCGAGATCGTGGCCCGATCGCCCAGGGTCAGGTGGGCGACGCCCTCGCCGTGGAATTCCAGGTAGGACGACACCACTTTTTCTTTGCGCAGAAATTCGGTCAATGCCAGCACCAGGTCGGTGGCGGTGCAGCCCGGCTGCAGCTTTCCGGTCAGTTCGACGCCGATGATATCGGGCAGGCGCATCCAGGATGCGCGTCCGAGCATCACACTCTCGGCTTCCAGGCCGCCGACGCCGATGGCGATCACGCCCAGCGCATCGACATGCGGCGTATGGCTGTCGGTGCCCACCAGCGTATCCGGGAAGGCCACGCCGTCCTGGGCATGTACCACGGGTGACATCCGTTCCAGGTTGATCTGGTGCATGATGCCGTTGCCCGGCGGGATGACGTCGACGTTCTTGAAGGCGCGCTTGGTCCAGTTGATGAAATGGAAGCGGTCGTCGTTGCGGCGGTCTTCGATGGCCCGGTTCTTGTCGAATGCATCGCGCTCGAAGCCGGCATGCTCGACGGCCAGCGAGTGGTCGACGATCAACTGGGTCTGCACGACGGGGTTGATCCGGGCGGGATCGCCGCCCTTTGCCGCAATGGCTTCGCGCAGACCGGCCAGGTCCACCAGCGCGGTCTGTCCCAGGATGTCGTGGCACACCACCCGGGCTGGAAACCAGGGAAAATCCAGATCGCGCCTGCGTTCGATGAGCTGCGTGAGCGAATCGTTCAGGATGGCGGGATCACAGCGGCGTACCAGGTTTTCGGCGAAGACGCGCGAGGTGTATGGGAGTGTGTCGTAGGCGCCTGGTTTGATGGCTTCGACGGCCGCGCGGGCGTCGAAGTAATCCAGCCGGGTACCGGGCAGGGGCGTGCGATAGGCAGTGTTCATGGCGTCCAGAAGCGATCAGATCATGAGCAGTAGGGCCGCAGTGCGGATGGGCCGGGCGCCATGGCGCCCGGCCCGCGCTCCGGGGGGTCAGCGGCGCTTGGCCAGGGGGACGAACTTGCGGTCTTCCGGGCCGACGTAGTTGGCCGTCGGGCGGATGATCTTGTTGTCGATGCGTTGTTCGATGATGTGCGCCGACCAGCCGGCCGTGCGGGCGATCACGAACAGGGGGGTGAACATGGCGGTGGGCACGCCCATCATGTGGTAGGACACGGCCGAGAACCAATCCAGGTTGGGGAACATTTTCTTGGCGTCCCACATGACGGTTTCCAGGCGTTCGGCGATGTCGAACATTTTCATCGAGCCAGCCGATTTGGACAGGCGCTTGGCCACGGCCTTGATGACCTTGTTGCGGGGGTCGGAGACCGTGTAGACGGGGTGGCCGAAGCCGATCACGACTTCCTTGGCCTCGACGCGGCGGCGGATATCGGCTTCGGCCTCGTCGGGGGTGTCGTAGCGCTTCTGGATTTCGAAGGCCACCTCGTTGGCACCGCCGTGTTTCGGGCCGCGCAGCGCGCCGATGGCGCCGGTGATGGCTGAATACATGTCCGAACCCGTGCCGGCGATCACACGCCCGGTGAAGGTCGAGGCATTGAATTCGTGTTCGGCGTACAGGATCAGCGAAGTATGCATCGCGCGGACCCAGTCGTCGGACGGGGCTTCGCCGTGCAACAGGTGCAGGAAATGGCCACCGATGCTGTCGTCGTCGGTTTCGACGTTGATGACGCGGCCATTGTGGCTGTAGTGGTACCAGTACAGCAGGGCCGAACCCAGGCTGGCCATCAGGCGGTCGGCGATGTCGCGCGCGTCAGGCAGGTTGTGGTCGTCCTTTTCGGGCAGCACGCAGCCCAGCACCGAGGCAGCCGTGCGCATCACATCCATGGGATGGCTGGCGGCCGGCAGGGCTTCCAGGGCGATCTGGACCTGGGCGGGCAGGCCGCGCAGGCGGCGCAGTTTTTCCTTGTAGGCCTTGAGTTCGGCTGCCGTCGGCAGTTTGCCGTGAATCAGCAGATGGGCGACTTCCTCGAATTCGCAGGTGTCGGCGATGTCCAGGATGTCGTAGCCGCGGTAGTGCAGGTCGTTGCCGCTGCGGCCGACCGTGCAAAGTGCGGTGTTGCCGGCCACGATGCCCGACAGGGCGACGGATTTCTTTGGTTTCGGGCCCGTGGTGGGCGCGGCGGGTGCGGGCGTGCTCTGGGCTGCGGGCGCCTTGGGCGCGGTGGCTTTGCGGGCGGGGGTCTTCCGGACGGAAGCAGTGGTCTTGGTCGCCATCAGCATTCTCCTTGAGTGAGAGGGGCGGTTCGAATGTGGGGCCTGGTCAGGACGTCTTGCGCTTGCCCTGCTGGAAGAGGGCGTCGAGCTGTTCTTCGTAGCGGTGGTAGCCGATCCGGTCGTAGAGTTCTTCGCGAGTCTGCATCAGGTCGAGCACCGCATGCTGGTGGCCATCGCGGCGGATGGCCTCGTAGACGGTTTCGGCAGCCTTGTTCATGGCGCGGAAAGCCGACAGGGGGTAGAGCACGATGCCCACGCCCGCGCCCTTGAGCTCTTCGACCGTGAACAGCGGCGTCTTGCCGAATTCGGTGATGTTCGCCAGCACGGGGACATCGAGACTGTTGGCGAATTTTGCGTAGGTATCCAGATCGTAGGATGCCTCTGCGAAGATTGCGTCGGCACCGGCCTGGACGCATGCGTGCGCGCGTTCCAGGGCGGCATCCACGCCGCTGACCGCGATCGCGTCGGTGCGCGCGATGATGTAGAAATCGCTGTCGGTGCGGGCATCCACGGCGGCTTTCACGCGGTCGGCCATTTCTTCCGTGCTGACGATTTCCTTGCCAGGCCGGTGCCCACAGCGCTTGGCGCCGACTTGATCTTCGATGTGGCAGCCGGCGGCGCCGAACTTGATCAGGGATTTGACGGTGCGGGCGATATTGAAGGCCGACGGCCCGAAGCCCGTGTCGATGTCCACCAGCAATGGCAGATCGCAGACGTCGGTGATGCGACGCACGTCGGTCAGGACGTCATCAAGCGTGTTGATGCCCAGGTCGGGCAGGCCGAGTGAGCCGGCGGCTACACCGCCCCCTGACAGATAGATGGCCCGGTAGCCGGCACGCTGGGCCAGCAAGGCGTGATTGGCGTTGATGGCGCCGATGATTTGCAGGGGGGATTCTTCGGTCAGCGCCTGGCGCAGCAGGGCGCCGGGAGAGGCGGGACGGGTCATGAGGGACGCTCCGGTGGGCCACCGGCGCATCAGGTGATCCGGATGCGCGGCGGCATTCGCCCATGTCGAGGGCGTGATTCCAGTCGACGACAGAGACATTCTGGCCCGCCTTGGGGCGACATGTCTGTCATCGGCCGGACATTCCCGGCTGGGGCGGCCGGCCAGGCCGGCGCGCCCGCCGGCTCTGGATTTACTTGAGCAGGTCGGCGACGCCGTCGCGCTCTTCGAGCAGTTCCTTCAGGGTGAAGTCCATGCGCTCGCGCGAGAAGGCATCGATTTCCAGGCCGGCAACACGTGTGTATTCGCCGTTGGCCGTGGTGACCGGCACGCCGTAGATGATGCCCTCGGGGATGCCGTAGGAGCCGTCGGACGGGACGCCCATGGTGACCCACTTGCCATTGGTGCCCAGCACCCAGTCGCGGATGTGGTCGATGGCGGCATTGGCGGCCGAGGCGGCCGAAGACAGCCCGCGTGCGGCGATGATGGCCGCCCCGCGCTTGCCCACGGTGGGGATGAACTCGTCGCGGATCCAGGCATCGTCATTGATCAGTGCCTGGGCGGGTTGACCGCCGATGGTGGTGAAGCGCGTGTCCGGGTACATGGTGGGAGAATGGTTGCCCCACACGACCAGTTTTTCGATATCGGCCACGGCTTTGCCGGTCTTGGCGGCAAGCTGCGACAGTGCGCGGTTGTGGTCCAGGCGCAGCATGGCGGTGAAGTTCTTGGCCGGCAGGTCCGGGGCGGACTTCATGGCGATGTAGGCGTTCGTGTTGGCCGGGTTGCCGACCACCAGCACCTTGACGCTGCGGCTGGCGACCTCGTTCAGGGCTTTGCCCTGGGCCGTGAAGATCTGGGCGTTGACCTGCAGCAGGTCCTTGCGTTCCATGCCGGGGCCGCGCGGGCGGGCGCCGACCAGCAGGGCGATGTCTGCATCCTTGAAGGCGGTGCGCGGGTCGCTGTGGGCGCTCATGCCGGCCAGCAGGGGGAAAGCGCAATCGTCCAGTTCCATCATCACGCCCTGCAGGGCCTTCTGGGCCTTCTCGTCGGGGATTTCGAGCAGTTGCAGGATGACGGGCTGATCCTTGCCGAGCATTTCGCCCGAAGCGATGCGGAACAGCAAGGCATAGCCGATCTGGCCGGCAGCGCCGGTGACCGCGACGCGCATGGCGGGTTTGGACATGGTGTTTCTCCGATAGGTGAGGGGATATCCGGGTGTGCGAGATTGCCGAAAAGATTAGTTTATTCCACTGCCCAGCGTCAAGAGTCTTATATCTTATATAAGACAGAAGAGTATTAGACATCCGGCGCCGGAAGTGCGAAAATGCACTGTCTCATCCTGTAGCATCGCCGCACGGCAGCCCTCTCTGACCGACATGTCCGCATCCCCCCCGATCGATCGTCCGCAGACGCCGAGCCGCGCGCCCCACAGCGCTGCGTTCAGCCCTCTGTACCAGCAGATCAAGGGGCTGATCCTGCAAAGCCTGGACCGAGGCGAATGGAAGCCGGGCGAATCGATTCCCAGCGAATTCGAACTGGCCGCCCGGTTCCAGGTCAGCCAGGGGACCGTGCGCAAGGCCATCGATGATCTGGCTGCCGACAACCTGCTGATCCGCCGTCAGGGCAAGGGCACCTTTGTGGCCACCCACCACGAGGCCAAGGTGCGTTACCGTTTTTTGCGCCTGACGCCCGACGATGGTCGTACCGGCGTGTCCAGCAGCCAGATCCTGGATTGCCGCCGCACCAAGGCGTCGGCGGAAATTGCCGCCGCCCTGGACCTGCGCGCCGGGGACGCCGTCGTGAACATGCGCCGTGCGCTGTCCTTTGACGATGTACCGACCATCCTGGACGACATCTGGCTGCCAGGCAGCATCTTCAAGGGCCTGACCCTGGAATCACTGCTGCGCTATCGCGGGCCGGTGTATGCCCTGTTCGAAACCGAATTCGGCGTCAGCATGGTGCGCGCCGAAGAAAAAATCCGCGCCGTGGCCGCGACGGACGCCCAGGCCGAATTGCTGCAGGTCCAGCCCGGCAGTCCGCTGCTGCAGGTCGAGCGCGTTGCCTACACTTATGGCGACCGCCCCATGGAATTGCGCCGGGGGCATTACGTCACGGAACGCTATCACTACCGCAACAGTTTGAATTGACTCGCGCATAGGCGAAAATGCCGGGTGAGTCCTGAATTTCTTCCATTTTCCAACTACGAGGCCATCATGTCTGAAACAGTCTCAAAGCCGCGCCCGCAGTTCCGTAACCTGGGGTTGAGCGACCTCATGAGTTACCGGCTGCCTCCGGCGGCGAAAGCTTCCATCCTGCATCGAGTCAGCGGCGCGCTGCTGTTCCTGGCGTTGCCGCTGGTGATCGTGCCGCTGTTCGCCCAAAGCGTCCAGTCGCCCGAGACCTTTGCCGCGATGCAGGAATGGGTCGCCAACCCGGTCTGTAAGATCGTGCTGCTGGTCCTGATGTGGGGCTATTTCCACCATTTCTGTGCGGGCATCCGCTACCTGACGCTGGACATGCACATCGGCAATGCGCGCGAACCCTCGCAGCGCTCCGGCGCCCTGGTGATCGGCGTGGCGCTGGCCCTGACGGTGGTTTTCGGTCTGAAACTCTTTGGAGCATGGTAATGGCTCAAGAACGCATTGGTCGCAAGCGCCTGGTCGTGGGCGCGCACTACGGCACCCGTGATTTCATCGTCCAGCGCGCCACCGCCGTCATCATGGCGGTCTATACCCTGGCCCTGGTCCTGTACGCTGTCCTGGTTCCCAGCCTGGACTTCGAATCCTGGCGCGCCTTTTTCACTTTTGCCATCGGCACGCTGCCGGTCGGCCAACTGCTGGCCACGCTGGCTTTCCTGTCGCTTGCCTGGCATGCCTGGGTCGGCATGCGCGACATCTGGATGGATTACGCCCATCCCGACGGCCTGCGCCTGTTCCTGCAGGTCCTGACCATCCTGTGGCTGGTGGCTGCGGTGGTCTTCTTCGGTCAAATTCTCTGGAGTCTCTAACGTGGCCGCTGTCAAAAAATCTCTTCCGCGCCGCCAGTTCGATGTGGTGGTCGTCGGTGCCGGCGGAGCCGGCCTGCGCTGTTCCCTGCAGTTGGCCCAGGCGGGCCTGTCGGTGGCCGTGCTTTCCAAAGTATTCCCCACGCGCTCGCACACGGTGGCGGCCCAGGGGGGCGTCAGTGCTTCGCTGGGCAACATGAGCGAAGACCACTGGCAGTGGCACATGTACGATACCGTCAAGGGTTCCGACTGGCTCGGGGATCAGGACGCGATCGAATTCATGGTCCGCGAGGCGCCCAACGCCGTGTACGAACTCGAACACTTCGGCATGCCGTTCGACCGCAACCCGGATGGCACCATCTACCAGCGCCCGTTTGGCGGCCACACGTCCCATTTCGGTGAAAAGCCCGTCCAGCGCGCCTGTGCCTCGGCCGACCGCACCGGCCATGCGATGCTGCATACGCTCTACCAGCGCAATGTGGCCGCCCGCACGCAGTTCTTCGTCGAATGGATGGCGCTCGACCTGCTGCGCAACAACGATGGCGACGTGCTGGGCGTGACCGCCATGGAAATGGAAACCGGCGAAATCTACGTCCTCGAAGCCAAGCACACCGTGCTGGCCACGGGCGGCGCCGGCCGTATCTTTGCGGCGACCACCAACGCGTTCATCAATACCGGCGACGGCCTGGGCATGGCCGCGCGCGCGGGTATTCCGTTGCAGGACATGGAATTCTGGCAGTTCCACCCCACCGGCGTGGCCGGCGCGGGTGTGCTGATCACTGAAGGCGTGCGCGGCGAAGGCGGCTATCTGCTGAACAAGGACGGCGAGCGCTTCATGGAACGCTACGCGCCCCAGCTCAAGGACCTGGCGCCGCGGGACTTCGTGTCGCGCTCGATGGACCAGGAAATCAAGGAAGGCCGCGGCTGCGGCGACGGCAGCCACGTGCTGCTCAAGCTCGATCACCTGGGCGCGGAAACCATCACCAAGCGCCTGCCGTCGATCCGTGAAATCGCCATCAAGTTCGCCAACATCGACCCGATCAAGGACCCGATTCCGGTCGTACCTACGCTGCACTACCAGATGGGCGGCATCCCGGCCAACTACCACGGCCAGGTCGTCACCCAGGTCAATGGCCAGGAAAAAATCGTCAACGGCCTGTACGCCATCGGCGAATGCGCCGCTACGTCGGTGCATGGTGCCAACCGCCTGGGCACCAATTCCCTGCTGGATCTGATCGTGTTCGGCCGTTCGGCGGGCAATTTCATCGTTGCGCAGCATCCCGAGCGCCAGCATGCGCACGCGGTCCTGCCCGATACCGACATCGAAGCCTCTCTGGATCGCATCGATCGTCTCGAACGCCGCACCAGTGGCGAAAAGACGCATGATGTCATCAACCGCATGCGCAACACCATGCAGAGCCATTGCGGCGTGTTCCGCAAGATGGACATCCTGCGCGAGGGCGAGCGCATGATTGCCGATCTGGTCCCGCAATTCGACAATATCTACTTCTCGGACAAGTCCAAGGTCTTCAACACGGCGCGTGTCGAGGCCCTGGAAGCCGCCAACATGATCGAAGTGGCGCGTGCGACGGTCAAGTCCGCCGCCAACCGGCTCGAATCCCGGGGCGCCCATGCGCTCGAAGAACACCCCGAGCGTGATGACGAAAACTGGCTGCGGCACACGCTGTGGTTTGCCGAGGACAATCGCCTGGAATACAAGCCGGTGCGCATGCAGCCCCTGACCGCCGAAAGCATCCCGCCCAAGCCGCGCACCTTCTAATCTGGATATCGTCATGAGTCAAAAACGTATCGTGAAATTCGAGATCTACCGTTACGATCCGGACAAGGACGAACGGCCGTACATGCAGAAATTCGAGGTCGAACTGCAACCGACCGACAAGATGCTGCTGGATGCGATCCTGCGGATCAAGGACGAACTCGATGACAGCCTGGCCCTGCGCCGGTCCTGCCGCGAGGGGGTGTGCGGTTCCGACGCCATGAACATCAATGGCAAGAACGGCCTGGCCTGCACGACCAATCTGCGGACGCTCAAGGAACCCATCGTCCTCAAGCCGCTACCCGGCCTGCCCGTGGTGCGCGACCTGATCGTGGACATGACGTTCTTCTTCGATCAGTACCATTCGGTCAAGCCCTATCTGATCAACGACACGCTGCCGCCCGAAAGGGAACGCCTGCAGTCGCCCGAAGAGCGCGAAGAACTCAACGGTCTGTACGAATGCATCCTGTGCGGTTCCTGCTCGACGGCCTGTCCTTCGTTCTGGTGGAATCCGGACAAATTCGTCGGTCCGGCGGGTTTGCTCCAGGCCTACCGTTTCATCGCCGATTCGCGCGACGAGGCCACCGGCGAACGGCTGGACAATCTGGAAGACCCCTACCGCTTGTTCCGCTGCCATACGATCATGAACTGCACGGATGTCTGCCCCAAGGGGCTGAACCCGTCGGCCGCGATCGGCAAGATCAAGGAAATGCTCGTGCGCCGCACAGTCTAGGGGACGGACGTGTCTGGCGACCTGTCCGACCTGGATCGCGCCCGCCTGCGCTGGCGGGCGCGGCGCGGCCTGCTCGAAAACGATCTCATCATCACGCGCTTCCTGGACGCCTGCGAAGCGCAACTGACCGAGACCGACGTGCGGGCCCTGACGCAGCTTTTCGAAATGGGCGACAACGAATTGCTCGATGTCCTGCTGGGACGCGCGGACCTGTCGGGTCCCTACGACGATCCTGATATCCGCCGGCTCGTCGAGCAGATGAAAGCGCTGTAACTTAAAGGAAGATCCACATGCAGCTATCCGACAAAAAAGCCACGCTATCGTTTTCCGATGGCAGCCCTTCGGTCGAATTCCCGGTCTATCAGGGCACGGTGGGCCCGGACGTGATCGATATTCGCAAGCTCTACGGCCAGACCGGGATGTTCACCTACGATCCCGGGTTCATGGCGACGGCTTCCTGCGAATCCGCCATCACCTACATCGACGGCGACAAGGGCCAGCTGCTGTATCGTGGCTACCCGATCGACCAGCTGGCAACAAGCTGCGATTTCCTGTCGATCTGCTACCTGATCATGAATGGTGAACTGCCCAATGCGCAGCAGAAGCAGGAATTCGACAGCCTGGTCACGCATCACACGCTGGTGCATGAACAGATGCACACGTTCCTGCAGGGTTTCCGCCGCGATGCCCATCCGATGGCCGTGCTGACGGGGCTGGTGGGCGCGTTGTCGGCCTTCTACCATGATTCCACCGACATCACCAATCCGAATCACCGCGAAGTCTCCGCGATTCGCCTGATCGCCAAGATGCCGACCCTGGTCGCCATGGCGTACAAGCATTCCCTGGGCCAACCCTTCATCTATCCGCAGAACAATCTGTCCTATACGGGCAATTTCCTGCGCATGATGTTTGCCACGCCCTGCGATGACTACAAGGTCAACGACGTGGTCGAACGCGCGCTGGATCGCATTTTCATCCTGCACGCCGATCACGAACAGAACGCCTCGACTTCGACCGTGCGCCTGTGCGGTTCCTCGGGCACCAATCCGTTTGCCGCCATTGCGGCGGGCGTGGCCTGCCTGTGGGGGCCGGCGCACGGTGGCGCCAACGAGGCCTGCCTGAACATGCTGGAAAGCATCCAGGCCCAGGGCGGCGTGGCCAAGGTCGGTGAATTCATGGAAAAGGTCAAGGACAAGAATTCGGGCGTGCGCCTGATGGGCTTTGGCCATCGGGTCTACAAGAACTACGACCCGCGCGCCAAGCTGATGCAGGAAACCTGCCGCGAGGTGCTCGATTCGCTGGGCCTGCACAACGACCCCTTGTTCAAGCTGGCCATGGAACTGGAACGCATCGCCCTGGAAGATCCGTATTTCGTCGAACGCAAGCTCTACCCGAATGTGGATTTCTATTCGGGCATCGTGCAACGCGCCATCGGTATCCCCACCTCGCTGTTCACGGCTATCTTCGCCTTGGCCCGTACGGTGGGCTGGATCGCCCAGTGGAACGAAATGCTGTCCGATCCCAACTACAAGATCGGTCGTCCGCGCCAGCTGTATACCGGCGCAGCAGTACGCGACGTGAAGTAATCCGGGCGTACTGTCTGCTTTCCATGAAAAACGGGCCACCAGGCCCGTTTTTCATTTCATGGTCAAAAAACTGCTTGAGTTTCAGTGGCTTGAATTGGCCTGGGAAATGTGACAGACTAAATGAGCCACACCCTTGCACAGGGATGAATGCTGGCCATTGCCTCATGATTCACCTCCACGATTTCCTGCTCTCCGGTTCGTATCCTGGCGTCAGAGGCCGTGTCCGCTCTGCGGGCCCGGCTGGGCTGTACGCCTGCGCACTGGTGCGGCGCCTGCCCAAGCAGCTACCCGAGTAGCGCTTTGGTTCCGGGCCGATGTGGCCCGCACGTCTCCCGTATCCAACTTCTAGCCTGCGATGTCGCGTTGCGGACGGCAGTCATGCCGCCTGCGCGGGCTGTTTGCAGGCGGCAAGCCGTTTTTTCAGAGGAGGACACATTGACATCGATCCAGACACAGCCATCCTGGCATTCCAGGACCAGCCCGGCGTTGCATACTGCGGTGGGCCAGACTGCGCAGCTGTTGCGCCATGCCAATCTCAGGCTCGCTGCCTTGATGGCAGAAAATGCAGTTCTGAAGGAAAACGTCCGTGAGCTCATGCGCCAGCTCGATCAGGCGCAAATGGCCCAGGTGGTTCGGCCACAGGCCCAGCGGCGACAGGATCCCAAGGCTGCCCGCGCCGTATCGTCCGCAAGGGCGGCCGCCCGGGAAGCGGTGGTGCGGTAGATGGATATGCGCGTTCCCGAGCGGCCGCGGATTGCCCTGATCGTGGATTCGGAATCCTGGGCCTTTGCCAATATTGCGCGGCAGATCATGCATCACCTGGAACCGGATTATCGGTTCCAGGTGATTCCTGCTGCCGTGATCGACAATATCGTCCAGGTCCTGCTGATGACGGAAGACTGCGCCGTGACGCACTTTTTCTGGCGGGATTTTCTCAATTCGGTCCAGGATGAAACCGCCGAGCGCTATGTGCGCAGCCTGGGGTTCCGATCGCCAGCGAGTTTTCTCAGGCGTTTCGTCCATCGGCGTGCCATCACGACTTCCGTGTACGACCACCTGTTTCTCAGTCCGCCGGAAGTCGAGGCGCGGCGGGGCTTGTTCAACCACCTGATCAAGGACTACACCGTCAGTTCGCAGCGGCTGCTGGAAATCTACCGGCGGCTGGATGGGCTGCCGGCCCCGGGCATGCTGATCGAGGATGGGGTGGATCTGGAAAGATTCCGGCCGCACAACTTGCAGCGCTTGCGTGCGCTGCATGATCGCCCCCTGGTCATCGGCTGGGCCGGGAATTCAAGCTGGTCCAGTGAGCGTGGCGAGGATTTCAAGGGCCTGCATACCTTGCTGCGGCCGGCAGTCCAGCAATTGCGCCAGGAAGGCCTGGATGTGCGGCTGGAACTGGCTGACCGGCAGCAGCACCAGATCCCGCATGAGGAAATGCCGGAATACTACGCGCGGCTCGATCTGTATGTCTGTGTGTCCAAGATGGAAGGGACCCCCAACCCTGTGCTCGAAGCACTGGCCTGCGGCGTGCCGGTCATCAGCACGGATGTGGGGGTCGTGCCCCAGGTCCTCGTGGGCGATCCTCATGGACAGATTTTGCCGGAACGCAGCATCGAGGCGCTCAAGCATCGCATCCGCGCCTATTGTCTGGCAGGTCCGGAAGAGGCCATCCGGCTGTCCGAGTATGGCCTGGAATGCATCCGTCATTGGGGCTGGGCCGACAAGGCGGCGCGCTTTGGGCAGTTCTTTGCTCGACAGATCAGGAGATCGCATGTCCATGCCGCGCTTGAGCATTGAGCGGGAAGCATTTGCCGCCTGTCTGGCAGGTGCCGATCCTCGTCTGGCATTCTGCTATGGGCCACAGGACCCGGTTCGTTTTCTGGGGGGCTTCGATGCGGTCGTGCTCGACCCTGGTCATCGGCATCCCCTGCCGGTGGACAGCCGCGCGCCCCAATGGCTGGCGTATCTGAGCCTGGGGGAAATCCTGTCCTGCGCGCCAGGGTTCACACGCATGCCGCCTGCGTGGCGGATTGGCCGCAATGCCGACTGGGGAAGCTGGATCATCGACCAGGCGCAGCCCGGGTGGCCGGGCTTTCTGGTCGAAGAAATTGCGCGGCCGATCTGGTGGCAGGGCTACCAGGGGTTTTTTCTCGATACGGTCGATTCCTATGCCTTGCTGGAACAGGCCCCCGATCTGGGCCTGCAGCAGCGTGCCGGACTGGTGCGCACGGTTCTGGCGCTGCGCGAAGCGTTTCCCACCGCCGTGATCG